>CAYUIQ010000003.1:0-113439 GCA_964444795.1 uncultured Planctomycetaceae bacterium
GGCATTGACGGAAACGTGTGCCACTGCTTGCTTGCAAGCAGTGCCTTTTTTGCCCGGTTTGTGCTCAGATCTCCGCCACTGCTTGCAAGCAAGCAGTGGCACACGACTATTTCCATGGGCTTTCCCGATGGTCTCACCAGCCATTTTCCCAAAGGGAACTTCCGCCCATCCGTGGCGACAACTAAGATGGTTTCTTATCAAATGTGGCGCCGGTGGACGGATTGCGACTGATCGCACCCCCCGTCCGGAGGATGTATCGCGGAAATCGAAGAGGAAACGTAATGGCCAATGAGCCGGACCGGCAGACTCCGCCCGATCGAAAAGACACCACGGCGAAGTTCTGGGAACCTCGCCTTTGGAGCGGGATCACCCTCTCGGGATGGCTGCGTGTGCTGGCTCACAATCGGTTCGCCGTTTCGCCTTGGCGGATCGCGATGTCGCTGATTATCGTGGGGCTGGGATGCTTCAATTCCTGTATGGGACTGCTGCAAAAACTGATCTTCGGAGGCAAGATCGCCCGCACCCAAATCGAACACGACCCGCTGTTCGTCCTCGGCCACTGGCGCACCGGGACGACGCTGTTGCACGAGTTGATGGTGCTCGACTCGCGGCACGCTTTTGCGGATACCTACGCCTGTTT
Source organism: uncultured Planctomycetaceae bacterium (assembly GCA_964444795.1). Lineage (GTDB taxonomy): Bacteria > Planctomycetota > Planctomycetia > Pirellulales > Thermoguttaceae > JABMRP01. The sequence goes on from CAYUIQ010000003.1 coordinate 641, forward strand.
CGCGCCCAACCATTTTCTCGTGAGCCAATCGTGGCTGCCGCGGTGCGTGGGATTTCTGTTGCCTTCGCACCGTCCGATGGACAACATGGGCTTCGATTGGGAAAAACCGCAGGAGGACGAATTCGCGTTGTGCAACATGGGCATTCCTTCGCCCTACTTCACGTTTGCCTTCCCCCGTCGTCCGCAGTATCCGGAGTACGGCGACTTGCGCCAGGTGCCGCCCGAGGGAAAGCGTCGTTGGAAGGAGGGACTGACCCACTTTCTCAAGTGTCTCACGCTGCGGAAAGGAAAACGGATCGTCTTGAAGTCGCCGTGGCACACCTGCCGAATCGAAACGCTGCTGGCGCTTTTCCCCAAGGCCCGATTCATCCACATCGTGCGCGACCCGGTGGCCGTTTTCCCCTCGACGATCAAGATGCGCAAGCGGATGATCGTCGATCATGCGGTCCAGAAGACCAAGTTCGAGGGCTTGGAGGAAGAGACGCTTGCGAACTTCGAGCAGATGTACACGGTCTTCGAGGAAACCTGTTCGCTGATCGATCCGTCGCGATTCTGCGAGGTGCGTTACGAAGATCTTGTCCAAGACCCGGTGGGCCAGATTCGCCGCGTCTACGAGCAACTCGATTTGGGCCGGTTCGACGACGTGTTGCCGGCGCTCCAGGCCCGCGCCGCCGAGATGGCCCAGTACAAGCCCAACCGTCACCAACTCGACGAACCGACGCGCGAGAGGATCGCCCGCCGCTGGGCTGCGTTCATCAAGGACTATGGATACGACGTCGAGTAGTAGCAGACGCAGAGAGTGTGCCTACTATTTCGCACCGACGACAGCAATCACCCGGCCGGTCATCAACACGGCGGCCGTCTCGATGCGGAGAATGCGCGGGCCCAGGTCGATCGTCTGCCAGCCGGCATCGGTGGCCAGAGCGACCTCGTCGGTGGTGAAACCGCCCTCGGGTCCCACGGCCAAGACGCACGGGGCGGTTGAATCTCCCCGGGCCGAGAAAAAGGGGACAGGTTCAATTTGCCGGAACGGCCCGCAGGGTGCTCCGCACAAATTGGACCTGTCCCCTTTTTCACCCCCTTTTTCACCCGGATGAGCCAACCATCGATGGGCAATCTCCCCGGTGGTCGTCAGGAAACGGGCCCAATCGGCCGGCTCGGCAATCTCCATCAGCCGGTTCCGGCCGCATTGCTTTGAGGCCTCGATGACGGTGCGCCGAAGCCGCTCCAGCGCCCGAGGGGCCGGCTGCGCGACGGACCGCTCGGTCACCAGCGGCACCAGACGCCGCACGCCCAACTCGGTCGCCTTTTCCACCAGCCATTTCTGCCGATCGCCTTTGGGCAGCGGCACCGCCAGTGTGATCTCAAGCGGCAACTCGCGGTCGATCTCGCGCCGGCTGAGCACCTCCAGTTCGACCGCCGATCGGCCAATCTTCTCGACCTTGGCATCAAACTCGCACCCGCTGCCGTCGAACAAGACCACCTCCGTGCCCCGCGTGGCGCGCATCACGTGGATCAGATGATGGGCCTCGGCCCCGGCAAGCTTCGTCCGATCGCCGGAGACGGGTTCTTCGGTAAAATAGCGAGTTGTCATAAGCTGCGGTATCTGGCGAAAGTAACACGAATAAAGTTATCGTAGCCATTTTACCGAATAGAGGGTAGATGCGGATATGTCTATTCTCGGGGAGAGGTTATGTACCAGTCGCACTGGGGTCTGGATCGGCAACCGTTTCGCGGCCGTCTCGATCTCCACTTCTTCCACGAGAGCCCGACGCACGAAGAGGCGTTGGCCCGCCTGCATTACCTGGTCGAAGAGCACCGGCGGCTGGGGCTCTTGATGGGCACCACCGGCAGCGGCAAGTCGTTGTTGCTGGAAGTGGTGGCCAAGCGGTTGCGACGGGTGGGCGTGCCCGTGGCGCGAACCAACCTTACGGCGATTGAGCCGGCGGAGTTTCTCTGGCAGTTGGCCGCCGCGCTGGGGATCAACCCGGCGCCTAGCGTAACCGGCGCGCGGCTGTGGCAGAGGCTGACCGACCGGATTATCGAACATCGCTATCAGCAGCTTCCTACCGTGTTGCTCTTGGACGATGCCGATCAGGCGGCGACAGGGGTTCTCGATCAGGTCGTCCGGCTGGCCCAATTCGATCCGGTTCCCCAATCTCGGCTGACCATTGTTCTGGCCGGTCGGCATCAGCGGATCGGTCGCATCGGGGCGCGTCTGCTGGAGTTGGCCGAGTTGCGAATCGACGTCGAGCCCTGGGAAGCAACCGACACGGCCGAGTATCTCAACCTCTCGCTGCAACGCGCCGGCCGCGACGCGCCGGTCTTCGCCGAAAGGGCCCTGACTCGGCTGCATGAACTGACCGACGGCGTGCCCCGGCGGGTCAACCAATTGGCCGACCTCTCGCTCATGGCCGGTGCCGGCCGCGGTCTCCCGCAAGTCGACGCCGAAACGGTCGAATCGGTCCACCACGAGCTGGGGGTGATCGAAGTGTGAGAGAGCGGGGTCAATCGGGCAACCGTGTGCGGGCCGAAAGCTGTTAGATCAAACCGCAACAACAAAGGGGTAGGGAATGACAATCGCTGCCTGCTACGTGTCGGCCGAAGGCGTGGTCTTTGGAGCGGACAGCACGACGACGATGTTCGTGGATGTTCCCGGGTCGGGTCAGACAGGGCAAGAACACCACTACAACCACGCCCAGAAGGTCTTTGAGATCGGCAGGGACAGCACGCTGGCGATTGCAATGTGGGGCTTGGGAAGCCTGGGCAACACGAGTTACCGAACAATGATCGCTCAGTTTGCAGATTCCTTATCTACGCAGGACGCACAATCGCTGTCCGAAGTCGCCAACCAATGGAGCCAATTCTTCTGGTCGTCGTATTCTTCAGCCTTTGCGGAGCTACTTCAACGAACGCACGAATTGCAGGCGAAGACCGCGCGGACGCCACAGGAAGAAAACGAATTGCGTTGGTTGGCGCAAACATTCAGCGGCGGGTTCTGCGTGGGCGGATACTTGCCGAACGACCGGGTCCCAGGCGCGTATGAAATGCTCTATGCCCCGACCATGACACGCCCGCCTTCTCCGAATCCGTTATCAATCGCCAGCCCAAGATTCTGGGGCTGCCCCAACCTAATCGAGCGCCTGATGTATGGTCTCGACTCGGCTCTGTATACGGCGATCCTTCAGTCCGACAAGTGGAACGGCACATCGCAGGAATTGTTCGATCTCGCCGCGGAACACTTTCTCAGTCAGCCGCGTCATCTGCCCATTCGCGAAGCAATTGACTGGGTGCATGCGTCGATCTACACTACAATTAAGATGATGAAGTTCTCGCACATGCCGCCTGTCTGTGGTGGTCCGGTCGAGTTGGCCGTGGTTACGACGGATCGACCATTCAGGTGGGTGCATCACAAGCGATTTGACGCGGCCGTTGCGGAAGGAGGTCTCTACGATGTCTGAATTGTTCGACGACGATCTTGTCCGCGATTTCCAGGAGAAAGCCCAAAGACTCCCCCCAGCGGAGTGGGTTCGGGATATGATCGACCACCACCGACGGACGGGGTCCTATCGGCCCGAGGACTTGCGGCGATTGTTGGGTGACCCCAACAAGGCGGTCGAAATCGGCCCGGATGTAAGCATCGCCTCTCACTTTCCGTCGACTCCAGAAGAGCAAGGATAGCCCCCGCTTTCCCTTCGACTCGCCAGAATGTCCTTCTGCCGACCGGCAACCGATATGACCACCGTCTGGCTAATCGGGCAATTGCCACAACGCCAGGGCTTCGAACGGGCGGTCGAGACCGGCTTCGGCGATCTTTTCCGCGTCGGCTCGGGCGACAACCAGACCGTGGTTGTCGATCAGATACTCGCCGGTCACCGGGCTGTTGGTCATCACGTAGCGGATGTCGTTCTCCTGGAGGTATCCGGCCAGACGATCCGTCCGCAGCCGGTCGACGTAGTCGTACGAGTTGACCAGTCCGTCGCCGTTGACGATCGGCCGATCGGCGAAGAAGCCGGGAAACCCGGCCCCGTCGACTTGATAGATCGGTTCGCCCTCGGGAACCAAACGTCGAACTTCGGCCAGGAAGGCCTCGACTTTGGCTACCCGGCCCGTCGCGGCGTTGTCGGCAAAGAACAACCACGCGGCGCGAACCTCGCGAGCGGCCAGCACGCAGACCAACACGACCGGCACGGTTCGCAACCCTTGCGGTTTGCTTCGCATCAGCAGCCAGGCCATGAGCAACAGCCCGGGTAGGAAATACCACTGGCGCAACAGCGGATTGGCCGTGACGTGCAGCGCGATGAACACCACGGGCCCGGCGATCAGCAGCAGTGGCCGGATGCCGTTCTCGCTTCGTCTCGACGTCCACGCCCCGATCAGACTCAGGGCGGCCAGCGTGACGAACACACCGAGTGTGTACCGGGTATATCCGGCCAGATTGGTCGCAACGATTTCCCCCAGGCCCATTTCCGACGCCCGATACAGTTTGATCAGGCTCGACGTGCTGGCCAGATGCCCAAACGCCAGGAGCATCACGCCGAAATGAACAACGATTCCCACAGCCAATGCGGCCCCGAACCGCGCAAGCGAGCCGAAGTCCTTACGCGCCAGGTAAACCAGAGCCAAAGGGGCCAACATCAACACGGCGTCGATACGGATCAGCGGCACCAGCGCCACGGCCACGTAGAACCAGCGCGAGGATCGCCCGGCGAGAAAGCCATGGGCGACCACCAACAGCACGGTGGCTAGAAGCTGCGCTTCCATGAGCATTTTCACATTGACCATGAAGAACAGCAGGACGAGTTTCTCGGTCACGCTCCGTCCAAAATAGTCGGCCGTGGCCAAGGCAAGAAACAGGTAGACGGTCATCGCCACGACCAGAAACACGGCCTTGCTCGAGGTGACCGCCGACACACCGGCGGCCAGCACCCCCAGCAGACCTCCCCAAGCCAAATGAAACCCGCTGGTCGTATGGATGCCGTCCAGCGTGGCCCCCCGTTGCGTGCCCAGGTTGTGGCCGATCTGGAGATAGAACCAGGCGTCGTCCTCGACGAAGAACGACGGAAACACGGCAACCAACTCCAGCATCGCCAGCGCGATCGCCACCGCCGCAAGCCCGAGCACGAGCAGGCGCCGAATCGGCCGAGATGGAGTGAGCGTTTCGGGCATGAGCGAGAAAGAGGTTGGAAGCCCCCTGGTCCTTGCCGAGATTATGGTCTGCACGGGACCGGCTGGCAAGGGTGTCGGGAAGTGGCACGCGCTCGTTCTTCGGAAATTCCCCTCCGGGGCGTGCAAAGCGGCTGGCCATCGGCTATGTTGCCGCATGAGGGACTGAATCGAACTCTTTCTTGGAAAGGTATCGCCGTGAATCCTGAACTGCTCGACAAGATTCCCGCCCAGAGCTACGAAGAGGCCGAGCGGCTCGGCCAGGAGTTGGCCGCCGGCGGAGCGGCCACGGTTCGAGAACTGGTCGCCATGGTTGGCAACGAGTTTGGCGACCCCGATGGTGCCAAGCCGAAGTACGCGTTGCACGGGTTGGTGATGTTCGCCGCGCGACCGGGTGCCGATGGCCCGCGGGAAATGGTTGCCGAGACCCTTGCCGGGGAACTCGCCGGCAAGCATGCCGACGAACTCAAGGCGTTCATTTGCCGGCAGTTGCAGTTGTGCGGCCGTCGCCAGGAGATTCCCGCATTGGCCAAGCTGTTGGCCAGCGATCGGCTTTGTGAACCGGCGACGCAGGCGATTTTGGCCATCGGCGGTAAGACGGCGCTGGTGGCCCTTGGGGTGGCGCTGCCCGGCGCGCAAGGAAAACGCCGGGCAACAATCCGACAGGCCGTGGCCGTCTTGACCGAATAAGGAGATCGAATCATGACCCAACATTCCAAACTGACACGTCGCCGGTTCGTGGGTACCGCGGCCGCAACGGCAGCCACCTTGAGCATCGTTCCCCGCCACGTCCTGGGCGGTCCGGGGCAAGACGCGCCGAGCGAAACGGCCACCTACGCTGTGGTCGGCAACGGGCGCCGGGCCGATGCGGGGATCGGATGCCTCGGCACGCGCAAGAAGATCGCCCTGTGCGACGTCGACACGAAGCACATCGGCGGCGAGCCGGACAACGACACCCGCTACACGGACTTCCGCCGTCTGCTGGAGCGCACGGATCTCGACGTGGTTTGCGTCGGTACACCGCCCCACTGGCACGCGTTGGTTTGCATCCACGCCGCTCAGGCCGGCAAGGATATCTTCTGCGAGAAGCCGATGACCAAATTCATCGCCGAAGGCCGCGCCGTGGCCGACGCCGTGAGGAAGCACAACGTCGTCTTCCAGATCGGCACCTTCGGCCGGTTCGGCAACGCCGGAAAGCAAGACCATATCGTCAACCACAAGATCATCAAACACGGTCTGATGCAGAACCTCGACGGCACGGTGGCTTTCTGTGGGGCGAAGAATCGCACGGGCAAGACCGACCTGCGCGAGGAGCCGGTCCCCTCGACGCTCGATTACGATTTCTGGCTCGGGCCCGCGCCGTACAAGCCGTACAATGCCCAGCGGGTCCACTACAGCAACCGCTTCTACTGGGACTACGAAGGGGGCGATCTGACGAACTTCGGCGCCCATAGCGTCGATCCGTTTCAGTGGACCTTTGCCAAAGACGACACGAGCCCCGTGCTGGCCGAACCGTGTGCCCCCTGGCCGCAACATCCGGACGCCGTCGGCCAATACGCCTGGGCCGAGTTGACGTATGCCGACGGGCTGAAGATGGTCATTACCGGCGGCGGTTGGAAGAAACCGTACGACCGCCCGGTGAAACGCCGCATGGTCGGCGCCTCGGATCTCGACGAGGCCGGCCGGAAGAAGCTGGCCGAGTTGCCCGACCCCCAGCCGCTGATCCCCTTCGGCGAAGCGGTGCGAACCCGGCAGCAGGCGGGCGGCGCGGCCGAGTCGTCGCATCGCGTCTGCACGGCCATGCACTTGGCCAACATTGCCATTCGCACCGGCCGCACGATCCAATACGACCCGGTTGCCGAGCAGATCGTCGGCGACGAAGAAGCCAACCGGTTGGTGAACATCCCCATGCGCGCGCCGTGGCGGTTGTAAGGTCGTGTAGCAGGCACACGGAGTGTGCCTGTTACTTATCCTCCTCGACCGGCTTGCCGGAGACGGCGGTGAGAATTTGGCTGCCCACCGGCGGGCATCCGGGGACGAAAATACCGACGCCTTTGCAGTTCGCGGTGCAATTGCCCAGGCAGAGCGTTCCCTCGGGCAGATCCGTATGGCCGGAGCCGATGGCGATGTCGATCACCTCTTGCGAGGGAAAGTAATCGAAAAGGCGATCCTTGTAACGCTTCAGGAACAGCAGCAGCGTCGACTGGCACGCGCTACACGAACGGTTGTCGTGAACCGTGATGTTGGGGAACTCGATCGTCAGGTTTTCCGGCGGCGGCGCAAGCGGCGAGATCCACTCGTGCCAGTGGTCGGGCGTTACCGTTATATGGGCCAGATCGACCACGCCGTAACCGCGCTGGCCGCCCATGCGCAGATGGGGGATCGCGTGAGCATCGGTGCCCATCAACCGGCAGGCCACCGCGTCGGCGGCAAAGGCGTCGGTACCCGCCACCACGACTTCCATTGGCTTGGCTCGACCAGCGCTGGGTCCAAGACCCTCCATGCCCACGGTGCCGTCAATCACGGCCAGATGGGGGCGGAGCACGGACGACATGTCGGCAATTGCCACGTCGATTGGCTTCTCGTCGATCCCTTCGACCGGCGGCAGCATGTGTAGTTTTACTTTGCTCCGCCGCCAGAGGCATCCCTTGAAGTTCTTCACCGCCAGCGTGACCCCGGTGTGCATGTGCATCTTCATCACCGGAATGGAGACGAGGAAGTCGAACTCCAACGCTTCCGGGCAGACCTTGAGCCGGCGGATTGCGCGACCCTCGGGCACGGCGACTTCGACGAACCGGCGCCGATCCATGTCGATCAACGGGCAATCGCGCTGCCGGGCGACCGACGCGATCCCGCCGGTCTCGAAGGCTTCCCGCACGTCGACGCCCACGATCGGACTTTCGCCAATGGCCACCTCGGCTCCCGCTTCGCGAAACACGTCGATCACGGCAGCGACGACTTCCGGGTGGGTCGTTACTCCGGAACCGGGCGTCGCGACCCGGCCCGCATTGGGCTTCAGCAGCACGCGTTTGCCATGCACCCCGGCCAGATCGATCGGCCGCAACGCCTGGCGCGTGTTGGCATAGGCCCCACCCCCATGGGCAACATGCACCGACCGGCGGGCTTCGGGTTGGTTGGGTGGTAATTGGGGCATGGTCGAGTTCAGCCCGAGCACTTGGGCCCGGCGTTTGTTTAGCCCAGGCACTTGTGCCCGGCGTTGGAACGGCAGTCAAACGTCGCCCCTCAAGTTTCCCTCAAACGCCGGAAAAAGGCAACCGCCGACGGCGCTGGCCACGAGTGCCCGGGCTGAACGACCTGGTTTTGATTGACTGGACGGCTGGGAGACAATATGCTCCTGACTGAAGTCGGCGCACTCCGATCGCGAGATTCCTTGAGAGTGGCCGTTCCACGTCTGTCCCGAGACCGCGAGGTGAAACGTGAAGAGAACTTGTGTTTATGGAATGTTCGTGGCCACGGTCTTGATCGGGGCAATCGACGGTGCTTTGGCCGCCGAGGGTGACTTCGCCTATCCGCCGACGACCTCGCTGGCGGACGTTCGCTCATGGATCGATAAGGCGCCGACGGAACACCCGCGGTTGCTTGCCACCGGAGCCGAGTTGGCCGCACTGCGCGAATCGGGAACTGGAGATCCGGTTCGGGCGGCCCTGAAGCGAGCCGTGATTCACCAGGCCACCCTGCTGAAAGACGCGGCCCCGGTCACCCGCACCTTGCAGGGACGGCGCCTGCTGGGACAGTCGCGACGTTGCGTCAGCCGCGTGGTGGTGCTGGCGACGGCGTATCACCTGACCGGCGACGTCGCGCACGCGCGCCGCTGCGAGAAGGAGATGTTGGCGGCGGCCCGATTCACCGATTGGAATCCGAGCCATTTCCTCGATGTGGCCGAGATGACCTTCGCGCTGGCGATCGGTTACGATTGGCTTTACCAGGAGCTTGACGAGGCGGCCCGAAAGGAAATCCGCCAGGCGATCGTCACCAAGGGCGTGAGCCTGCCATGGGAGACGCGGCACAAGGGGTGGGTCCGAGCCGCCAACAACTGGGGACAGGTTTGCCACGGCGGCTTGACCGCGGGAGCACTGGCCGTCATGGAGCACGAACCGGATCTGGCCGCGCGAACCGTCCACAACGCCCTGCACAACGTCACCCGTTCGATGCGATCGTATGCACCCAAGGGCAGTTATCCCGAAGGACCGGGCTACTGGTCGTACGGCACCAGCTACAACGTGCTGCTGATCGGTGTGCTGGAAAGCGTGTTGGGAACCGACTTCGGCCTGAGCAAGGCGCCCGGCTTTGATCAGACGGGAGGATACTTGAGCCTGATGTGCGGCCCCTCGGGACAGTTCTTCAACTATGCCGACGGCGGAGCCGGGCGCAGCCCGCAACCGGCCCTCTTCTGGTTCGCCTCGCGATACGATCGGCCCGACTGGCTGCTGGGCGAATGCCAGCGGTTGCAGGCTTATGCCTCGGGACTGGCGTCGACGCGCGGCCCGTCGGACGGCAACCGCCTGCTGCCGATGGCGTTGCTCTGGATGGACGCCCCCGGCGGCAATTCCGACGGTGATCCCGCGATTCGCATGCCCCTGCACTGGAAGGGCGAAGGCGAAACGCCGATCACGGTGCATCGCGGCTCCTGGACCGATCCCCGGGCCACCTTCCTCGGATTCAAGGGCGGATCCCCCTCGGCCAGCCACGGCCAGATGGATATCGGCTCGTTCGTGCTCGATGCCGACGGCGTTCGCTGGGCGACCGATCTGGGCGCCGAAGGCTATCACGGGATCGAGTCGCGGGGGATGAATCTGTGGAGCCGGGCGCAAAACTCCGACCGCTGGACCATCTTCCGGCAGTGTAACGCCGGACACAACACGCTGGTGATCGACGGGCAGCTTCAACGGGCATCCGGCAAGGGCCTAATCATCCGCTTCTCCGACGACCCGGCGTTCCCCCACTCGATCGTCGACATGAGTTCCGTCTACCAAGGGCAGGTCGAGAGCGTATGGCGCGGCGTGGGGCTGTTGGATTCTCGCAACGTATTGATCCACGACCGCCTGACGGGCCTGAAGCCGGGCAGCCGCGTCCGCTGGGGGATGATCACGCCCGGCGAACCGGAGGCGCTGGGCAAGGCGAGCGTCGAACTCCGCCAGAAAGACGCCCGGCTGACCCTGGAGATTCTCTCGCCCGCCGGCGTTACGTGGCAGGCAATCGACACGGCCACTCCGCGTAACGAGTGGGATTCGCCCAACCGCGGGACCCGCATGATCGCCATGGAGGCCGTCGCACCGGAATCGGGCGAACTGGTGCTCGCCGTGTTTGCCACGCCGGGGGAAGGCAACGTTTCGACAGGCCGTGAGATCCAACTACGTCCGCTGGAAGCATGGGGCCGCCGGTGAATAGTAACAAAACACCTCCCCGGGCGAGAATCGCCGTGTTCTTGCTGGCCTGCGCGCTGGCTCCATGTTGCCCGGCGGCCTATCCGGACACCGTCGGTCAGAGCCGCCGGGAGATTCCCGTCGCCGCGGAGGTCGACGTGGTCGTCGTCGGTGGTACGATCGGTGCGGTGGCGGCTGCCGTTGAAGCGGCCGAAGCGGGGGCCTCGGTGATGCTGATCGCGCCGCGAACCTACTTGGGTGAAGACATCTGTGGCACGCTCCGGCTCTGGCTCGAAGACGACGAGACGCCCGGCGGCGAGTTGACCAAGAGGATTTTCGCCGATCGGCGCGCGACGACGCCGATGCGTGTGAAGAAGGCCCTCGAGACGGCCCTGCTGAAGCGCGACGTCCGTTTTCTCTTCGGCTCCTACGCCAGCGACGTGTTGATCGACCAGGAAGAACGCCTGACGGGGATTGTCATGGCCAATCGGTCCGGTCGCCAGGCCGTGCCGGCGCGGGTCATCATCGACGCCACCGGGCGGGGAACGGTCGCCAAGATGGCCGGTGCGGTGAGATACCCCTGGAAGGCCGGAAAGCACATTTGCCGACGTGTCGTCCTCGGCGGAGAGTCGACCAGCGTGGCCAAGGAGGCGCGAGAGATCTCAGCCGGGGTGGATTTCTCGGAACGACCGCTTCACTATGTCGAATACACTCTTGAGCTAGACCTGGGCGACGGCACCTTCGGCGCCATTGCCGCGGCGGAAAACCGTGCCCGGGGACTTACGTATCGCGAAGGTCAACTCCGAGCCGCCGAACGGATGACGTTTCTCCCGCCGGATCGAGTGCGCGGTCGCGCGTCGGCCGCCGCGTGGAAACAGGGCCAGCCATGGGCAATCGGCCACTTTCGCGCCGCGAGTATCAACCGACTCTACGTGCTGGGTCCCGCGGCCGACATTCCCCGGTCCGCGGCAGAGCAGATCATGCGGCCGACCGTCGCCGAGTCGCTGGGCAAGGCCGTCGGTCGCGCGGCCGCCGATGAAGCCAAACAAGCCTCGTCGTATCTGACAGTGGGCACGCGCGGACCGATCGAGCGGCCGGTCTGCCCGGGTGACGTTTGCGAAGTGCTGGGGGATTTGCAGTCCGGTGCGCCGAATTGCGAAGAGGTCGGCTCACCCCAACAGAGCATGCCCGTCTTGGCCAAAGTCGACGTGCTGGTCGTCGGCGGCGGGACCTCGGGGGCTTGCGCTGCGATTGGCGCGGCGCGGCGCGGGGCCGACGTACTGGTGGCGGAATACCAGGAAGGGCTCGGCGGCGTGGGCACTGTGGGACTGATCGGACGCGCCTACCACGGCCAGAACCGGGGGTTCACTCGCGAAGTCCCCTTCTGCGACAGCCGGCGCAACAACGAGTACAAAATGGAGTGGTTTCGGCGAGAGATTCGCAAAGCGGGGGGCCGGATTTGGCTGGGCACGCTCGGGTGCGGAGCGTTTGCCGAAAACGACCGCGTGCGCGGGGCCGTCGTGGTCACGCCCCAGGGACGCGGGGTCGTGTTGGCCGACGTCGTCATCGACGCTACCGGCAATGCCGACGTCGCCGTCGCCGCCGGCGCGAAGTCGATGTACGGAGCCGATGCCAACCAGATCGCCCTGCAAGGCACGGGACTGCCGACGCGCCCCTTGGGTGGCACCTACGTGAATACCGATTATCTGCTGGTCGATGAATCCGACGTCGTCGACACCTGGCGCGCGCTGGTCGGCGCCCGATTGGCTACCACCAGCAACGCCTACGATATGGGCAGTTTCATCCAAACGCGCGAACGGCGCCGCGTGCTCGGCGATCACATACTCTCGTATCTGGATCAGATCGCCGAGCGAACCTATGCCGATTCGATCGTGCTTTCGGGCAGCGACTACGATTCGCACGGGTACCCGAGCGAGCCGTTCTTCGCGCTGATTCCGCATACGGCAAAAACGCTCAAAGCGAATCATCCCGCGCCGGGCGGCACCTGCTACACGCCCTATCGATGTCTCCTGCCACGAGGCATCGAGGGAATGTTGGTGACCGGACTGGCGGTGAGCATGCACCGCGACGCCTCGGCCATGGTGCGTATGCAGCGCGACATGCACAACCAGGGTTATGCCGCCGGCGTGGCCGCCGCGATGGCCGTCGCGCGGCAGTGTACTCCGCGGCAGATCGACGTTAAGGCACTCCAGAAGCATCTGGTCGAGATCGGCAATCTGCCCGAGAGTGTGCTTTCCGACGCGGACTCCTTTCCGCTTTCCCGGAAAGCGATTGGATGGGCCGTCGCCCACGTTGCCGAGGTGAAGCAGACGCGAACCGCTCGGTGCAAGGCGCTGGCTATGATACTTTCGCATCAGGCAGCCGCACGGCCGCTACTTCGAGAGGCATTCGATTCGGCCCGAGGAGACGTGCGGCTGGAGTACGCCAAGATGCTCGGATTCCTCGGAGACCGGGACGCGGTTCCGCTGCTCGCGGAGGCTCTGGAGCAGGTCGATGCGTGGGACGCGAAGATCTATCAGGGTAACATGGCCGAATACGCCCACCTGCCCACGCCGGTCGATGCGCTGATCCTGGCGCTGGGCTACACCCGCGATCGGCGCGCCACCTCCGCCATTCTCGCCAAGCTCGACATGCTCGACGCCGGCGTCACGCTCTCGCACCACCGGGCCGTGGCGTTGGCCCTGGAGCAACTCGCCGACCCCCAGGCCGCCGAACCGCTGGCCCGTCTGCTCGGGAAGCCGGGGATGCGAGGTCATGCGATGCGCGAACTGGAACCGCTGCACGACCGGGACCGGGAAAAACGCCGCCGCATGGGCCCGCTACGAGAGATCGTTCTTGCCCGGGCCCTCTACCGCTGCGGAGACCACGGGGGCCTGGGCGAGAAGATTCTCGGCGAGTACCGGCACGACCTCCGCGGCCTCTTCGCCCGCCACGCCACCGCCGTGCTCGGCGACGGGCAAGTGCCGTAGACGGTTGACTGTCTCTTTCGGGCACTTGTGCCCGGAGGCGTTCCCCTTCCTCTCGTGCTGCAATTCGGAAAATGACACACGGTATATAATCACGTCCCGCGGGCGGAAGTAGATGTTGATGTGCAGAGGGCCAGGACCATGAGAAGCGGTGAAGTTGAGTGGGGCAGACGATACCGACGTCCGCTGAAGTATGCAACTGCCATACTTGTCGTCGCGGCCATTTGCGCCTTTTTCGTGATATCGTACCGTCAGACGATCGATCCAGAAGGTGCCCGAATTGCGGAGTCAAGCCGCCTTGAAGGGCTGCACTGCAAAGTGTCTTCGCCAGAAGTTTTCGTTGTTCTAGGCCCTGACGAGGGCAGCAGGGCTATCTCCATATTGCGCCGCATCTTGCGACGAAAGACGAACACTGAATTCACGGGTATCCCCGGATATAAGCCAGAAACCAGTTTGTACTATTATTCGATAGATGCGGACGGGCACATATTGCATACCGGGTTCGCCATTTACGCCCTTACCGATTCATACGTCTTCTTGGTTGACGTTACTACACGGGAGGGCAAGTGGATCGAAGACAAGGGTCTGGTTCGCGATATCGATAGGTTTGTTGACTCTCTCGCGGATACCGGGGAGTAAAGGAGACTGTGTCTTCTGTCGACACGGCCACGCGGACGACGTCGCAAGGCAGAGGCAACACGGCAAACAGACTCCCGTCTCCTTTTTCGTCCCAGGTTTCTGAGGGATGGGAGGACAAACAGAATGGAGGTTCTTCTGGAGATTCAGGGGTGAAACGAGGTGGCCAGTACGGGTTCCTCTTCTCTGTCCAGCGCGCACAGAGAAGAGGAACCCGTACTTGGTTTCTCACTATCGCAAAACTCACCACATCGACCGCCGCAAAGTGCTTCCAAACAACAGCTTACGGCTCCATTACCTAAATCAACCCGGGAATTCAGGCGAGGAAGCAAGAAGACTATCGTCTCCTTTTCTGTCGTTTCTTGCGGATTGTCATTTCTTGACGGGCCTCTTCGCAGCCTTTTTCTTGACGGCGCCTTTGCCGGCCTTCTTCTTCACGGTTTTCTTCTTCACGGCCTTCCGGGTCACCTTCTTCGCCGGTTTCTTCTTACTCGTCTTTCCGGCCGCTCCCTTGGCATGTCCTTGCTTTGCCGTCTTCTTCGCGGTGGCCTTCTTCTTGGATGCTCTGCGCTTACTCGTCTTCTTGGCGGCCCTCTTCTTCTTCGTTCGCTTCGTGGCGGCTCGCTTCTTCACCTTCTTCTTGGGCGCCGCGGGCAACGGACTATCAGCGTTGCTCGCGGCGACGTCGATGCCGAAAACGGCGGACAGATCGTCCGTGTCAAGCCGCTTCGATTTGCCCTTGGTGGTGGCCGCGGAGACGGCCGCTTCGGCGTCCGCGTCGATCAACTCCTCATGGTCGACGCCACGCAACGTGAACAGCAACTCCGGCTTATGGTCGAGCCGAGCGCCGACCCCGTAGAGCACCGCTGCCACGTGCTTGCACATCACGGCCCAGTCCGGGCAGTCGCAGTCGAGGGAGATTTCATTAGGGAGCGGGAACAGGCCGTTGGTGCGGTCGGTAACCACCTCCATAATGTTATCCGAAAGCCGACCTTGGAGAAGCTCGATCAGTGAGCCGATCTTACCGCCGCACTGCCGCTTCACGGCGTTCCACTTCTTGCCCGGTAACGTCTTGATCCGAATGCGGACATTGTAGAGTTTCGATCCGCTGATCTTCGCTTCGACGGCGCCTTTGGCGATTGCCAGGTGGCAGACCGACCCGTTGCGGACGTAGGTTCGACCGCGGGGCAAGCGGTTCTCATAGTCGCTGAACGACTCCAGGTGATTGCACCAGGATTCTCCCCAAAACGTCTTGGCAATCTTGTGGCCGCTGATCTCGATAGGCTGAATATCGACGCCCTTCTTGCGAAGTGCTTCCATCTTTCGCGTGGCGCGACGGCGTCGTTCCGCCACCGAAACATAGGGTGCCCATTGTTGCCAGGCCATGAGATCGCTCCTTCCGCTTGCCTTTTGAGGCTTTCCATTGCGTTGGTCTTTGCCGACGGTTGTCTACATACGTGCCTTTTCCACATCCAGGGAGACGAGATTCACCAACTCGGCATCGGACATCTCGGTCAACATGTTTTGCGCGTCGCCTTCCAGCAGATCGGTCGCCAGTTGGGTCTTGTCCTCGATCAGTGCGTCGATCTTCTCCTCGACCGTGCCCCGGCAGACAAACTTGTGTACCAGAACATTGCGCCGCTGTCCAATGCGAAAGGCGCGGTCGGTGGCCTGGTTCTCAACGGCCGGGTTCCACCAGCGGTCGAAATGGATCACGTGCGAGGCGGCCGTCAGGTTCAAGCCCGTGCCGCCGGCCTTGAGCGACAGTACGAAGAAGGGCGGCCCGTTGTCTTGCTGGAACTGGTCGATCAACCGCTTCCGTCTCTTGACCGGAGTACTTCCGTGCAGTACAAGGCCGGCGTGACCAAAAACGTCCGCTAAGAAACGGGCCAGCGGTTCGGTCATTTCGCGAAACTGCGTAAAAACAATCGCTTTCTCTTGCCGTGACGCGATCTCCTCGCAGATTTCCGTCAACCGCGAGAATTTGCCGCTCTCGGCGGGATCGAATTGTCCGTCGCCGAGAAGTTGGCTGGGATGGTTACACAATTGCTTGAAGCGCATCAGGTAGGCCAGCACCAAGCCGCGCCGCTTCATGCCGTCGAGATCTTTCAGCGAATCGGCCAATTCTTTAACCAGCTTGGCGTACAGCGCGGCTTGCCTCTTGCTCAATCCGCAGAAGGCCTTCAACTCGGTTTTGTCCGGCAGATCGGCGATGATATGTTTGTCGGTCTTCATCCGCCGAAGGATGTACGGCTGCACCAAACCCCGCAGAGGCGCGTAGCGGTTGTGCTCACGTCCGTCGAGTTCTTTGACGAAGTTCTTGAACTTCTTCTGCGAGCCGAGCAGGCCCGGACAGAGGAAATCGAACAGCGACCAGAGATCGGAGAGTCGGTTCTCGATCGGAGTACCGGTCAGCGCGATCCGGGCATCGGCCTCCAGCCGCTTGACGGCCTTGGTCTGCCGGGCCGCCGGATTCTTCACGGCCTGTGCCTCGTCGAGCACGACAAGCTGCCAGGCGACGTCTTGCAGCCACGGTTGACGCGGGAGCATGCCATAGGTCGTCAGAACGACGTCGGCGCCCTTCAATGTCCGGCCCGGATCGCGAGCCATTCGAGCCAGTTCATTCTTCGGGGTCTCCGACGGATGAATGAACTTGGCTCGCAGCGTCGGAGTGAACCGGTTCATTTCCGATTTCCAGTTGGCCAGCAGCGAGGCCGGCAGGACCAAGAGCGACGGCCGGCCAGCTTGCTTCTTCTTCAACACCAACAGCAGCGCCAAGACTTGGATCGTCTTGCCCAGTCCCATGTCGTCGGCCAGGCAGGCACCGAGTCCCAATCGCGACAAGAACCAGAGCCAGTTGACCCCCGTCTCTTGATACTTGCGCAACGTCGCATTCAGATCACCGTCGGGCCTGGCTTGTTTCAGGCTCTGGGGGCTGCGCAACTCGGCAAGCACGTGCTCAAGCCATTTGCCCGCCTGGACGAAAGACCACTCCTGCCGCGGATCGTCCTGGGTGTCGCTTGCCGCCAGGTCCATGGGAGCCCCGGCCAACAGTCGCATCCCCTCGACGAACGAGAGTCCGTCCGCCGCCTGCTTTTCGACTTTCTTCCAATGGTCGAGCGCCTCGGACAGTTTGGCGCGGTCTACCTCGACCCACTGGCCTCGCAGCAGCACGAGTCCTTCCTCGGCGGCGATCAGTTCGTTCCATTCGGCTTGCGTGAGTTCTTGATCGCCCAGGGCCAACCGGACCTGGAAGTCGAGCATCCCGGCGGCGTCGAACTTCTTCCGCCTCTTCTCGCCAATCGTAATGCCGGCGCGAGGGCGAGGACGCTTCTTCCACCAGTCGGGCAGACGCACGAGAACTCCGCTTTCCTCAAAGACGGGCACTTCCTTCAAGAAGTGGTAAGCTTGGCGAGGGGACCATGCCAGCGGCTGATAGATATCGCCGGAATCGACCAGTGCATGGACCAGCGGACTGCTCCGGGACGCCAGATGGATCGGTGAGAGGAGTTTGATCAGGGCGTTCTTGTTCTTCGTCCCGGCGTATTCCTGGAGTGCCTTGCTGAGCGGTTGATACTGTATGCGAGCGCCGTCCGTGATGCTCGACGCGTACGTCGCCAGGAAGGCGAAGGGATAATCCGGATCGCGGCGGTTCTCGGCCAAATGAAAGCAGACCCGTCCCACTTGATGCCAAAGCGGTGCCCGCTGCTTCAAGAAGCCGGATAGCCCCTGCTTGCGGGATGCGACCTTGTGGCGCACCCACGTATCGAGGTCGGTCCAAATTTCCTGGAGAACGTCGCAAGTGAGATACTCGGCACCCGGCATCGGCGGAGCACTCAAGACCATCGCATCGAGTTCCGTCGATTCCGGCGGCGGGATCGCGTCGAACTGATCGCCTGTCCCCTCTGGAGTATGGCAAAGCTCGGTCAAGTAGCGTCTGGCGAACCCTCGCCAGTAGCCGAAGGAAGCCGGAAACGGGGGTTCCAGTTTCTCGGTCGCCAGCGCAAAAAGCCCTTCCGCCTGTGCCGACGCAAATGCCTTGACCATCCCCCTGAGTTGGCCGTCCGGCGACGTGCCCAACGAACCGTCGGCCGGATCATCTTCCGCGCCGGGCCTTTGAAGGACGGTGATGCGGTTCGTCGGCGTCAGGGCAAGATCGATGCTCATCGCCTTACTGTCATCCATTTTCACGGCCTGACTGTCAACCTCTGACGCCTTGTGTGGTGAATTTCGGACCGCATACGCAACTTACGTACTCAAAAGGAGTTGCGCGGCATGCATTGCGATACGAAGGTATTCTGGTACGCGCCAGATCGTGTGGCATACTTCCGCGGTAAATGCGAAGATATCGGGACCGCTGGCGAATAGCCAGGGGAGAGACAGCAGCGGCACGAAGAAATCGTCCACGTTGGGAGCCCGCACATGAGGCCACTGGAGGCATTGCTTACCGGACTGCTGACGCTCTCGGCTGTCTCCCTCTTCATTCCGCCAGCACGCCGATACCGGTGGGTCCATCTGCTCCCGTTCTCCGCGATCCTCTTGATTGCAGTGCAGTTGCTGCTCGAAGGCTATCGTTGGCAGATGGTGCCCCTGTACTGTATCACGGTCGTGCTGGTCCTCACGGCGGCGCGGAATCTGAGGTTTGTCAAGGCCCGTCAGGCGACGTCCGGCCCGAAGCGTGCGAAATGGTTACGGCGGCTCGGCGGCGTTCTCACCCTATTTGCTATCGGTCTCGCCGCCGTTCCTCCCATTCTGTTTCCCCACTTGAGACTACCGAATCCCTCAGGCCCGTATGCCGTGGGCACAACCAACCTGCACTTCTTTGACGAGAGCCGTCCGGAGACGTTCACACCGGACACTCGTGACCATCGCGAGCTATTCGCGAGAGTCTGGTATCCTGCGGAAATCCCCCCCGGAAAGGCTCCCGTTAGCTACTGCGAGAACGCGTACGAGATAAGCCGTGCCTTGACGGGCCCAACACGATTGCCTTCGTTCTTGTTCGACCACCTCGCGCTGACCAAGACCAGTTCGTACCGCGATGCGGAAATCGCCAATGGAAAAGAAAGATTCCCGGTGGTCATCTTCTCTCACGCCTATTGGGGTAGTGTTTCGCAATGCACGGCGCTGATGCAGGAACTCGCGAGTCACGGATACGTCGCCGTTAGTGTCGGCCATGCGTACGAAACGCCGTACTTGATTCAAGCCGACGGGCACGTCAGGGCCTTCGACCCTCGGAACGAGGAGTTTTCCCTCCGGGGTGTCGAGCGTCGGGCGGCGTTCGGTGTCGAACAACAGCTCACCCAAACACGAGACCGAGACAAACTGGAAGCCGTGATACGAGAGATCTCGCGGCTGCGTCCAAAGATCATCCAGAGTGTCCACATCTGGGCAGAGGACATCAGCTCCACCATTGATGAACTCGAAAGGATCAACCTCGGCGCCGGGCCTTTCGCGGGGCGCCTCGACATGGAGCGAATCGCCGTGATGGGACACTCTTTCGGAGGCGCAGCCGCGGGCCAAGCATGCCTGGACGACGAGCGGTGCAAGGCAGGTATCAACATGGACGGCCTCCAACTGGGAGACATGCTGGACGAGGACCTGTCGCGACCGTTTCTGTTCATGCACCATGACAACGTGGGGGCGGCCAACAAGACGCCGAACCTGGTTTTCTTCGAGAAGGCCAAAGCTCCCGTCTATCTCCTGACCATTGAGGGCACGGGGCACTTGAGCTTCACCGACGTGTCGTTCTACGGAAGAGCCAGTTTCTTCCGGTTGATGTCGCCCGTGGGCGAGATCGAGGGCGAACACTGCCACGGGATTGTGTCCGACTACGTGCTTGCATTTCTTGACAGCCATCTTCGGGGGCGTGATTCGCCTCTCTTGGACGGCACAACCTCTCGACATCCCGAGGTGGAGATGCTAACGCGAATCCCCGATGACGCAAAGTAAACGAAGCGGCGACGATAGATACTTGAGACCACGCGACACGAGGCGCCACATGAGCGTTGCCAAGCAGCAAAAGGAACCTGTCGGCTGGCACTGGGGCGCCGCAGTTCTTGCCGTGGCCGTTCTGGTAACCCAGTTTCTTCTGGAGCGCGGCGAGAATCCCTACGTCCGGGCTGCTGGAATTGGCTGTTTGTTCTTGTCTCCGATCTTCATCTTTCCGCCTTTTCTACTTCTTGCGCGGCACGGTCGGCCCCCGCGTGGAAAGCCGTACTACTGCACGACGACGGTCGTTGACCGCGGCGTGTATTCAATCGTTCGGCATCCCCAGTACGTTGGCTATGCACTTCTCACACTGGGATTCGCCGCTCTGTCGCAGCACCCGATTACCTCGATCCTCGCGGTCTGCTCAGCGGGCGCATTCTACGTCCAATCGCTCACGGAGGAAGGGTTCCACCGGAATCAACCAGGACAGGACTACTCAGACTACATGCGACGGGTCCCGAGGTTCAACTTCCTTGTTGGTTTGTTTCGCTACGTGTTCGGACCAATGTGGCGAGGTTGACACATTCCGCAGAGCCCGTCAAACGAAGCGGGTGGAACGATTGTTGAGTCCGTCGGACCAAATCTCGCTCCAGCGAGATGGCCACGATAGGGGCCGAATCTTCCCCCAACCCGCTCTCCGGCATGATTTCCACGCGGCGGAGAAATTGGTATGCTTCAGGCGCCGGTGGAAATTGCACGGAAACCACGGCGATCTCGCCCGTCGATGGAGATTTTCGGCCATGTCGCAAACCGTTGTCCGACCGCCCTCGGGGCCACCCGATCCGCGGGGCGTCAAATCGGGGGGGTGGTGGCACACGGCGCCCGACGGCCGGCGGCTTGTCTGCGACCTCTGCCCCCGCGGTTGCACACTGGGCGAAGGCCAGCGCGGGTTTTGTTTCGTCCGCCAGCATCGCGGCGGCCAGATCGTGCTGACCACCTACGGCCGCAGCACGGGGTTCTGCATCGACCCGATCGAGAAGAAGCCGCTCAACCATTTCCATCCCGGTGAGCCCATCCTGTCCTTCGGCACGGCCGGCTGCAATCTGGGGTGCAAATTCTGCCAGAATTGGTCGACGAGCAAATCGCGCCAGATCGAACAGGCCAGCGAAATGGCCGATCCGGCGACCATCGCCCGCGCCGCCGAGCAGTTGGGATGCGTTGGCGTGGCGTTCACCTACAACGATCCGATCATCTGGGCGGAATACGTGGTCGACACGGCCCGGGTGTGTCGCCAGGCGGGCGTGAAGACGGTGGCGGTCACCTCGGGTTACATCGCGCCAAGGGCGCGGGAGACGTTTTACGAGCACATCGATGCGGCCAACGTCGATCTGAAGGCCTTTTCCGAGAACTTCTACCACAAGCTGACCGGCGGCCACCTTGAGCCGGTACTCGATACGCTTCGCTGGCTGGTCCACCAGACCGACGTCTGGGTGGAGATCACCAATCTGATCATCCCCCGGGCTAACGACTCGCCCGACGAAATCCAGCGGATGTGCGATTTTGTCCTCGACGAACTGGGGCCGGACGTGCCGGTCCACTTCACCGCCTTTCATCCCGATTTCAAGTTGACCGACCGCGGCCCCACGCCGGCCGAGACGCTCATTCGGGCTCACGAGACGGCTCGGCAAGCCGGACTCCACTTCGTCTACACGGGCAACATCAGCGACCGACGGCACCAGTGTACGTACTGCCCGCATTGCGAGAAGGTGGTGATCGGACGCGACGGGTATACGTTGGACACGTACGCGTTGCGCGGCAACCGATGCGCGCATTGCGACGGGGTGGTCGCCGGCCGGTTCGACGAGTCGCCCGGCACCTGGGGATCTCGGCGGCAAGCGGTACGGATCGCCGATTTCGCCGAGAGGTCGGCCACCTCTTGGGATTCGGGCTCTTGTGATTCGCGGCAAGGAGAATCGACCATGGACGACACGGCCCCTTCCGCATCGATCCCCGAGCGCCGCGGGCCGGGACGCCCCGAGCTGAGCGAGGAAGACCGGCAACATATTCTTCGGGCGGCCGGACGCCGGGTTGCTGCGACCGTGACCGGGCACGTCGCCGATGCGATGGACGACGCCTTGGATCGAATCGCTAGGGTACCGCTGATCGGGGCATTTGTGAGTCTCAAGCGTCAGGGGCAGTTGCGGTCGTGTTGTGGCGTGATGGCACCGACGATGTCGCTTCCCGAGGCCGTGGATCGGGCGGCCGTCCGCGCGGCCAGCGACGATCCCCGTTTCCCGCCCATCGCCGGGGCCGAACTCGAAACGCTGGACATGGACGTCTGGCTGCTCTGGGGGATGGAATCGGTGGCCGAGCGGGGCGAGGATCGTGTCGGCGCGGTGACGATCGGTCGCCACGGGCTGCAAATCTCGCGAGGTTCGCGCCGCGGCTTGCTGCTGCCCGGCGTGGCGGTCGACTACGGATTCGACGCGCGGAAGTTTCTCCAACAAACCTGCGTCAAGGCGGGCTTGCCGCCCAACGCCTGGTTGGCCGACGATACCGAGGTAAAGCGTTTCGAGGGCCTTTCCATCCGCGGCCCCCTGCGCGATTACCTGCCCGTGACGCGCGACGCGCCGCGGATGACTGTCACGGGCGTGGCACGACCATCGGCGGTCGCCGGCCGGTTCTATCCCAGCGGCACCGAAGAAATGAACCGCATGCTCGACGACATGATCCCCGAGGGGGCTCGATGCGAGCCGTGGCCGGCGGCCATGGTGCCCCATGCCGGCTGGATATACTCGGGTCATCTGGCGGCCGAGACACTGGCGCGGGTAGAGATCCCGCGGCGAGTGATTATCGTGGCGCCGAAGCATCACCACGGAGGGGCCGATTGGGCCGTCGCACCGCATCATATCTGGTCGCTACCCGGCCGAGACGTTCCATGCGACGCCGAACTGGCCGGGCAACTGACCGCCGGGATCGACGGCCTGGAACTCGACGCGGCGGCCCATCGCCAGGAGCACTCGATCGAAGTGCAGCTTCCCATTCTGGCCCGATTGGCCCCCCACGCATCGGTCGTGGGGATCGCCGTCGGTGGAGGCCGTATCGAGCAATTCCAGCGATTCGGCCGACAATTGGCCGGCCTGTTGTGGAGCCTGCCGGATCGACCGCTGCTGATTGTCTCCAGCGACATGAATCATCAGGCCGACGACACCGAAACCCGTCGCCGAGATCAACTCGCCCTGGACGCCATGAAAACGCTCGACCCGGTCCGGTTGTTCCATACGGTCGTCGAAAACGACATCAGTATGTGCGGCGTGGTGCCGGCGGTGATTGTCATGGAGGCCCTTCGCCACCTGGGCACGCTGGACACCTGTCGGCAAGTCGGTTACACCACCAGCGCCGAGACGACCGGCGATACCCGCGGGGTGGTCGGATATGCCGGTGTGCTGTTGGGGTAGCAGTCATGGCACCCAGATGAGTGGATGCGATACCCCGTCTTTGTGGCAGTTCTTGTGGTGAACGAGAAGCTGAACCCCCCGTTCATACGGTTCTCGTCCGTCACGTACCCCGGTTCCGGCTTATCCCTTCGGTTGAAGTGAGACTCCAGACGACGTATAATACGCGGTTTGCAGGTTGCGGCGGGTCTCACCCTTTCGGCACTCGACTTGGCCTGAACCCCACCCTTTGGTGGTGATCTCTGGCCGATCCAACGATATCCAGGAGTACGTGAAGATGACGATGGACAAGAGCCTTCGGGTCCGTGCGGGGCTCATGCGCACCCGAAATGTACTGAAACGGGGTGAACGCCTCGGGCGGCTGAAGAACGAGGACCGGTGGGAAGAGGGCGACAGCCCGATGGGCCTGCCCAAGGTCCGGGTCTATAAGCTGGCAATGAAGAAGAAGAAGAAGAAGAAGGAAGAAGAGGACGAGGAAGAGGGCGGCGACGAGGTTGCCAAGACAGAGTAGCCACGTCATGCAAGTTCACCTGGCGTACGGCCGGACCGGATTGCAGGTGGAACTTCCCTCGGCCAACGTGGTGAAGTGCCTGGGCTACCAGCCGGCCGAACCGGTCGACGATCCGCTGCGGGCGGTCCGCCGAAGTTTGGAATCTCCGATCGGCACGCCGCCGCTTGCCCAACTCGCGCGGGGATGCCGCAACGCGTGCGTGGCGATTTGCGACGTTACGCGCCCGGTGCCGGGCGCCCAGTTGTTGACGCCTCTGTTGGCCACGCTGGAAGCGGCGGGCATCCCGCGAAGCGAGATCCTCGTGTTGGTCGCCACCGGTCTGCATCGCCCCAACGAGGGTGACGAGCTGGCCGAGATGGTCGGCCCGAAGATTGCCGCCGACTATCGCATCGAGAACCATCGCGGCGAGAACCTCTCCGAGCACGTGTTCCTCGGCGACAGCCCGCGCGGCGTGCCCATCTGGATCGACCGCCGATACGTCGAGGCCGAGTTGAAGATCACCACGGGCTTGATCGAGCCGCATTTCATGGCCGGGTTTTCCGGTGGGCGAAAACTGATCTGCCCCGGTCTGGCCGCTTTGGAGACGATCCGCGTCTGGCATGGCCCCGATTTCCTCGAACACCCGGCCGCCCGCGCCGGAGTGCTCGACGGAAACCCGGTCCACGAAGAAAACTCGTGGATCGCCCGGCACGTCGGATGCAATTTCATCGTCAACACGGTCCTCGATGACCAGCGGCGGATCCTCGACGTGGTGGCCGGCGACATGGACCGGGCGTTTGCCCAGGGGGTCGACTTCGTCCGCAAGTTGACGACCGACACGATCCCCGAGCCGGCCGATATCGTGGTCACCAGTTCGGCCGGCTACCCGCTCGATACGACCTTCTACCAGTCGGTCAAGGGGATGGTCACCGCCAGCGCGATCGTCAAACCGGGCGGCACGATCATCCTGGCCGCGGGCATGAGCCTGGGGATCGGCAGCGAGGATTTCCAGCGGCTCTTCGATGAAAACCCGACGCTCGACGGCTTCATGCAGCGGATTACCCAGACCGACTATTTCGTCCCGGACCAGTGGCAACTAGAGGAATTAGCCCAAGTGCGCCGCAAAGCCCGGGTGGTCGCGGTAACCGACGGCCTGCCGCCGGAGACGCTCGCGCGTCTGTTCGTCGAGCCGGCCCCGACGGTCGAATCCGCGATTGCCGACGCCCTGTCTCGCCACGGCCCCGCGGCTACCATCGCGGTCATCCCCAAAGGCCCGTACGTCATCGCCGAAGTGGCGTAGCGCGGGACCATTGCAGTTCATCCGATGGAAATTTGCCCCCCCGTCAGAGCTGGGGGCTGAGCAAACTCTGGAGCTCAACGGAACTGTGAACCTCACCAATCCGTCTTGGCGGGTCGGGCTGAGTTCTGCTATAGTCTCGCGTCTCCTCCGGATCCCCCCATTTCGAGCGATGTACTGGCCCATGTACCGAGCGAAAACCGTTGTCGTTAAGACGTTGGTAGCCATAGGTTTATGTACCATCTTGTCGGTTTCATCCGGCTGTAGCGAGTTGGGAATGTTTCGCGCGAAGGCTGCCCCTTCGGACATTCCTCTGCCCAGCCAACGCAAGGCCGACCTGAAAAAATTGGCCAAGTTGGCCGCCTCGGTCGATGCGGCCGAGCAGAAGCGACTATCCGGCGCGCTGATTGGCGCGTTGGCCGTCGAGGACGATCCGGGAATCCGTGCGGAAATCATTCGCACGCTTGGCGCTTACCCTACCGCTGAAGCGGCCGAAGCCGTTCGACTGGCGCTGGGCGACTCGGACCCCGACGTGAAGATCGCCGCGTGTCAGGCGTGTGTCGAGCGGCGGGATCCCGAGACGGTCATTGCACTGAGCGCAACGCTGGGAAGTGATACAAACTTGGACGTCCGCCTGGCCGCCGCCCGCGCGCTGGGCGATATCGGCGATCAGGCGGCCATCGGGGCGCTGGGCGGTGCCCTGGACGACGGCAACCCGGCCCTGCGGTATCGAGCCACCGTGGCGCTGGGCCAGGTAACCGGCGCCGATCTGGGCAGCGACGTGGCCGGGTGGCGCCAGTACGTCCAAGGCAGGCAACCGGATCTGCCCGAGCGGGCCTCGCTGGCCGAGCGGCCGCGCAACGTGAACCCTTTGTGAACCGACACGCTGCCATTTCTCGCGGCACGCGTCCGCACCCCTGACCAGCGCGGGCGAACGGTTCCCGTTGCTTTTGCGGCGAAAAACCCGTATTATAAGGCCATCGGCGACTTGGAGGGGCCGTCATGGACGCGGCAATTCCCGCGTGGACGTATGAGTAGGAAGCACCAGACGTCTCGCATGATTCCCTCGGCAAAACAGTGGCACGACCTGCACACCGACGATCGTCAACGCTCTCGGCATGCCAAACGCGGGAGTGATGGAATCGGTCGGAGAGGAACCGGCCCCCGCACGGACGGACCGAAAATGCTGCGATTTACCGAGCGATTCAAGGCCCTCTACGAAAATGCCTTTCGCCTGGCCGAATTGACCGAGGCGGATGCGGTCTTGCTCTTGCTCGACGGACCGGCCGATTGGCAGCGGCTGGGGAAAATGGCCGGCAAAACACAACTCCTGGTGGCCGCCGAATCGGCCGAGGAACTGGCCGGGGCCAAGGAGGCGGGCATCGCCGGAGTCCCCTTGGAGATGGGCGATAATCCCGTCTACGAACAACTCACCCAGGCTCTGCTTGAGGCCGTGGCCGACGACCTCCTCGCCCCCGGCCACAGCGTCATCGCCTTGTACAGCGGCTTCGAGGCCGACAGTATCGACTCGATGAGCCTGATCCGGCTGGGCGAACGTCTCAACCGGCTCACCGCCCGCGATCTGCGACAGCTCGAAACCCGGGTGCCCCTGGATACGCTCAAGATGGTCGTCGATCTGGCCGTCGAGATCGGCCGCGAGGGCCGCGAGGGCAAACCGGTGGGCACGCTGTTTGTCGTCGGCGATTCGCGCAATGTAACGACCCGAAGCCACTCGCTGGGGTTCGATCCCGTCAAGGGATACAGCCGCAAGGAGCGCAATCTCGACGACCCTCGGGTACGGGAAGGGATCAAGGAGATCGCTCAGATGGACGGGGCGATCATTGTGGGGCCCGACGGCACGGTCGAAGCGGCCTGCCGTTTTCTGGCCGCCCCGGCCGCCGAGATCACGCTCTCCAAGGGCCTCGGTGCCCGTCATTGGGCCGCCGCGGCGATCAGCCGGGCGACGAAGGCCATCTCGGTCACCGTCAGCCAGACCAACGGCACGGTGCGTCTTTTCCAGAACGGCGAAGTCATGCTCCGCATCGAACCCTTCCAGCGCCGCGCCATGGTCTGGAAAGACTTCGAGTACGAACCGCCGGCGGTGGACTGAGCGGTTGAGGTGCCATGGCACCCGGCGGTGCTTCAGACCCAGGGGATGCAACCCCTGGGCGTGGTTTTCCCCGACCTTTGCACTACGGCCGCTATCGCGGTAGAATGCACCCCCGGTCGAGATCATCCTTCCCCGCCTGACAAGGAGTCCTACCATGTCGATTACCCGCCGACGGTTTATTGGAACCGCATCGCTGGCTGCCGCGTCGTTGGCTGTGCCGCGGGTTGCCGCGTCCAGTGTGGTGGGGGCCAATGAGGAAATTCGCGTCGGGGTCATCGGGCTGGGTAATCGCGGGGCCGGGTCGCACGTGCCGGGGATGGAAGGCCTCGGCGGAGTGCGCGTGGCGGCCGTTTGCGATCCCGACCGGCAGCGGCTGGATAAATGTGCCGCGTCGATCGAAAGCAAGTACGGTCACAAGGCCGAGAAGTTCGTCGACATGCGCGAGTTGATCGCGAAGAAGGAACTCGACGTGGTGACCGTGGCCACGATGCAATACTGGCACGCCTTGCCGACGATCTGGGCCTGTCAGGCCGGTAAGGACATCTACGTCGAGAAGCCGTTGGCTCATTCGATTCTCGAAGGGCAGCGGATGGTCGCCGCGGCGCGGAAATACAACCGCATCGTGCAAATCGGCACGCAAGCCCGATCCGACGCCAGGACGCACGCCTCGATCAAGTACGTGAAGGAAGAGAAACTCGGCAAGATCAAGTACATCACGGCCTTTGCCAACAAGCCGCGCACACCGATCGGCAATCGCCAGACACCGCTACCCATTCCCGAGTACGTCGACTACGAACTCTGGTGCGGGCCGGCCCGAAAGGAGCCGATCTATCGCGACCGCCTGCAATACGATTGCAGCTTCACCTGGAACATGGGCGACGGCGAGTCGTGCAACCAGGGCGTCCACGAGATCGACGTGGCCCGATGGGCGCTGGGCGAAGAGCAACTGCCGCGCCGGGTGATGAGCCTCGGCGGCCGGTTCGTCTTCAACGATGCCGGCGACGTGCCCAACACGCAGATCATCTACTACGATTTCCCCACCGCCCCGGTCCTCTACGAAGTACACAACATGCGTGCCGCCAAGGGTTCCAGCCAGGCGCCCAACTTCAAGGGCGCGCGGACCGATTCGTGTGTCCATTGCGAGGGCGGCTACGTGCTGATTCGCTCGGGCATCGTCTGCGACAACGAGGGAAAGCGGATCGCGACGTTCCCCGGCGGCGGCAACCACTTCGCCAACTTCATCGGCGCGGTGCGCGGCGGGAAGCGAGAGGACCTCAACGCCGACATCCTCGAAGGGCACCGCTCGACCTCGATCACGCACGTGGGCAATATCTCATATCGCCTGGGAAAACACGCACCGCCGGAAGAAATGCGCCGCCAGGTGGCCGAGACGCCGCTGATGGCCCAGATGTACGATCGGTTCATGGCCCACTTGAAAGCCCACGAACTCGATCTGACCGCCGAACCGGTCACCCTGGGCCCCTGGCTGGAGATCGACCGGGCCAACGAGCGATTCACCGACAACGCCGAGGCCGACCGTCTGGTTGCCGGTTACGCTCGCAAGCCGTGGGTATTGCCGGAGGTGTAGGGCGGACGTCGCCATTCACCCCTTGGCCGGATTCTCCAATACCAGCGAAACGTGAAACCGTCCCAGCGGCTGATCGGCCTTGACGATCCGGGCCGCCTCGATGCGGATCTCGCTCTTCGTCTGGCCATTGAACGTGGGCACCTGATAGACCACGACGGTCGGGTCGTCGGTCACCCGGCGTACGAATTCGTATCGCGTGATCAGAAGCTGCAGCAGCCGCCGCGTGTCGCCGGTAGTGCCTTGAAACGTGATGCGTTGAAGTTGGCGCGCCGGGGTAAAGTAGTAGGTCAGCGATCCGGCCAGATCGTCTTCGGCGGTGCCGGTGACCAGGGGGACACGGTATCCCTGAAACTCGATACCGCCCAAGCCCGTCGAAACTCGCGACCAGCGGCCCAGGATCCAGGAGGTGGTGACGTCGAAGCGGAAGATCTCCGCCAGATCGGCCACCTCGGCGCCTTCCAGCGTCGGAGCCGGCAACCCATCGGGACCGACCTCGACCGGCTGTGCATCCAGCACCAACGCCTGATCTTCCGGCGTCGCGCTGCCGCCGGTCATGGCCGACCACGCACCGGACATTCGGCCCTTGATCTCCGAAAACGAGCAAACCGCGATCGGTCCGCCGGCGGCGACCAACAGAACTAATCCCAGCACGGCAATCTTGAACATCGTTTTGGCCTCGACGGGTCTTCGCTTATCTCCCTTATCTCATCGGCAGAAGGCGGGGGTTGGCTTTCCGAAGCAACCGCCAGCCGCCGCGAATTGCCTAAAACGCAACCTCGCCGGCAGTGGGAATAACCGTCATAGCCGGGCCGTTGGGCATGGCGCATTGCGCCGCTTCTGCTTAGAATGCACGTTGTGCGGCCCGTGCCGGGCGCCCCTTACTCCGAGTTGCCTTCCAGTTGATCGACCTTGGTGAGGTCGTCCTGGGCCCGGTCGTCGTCCCCCAGTTGCTCATAGGCTTGGGCGCGGAGCAGATAGGCGGGGGCGTGCGAGGGATCGATGCGGATTGCCTCGCCGCAGAAGGTGACCGTGTCGTCGAACCCTTTTTCGGCCAGATCGCGGAAACCGCGGCGCCGGGCTTCCGTCGCTCGGTGGTAGAGTTCGCGACCGCGATTGATTGCCTCGGCGACCTTTCGTCGAACCAGTTCGCTAGGTGGCGCCATGGTGGGACTCCTTTGCGAGAAACACTATAGCCACTGGAGGGGAGAAGGGGTCAGGACTCTTTTGTGCAGCACCCTTCGAGCCCGGGCAAAAGAGTCCTGACTCCTCTTCTCTTCCCCGCCGATTTCGGCGACCGCTCGGCTCTAGTGTAACCTCCTCGCCCCACCGTGTCACGCTTGCGGTGGAAAACGGGCTGCTAGAGGCGGCGTGCCGTCCGGGGACGGTCGGGGTGGATCTCCTCGGTGAAACGCGTCATATAGTGGAGTAAACTGCCTTTGGTCTGAAAATCGTGAACCTTCTTGTCCAGGCCCATTTCCTGGCCGAGGATGCGCCCGGCGTCGACGTCGAACCGCACCGTGCCGGCCGACTGGCGCTGGATTAACTGGGCCTCGACCGACGGATCGCTGATCGGCGTGAGGATCTTCGTCGACACGCGGATCGTCGCCACGCCCGTGCTCACCTCCTCCAACTCGAAGTCCTGCCGGGTCTTCACCGTCTTGTACCCGCCGCCTTGCAGCGGCAACACGATTTCGTGAGGAAACGACCAAAGATGCCCCACGGCAATCGGCTTCTCGGGCAGGGGGATCGTCAGTTGGCCGTCCTGCTGTTCACCCGGACGCATCGTCTCCTCGCGGCGCCGGATCACGTTGCCCAACGGATCGATGGTCACGGTGGTCAGCGGAACGCCGATCGATTGGGCCACCTGCTCGAACCCCGGCGGCACCACCGCGTCGGTCGTGCTGTCGTAAGCGAGCTCCTTGCGACCGGTGAGCTTCTGTTGCATCTTCACGCTCTGGACCGAGTGGACAAAGGTGATGTTCTTTTCGTCGTCGACCTCGGTCACTTTCCACGCCTTGACCGACTCGGTGAGCGTCTCGGCCGTCTGCGTGGTTCCGGCGATCGTCGTCCGCACGGTGGCCAGATGACTAACATCCCACCGCAGCACCTCGCCGGGTGAGAATTGGTAACGGAGCCGGTACAACTCCGGCTCGCCGTGGGCCGGCGCCGTCGAGAGCATCGGGATCAGCAGGAAGGGAACGATCGCCAGCGGTGGGAACATCCGTGTCATAACTCGCGTCCTTTCGAGTCGGATTGTCAGTCGTGGCGGAAGGAGCGGAGCCGCCCGCCCCAACCCAGTTTTTCTCGTAGCGTTCGGTAGTAGCTGTGGCCGGGTACGTCGACCAGCTTGAAACGCACGCCGGCGCGTTCCACGCGCACCCGATCCTCGTCCCGCAGCCGGCACAACACGCGGCCGTCGACAACCACCGCACAATCGGCACCGGGCCGGATCGTCACGCCCAATTCGTACACTCGATCGGCCGCGTCGACCACGGGCCGATTGGTCAGCGTATGCGGGCTGATCGGCGAAATCACAAACGCCTGTAAGTCTTTGCGGAGAATAGGACCTCCGGCCGAGAGACTGTGGGCGGTCGAGCCAACGGGTGTGCTGATAATCAGGCCGTCGCAACTATAAGTGGTGACCAATTCTGAGTCAACGTGAAGATCCACCTCAAGCATTGCGAAGGTCGTGCCCGTCTGCACCGCCACTTCATTGAGCCCGAGTTGCTGGTGCAGAACCTTGCCGCCGCGCAACACGCGGCATTCGAACATCAGATGCTCGACTACCGGGAGCTTCCCCAGCCCCGCGTTGCGAACCACGTTGGGCGCTTCTTCCGGCGACAAATCCGCCAGAAACCCCAATTTCCCCAGGTTAACGGCGATCACGGGCAGTTGCCGGTGTCCCATCTGGTGCGCCGCCCGCAGAATCGAGCCATCCCCCCCCAGAACGACGACCAAATCGGCTTCAACGGCTGCCAGATCGGCGGTGCCGGTGAAATCGGTGGCGGCGATACGGGCGAACGGGGCGATGGCCGTCTTGAGCCGCTCGGCGTGTTCCACCACGTCGGGCCGGCCGGAGGCACCAAGCATGATCACGCGCATGAGGTCGTTGGCCTCCGGTGGTGGGTGAGTGGTGGGGTTCCATGTTAGCCCCGTCGCCTGCGACGGGAAATTCGCGGAAACCCGAATCATAGGCGCCGGTCGCAGGCGACCGGGCTAACTGAACCATACGCACTTTTTCAGCGGACCCGGGTCCGGTCGGTCGGTCGGAGCAGGTCGGCTCCGGCGGCCAACTTACGGCAGGTGTCGGCGATACTCGCGGCGTCCAACCCCAATTCGGCCAGCAACTGGCCGCGCGTGCCGTGCTGGACGAAGTGATCGGGAACGCCGAGCCGATGCACGTGTTGGGTCGACAGCCGGGCATCGCAAGCCGCTTCCAGCACGGCGCTTCCGAATCCACCCATCAGAGCACTCTCTTCAACAGTCACGACAAACGCGCATTGCTCCAGCGCGCGAAGAATCGTCTCGGTATCCAGGGGTTTGACAAATCGGGCATTGATCACGCCGACGTCGATTCCGTCGGCCTGCAACTGCTCGGCCGCCTCGACACAATCGGCCAGCACGGCGCCGCAGGCTACCAACATCCCGTCGTGGCCCCACTGCAAGACTTCGGCCGTACCCAACTCCATGGGAGCCGGTTTGCGGTCGACCGTTGTCGCCGGCGCTTTGGGATAGCGAATTGCCGCCGGGTGCGGCTGGCCGAGAGCCCACTGGAGCATCGGCCCGACGTCGGCCGCGTTGCCGGGAGCCATGACGATCATCCCGGGCAGCGGGCGGAGGTACGTCAGATCGAACATTCCGTGGTGCGTCGGTCCGTCGGGCCCGGTCAGACCGGCCCGATCCAGCGTGAAGGTGACCGGCAGATCCTGCAAGGCCACCTCCTGAAAGATCTGGTCGTAGCCGCGCTGGAGGAAGGTGCTGTAGATGTCGACGATCGGCCGCATCCCCGCCTTGGCCATGCCGGCGGCAAACGCCACGGCATGGGACTCGCAGATGCCGACGTCGAAAAAGCGGTCGGGAAATTCGTCGCGCACCGGTTCGAGCATGGTCCCCTGGCACATCGCCGCGGTGATCACCGCCACGCGCGAATCGGCACGCATGCTGTCGCGGATCGCGTCCCGGGTCAGCCGGGTAAAGGACGGGACCGAAGAGGGGTCGGTGGGTCCCGTTTCTCCGTTGTCCAGGGCCGACGGCTTGGGGGCGTGGAACGACGTCGGGTCTTCGGCGGCCGGCTCGAAACCGTGCCCCTTTTCGGTCACCACGTGCAACAGCACCGGTCCCTCGTGATCCCGGGCCAGGCGGAGATATTTCTGCAACTGCGGGATACTATGGCCGTCGACCGGGCCGGCGTAGACCATGCCCAATTCCTCGAACAACATACCGCCGTGCAGACCGGCCTTGATCGCGTCCTTGACTTGCGAGAGAAACCGCTCGACCGGGTCGCCGATCACCGGCACCTTGTTGAGGATGCTCTGCACGTCCGACTTCAAGCCCGTGTAGAACTTGGTCATCCGCAGCCGGTCGAGGTAGTCGGCCAGTCCGCCGACCCGCGGGCAGATCGACATCTTGTTGTCGTTGAGGATGACCGTGAGATTCTTCTTCAACCCGGCCAGATGATTGATCGCCTCGCCGATCGCGCCGCAGGGGAATGCGCCGTCGCCGACCACCGCCACGGCGTGACGGGGCGGTTCGGGATCGACCAGATCGTCGCCGCATTTCAAGCCCAGAACCGTCGACACACTGCATCCGGCGTGCCCGGTCATAAACAGATCGTAGGGACTTTCGTTTGGATTGGGATACCCCATCAACCCGCCCTGGGCCCGGATCGTGTCGAACTGGCCGAAACGGCCGGTCACCATCTTGTGCGGATAAATCTGATGCCCGGTGTCCCAGATCAGGCGATCGCGGCGGAAATCAAACGTTGTGTGCAGGGCCAGCGTGAGCTCGACGACTCCCAGGTTGGAGGCGAAATGGGCGGTTCGCGTGCGTACCAGCTTGCACAACGCCTCGCGCATTTCGCCGGCCAATTGCTGAAGTTGCTTGCGCGACAGGCCTTTCAGATCGTCCGGCGATGCAATGCTCGGCAGTAGTGGGTCCATTCAGCGATTCCTTTCCTGCACGTAGCGGGCCAGAGCCTCCAGATGCTCCCCCGCGCCGGCAAACGGTTTCAGCGCCTCGCAGGCTTGCGAGACCAATTGCTCAACCCGCCGACGGCTCCGCGGGATGCCGATCAAGCCGGGAAATGTGAGCTTGCCCAGAGCAGCGTCTTTGCCCAGGCGTTTGCCGACGGTCGCTTCCTCGCCGCGAACGTCGAGCAGATCGTCGGTGATCTGGAAGGCCAGCCCGAGACAGCGGCCGTACCGCTCTAGCGCCGCCATCTTGGCGGTGTCGGCACCGGCCACCAATCCTCCCAAGCGGAGCGCGGCGCCGATCATCGCCCCGGTCTTGCGGCCATGGATTGATTCCAGGCGGCCGAGATCCTCCGAGTCGCCGGCTTCCCCTTGATGGGCGATGTCGTCGGCCTGCCCGCCAACCATGCCGCACGCGCCCGCCGCCTCGGCCAACGCGGCACAACAGGCGGCCGCTACCCGGGGGGGTTCGATTTCGCCGGCTAAGATCTCGAAGGCTCGGGTCAGCAGGGCATCGCCGGCCAGAATGGCCGTCGCCTCGTCGAATGCCTTATGACACGTGGGACGCCCCCGGCGCAGGTCGTCGTCGTCCATCGCCGGCAGATCGTCGTGCACCAGCGAGTAGGCGTGGATCATCTCGACCGAGCACGCCGCCGGCATCGCCGCTTCGTCGGACGCTCCACACGCGCGGGCGGCCAGAAGAACCAATACAGGCCGGAGTCGCTTGCCCGGTCCTAGCAGGCTGTAACGCATCGCCTCGCACAGCGCGGGCGGACACCCATCCCCAGGCTCACACCGCGCGGCCAGCGCCGCATCGATCCGGCGGCGCAGCCGATCCGTGTATTGAACAATCGAAATGCAAGGGGGTTGCAGCATGGAACGTGTGTATCCGCGAGGGAACCGAGGCCTACCTTATCTATCTTAAAACAGCCCCCCCGGTACGTCTATGCCGTTCTCGTCGTCACCCAGGTCAGAGGGGGTGCCGGTCCCCTTGCGTGATCCGGTCCTTTGGGAGCGTCGCCGGCCGCGATTTCGGGCTTTTTCTTCCAGCGAGGCATCGGCCGAATCATCGAAAGGCGTGGCGACCGGGTTGCCCTGGGCATCGACTCCGCCGAGCAGTTCGATGCGGCGTTGCGCCCCTTCCAGCAGATCGTGACAGCGGCGGAGCAGCTTGACGCCCCGCTCGTACTGCCGGAGCGACTCGTCGAGCCCCACCTCGCCTTCCTCCAGATCGTGGACGATCCGCTGGAGTTGTTCCATCGCTTCCTCGAAATCCAAGGCTTCCTCGGCCGGCTTCTTTTTCGCGCTTTTCTTGGCCACAGTCCTTACTCCCATTCGATCGTTGCCGGCGGTTTCGAACTGATGTCGTAGACCACCCGGTTGACACCGGACACCTCGTTGATGATACGGGTCGAGATTCGCGACAGCAAGTCGTGGGGCAACTGGCTCCAGTCGGCGGTCATGAAATCCTCGCTATCGATCGACCGCACGGCGACGACGTCTTCGTAGGTTCGCGCATCGCCCATCACGCCGACGCTTTGCACGGGCAGCAGCACGGCAAACGCCTGCGACGTCTGGCGGTAAAGGCCGCCCGCCTTGATCTCGCCGACCACAATCGCGTCGGCCTCGCGGATCGTATCGAGCCGCCGCTTGGTCACCTCACCCAAGCAGCGCACGGCCAATCCGGGGCCGGGGAATGGATGACGCCAGACGATGTCCTCGGGCAGTCCCAGTTGGAGTCCCAGCCGACGGACTTCGTCCTTGAACAGATCGCGCAGGGGTTCAATCAACTCGAAATCCATGTCCTCGGGCAGCCCGCCGACGTTGTGATGCAGCTTGATCGTGGCCGCCGGGCCGTCGGGCGATCCGCCGCTCTCGATGACGTCGGGATAGAGGGTTCCCTGGGCCAGGAACCGCGCGTCCTCGATGCCGGCCGCCTCGCCGGCGAAGCAGTCGATGAACGCATGCCCGATGCGGCGGCGTTTCTCCTGCGGATCGGTCACTCCGGCCAGGGCCGTCAAAAACTCATCCTCGGCCGCAACGACGTGTAGATCGGTCTTGAAGTGATCGGAAAACTCCTTGATGACCGAATCGCCCTCGTCCTTCCGCAGCAGGCCGTTGTCGACCAGGATACACGAGAGTTGGCTCCCGATAGCGCGGGCGAGCAGGGCCGCGACGACCGACGAATCGACCCCGCCGGATAGCCCGCAAATTACCCGGCCGTCGCCCACCCGGTGGCGTATCTTCTCGATCGCCTCGCGGGCAAAATCCTCCAACCGCCAGGTGCCCGTGCATTGGCAAATGTGCTTGAGAAAATTACCCAGGATCTTCGTGCCCTGGGGAGTATGCGTCACCTCGGGGTGAAACTGCAGGCCGTACAGCGGCAACTGGCGATGCTTGACCGCGGCCACCGGGCAGGTATCGGTCACGGCCAGCGATTGAAAGTCGTCCGACACCCGAGCCACCTGATCGCCGTGGCTCATCCAGACCTCGATGTCGTCCGACACGCCGGCAAACAACTGCGAGTCGGGCTTCACGTGGCAGAACGCCCGGCCGTATTCGCGCGACGGTGTGCTCTCGACCTGACCGCCCAAGCCGTCGCATACCAGTTGCATGCCGTAGCAGATTCCCAGCACGGGAATACCCAACTGGAAGATGGCCGTATCGCACTTCGGCGCCCCGTCGGCATACACGCTGGCCGGCCCGCCGGAGAGGATGATCCCCATCGGCGTCAACTCGCGAACCCGCGCCGCCGAGATGTCGTGGCGCACGATCTCACAGTAGACATTCTGTTCGCGCACGCGTCGGGCAATCAGTTGAGCATACTGGGAGCCGAAATCGAGCACCAGCACCTTTTCGTCGGCAAGCCTGGCCATGGTCGCTTTCCCCGAAGGAAAACCCGTCATTATAGAAAGGCTGCCATCCGGCGACCAGAGGCCCCTGTACGATGGCCCTCCGAGGCCGTCGGTTTCTTGTACGATGGTCCTCCGAGGCCGTCGATAATCCCGTATCGACGGCCTCGGAGGACCATCGTACAGGATTGCGGAATGAACGCCATAAGCCTATTGGTTTCAATAACTTACGACTTCAACGATTGAACAATCCGTCGATCGTGGTTATCATGGAGATAGCACGCGGCCAAGGGCAGCCCGCCGTGCCACGCCCATCCGGAGTTTCTTCCCCCCAATCGTGCTCATCCTGTTGACCAACGACGACGGCATCTACGCCCCGGGATTGGCCGCGCTGAAGCGCCAATTGTCCGGCTTGGGTGAGGTGCGCATTGTTGCCCCGGCCACTGAACAGAGCGGCGTGGGCCATTCGATCACCTACCTCGTGCCGTTGATCGCCAAGGAGATTTTCGACGGAGAAGATCGCTGGGGATGGGCGCTGGAGGGCAGCCCGGCCGACTGCGTCAAACTGGGTGTGCTCGAACTCTGCCCCGAGAGGCCCGATCTGGTCGTCAGCGGGATCAACAACGGGCTGAACGCGGGCATCAACGTGCTCTACTCGGGCACCGTGGCGGCGGCCATCGAGGGCGCCTTTTTCGGCATCACCAGCGTGGCCGTTTCGCTGGAGTTCGACGAACATGCCCGGTTCGACAAGGCGGCCCGGCTGGCCCGCTGCGCGATCGAACAGATTCTCGATAAGAAGGGCGACGCGCC
Source organism: uncultured Planctomycetaceae bacterium (assembly GCA_964444795.1). Lineage (GTDB taxonomy): Bacteria > Planctomycetota > Planctomycetia > Pirellulales > Thermoguttaceae > JABMRP01. The sequence continues at coordinate 38,533 of CAYUIQ010000003.1, forward strand.
GCAGCTATACAACCTGAACATCCCGACCGCCGCGCTGAACACCGATCCCGAGATCCGCGTCGTTCCCATGGACCTCGATCGTTACGGCGACCGTTACGAGAAACGAATCGACCCCTGGGGTCGCGATTATTATTGGGCGACGGCCTATCCGCCGTCGCCGGCAACGCGGCCGATGACCGATCGGTCGGCGCTGGCCCAGGGTTACGTTTCGCTGACGCCGTTGAGCTACGAGATGACCGAACCGGCGGCGCTGGCGGCGATGCAACCGTGGCAATTCAGACTACCCGGCATGGATTCTGGCGAGGAACTCGGCGATCTCGACGTCGAAGAAACAGGAGGTGTGCGATGCGACGGAACCTAATGCGATCGACCGTGGCGTGTTTCTTGGTAGGAAGTTTGGGACTCTCTCTCTGCGTCGGCTGCGGCGGAAGCGGAAGCCCCACAAGCAGCACACCGGCCCAAGGGAAGAAGGATCCGGCCCTCAACCCGCCGCCCCCACCGCCACCGGGCGGGGATACCGTCGCGGTGGAAGCCAAGCCGGGCGTCGGCAAGCGAGGTCGCGATTACGGCGGCGGAGTCGTGGCCGCACCGATCACCACGCCCGTCGAACAGTATTTCTCCGTTCGCCAGCGCGTCGAGTTCATGAAGATGAAAAAATCGATGCAGTTGTACGAGGTGCAGCACGGGCTGCCCAAGACACACGAGGAATTTATGAAGAAGATCATCGAAGCCAACCTCATCAACCTGCCCGATCTCCCCGACGGCGAAAGCTATCGGTGGGATCCGGAGCGAGGGCAGTTGATGGTGGATCGGCCGCGATGATTTGATGCTGACCTGTGACGAGCAACGAAGGTAAACTCCCATGAGATGTCATTTGACCCTGTTGGTATTGGTTCTGGCGGTCGGCGCGCCGGCGACGGCTTCGGCTGCCGCTTGGGCCTTCCATAAGGCAACGTTCAGCCACGACCCCGAAACGGGGGAGCAGCTCCGGCAGTTTGTCCCCATCGAACCGGTCTACGTCCGGGTCGATCCGACCTACGAGAAGAGCGGCTATCGGCACACGCGCAGCAGCCTTCGCGGCGCCGACGGCAGCGCCGATCGTCTGCACGTCGTCGAGACCTGGGGACGCGGCCGCTCGATCCGGCCGTACGGCGAATGGCAGTTTCCCTTCCGCGCGGGAGCCACGCCCTACGGTCCTTGGGGTAATCCGCGGGGACCGTGGACCTCTCCCTTCCAGTCGTGGTCCAACCCGTACGGCTCGTGGAACCGGTATCCTCACCTGTATCCGACCCCGTATGCCCATCAAGGCCACGGCGGGCCGCGCGCCGCGCTATACAACTCGGGTGGTCCTCCATCCGGGCACTCACCGGGACCCTCTCCAGGTCACTTGCCATCGGGTTCGCCTCACGGACCGTCCGTGGCTCCGGGCGGAGTCGGGCATTTTTGAGTTGGCGGCCCTTGTGCCGGTCTTCTCTCAACACCGCAGTTGGGCGGCGCCACTTTCACATCATTCTTTCTACCAACAAAATAGTCTTGCCTATTCGACAGCCTTGATCTCCCGCAGAGCCCAATCGAAGCAGTCAATGAAACGAGTTAGGAAATCGCCTTTGACTAATTGGGCAAGTGGGATCGACGGACGCTTTGTTAAGGCCGACTGAGGAATCGAGATGCCGTCAATTTGCGACAGGCGGTGAGCCAATTCTTGCCGCTTGGCCTCGCTATCGAACGGCAAATTGGTCATGTGCTGAAACTGTATCTCCACCGGGCCACTCGTCCAGACTGAGAAAAGGAACTGCTTGCCGTTCTTGTTGTCGTGTACTGGAATGAACGAGCCATCGCGCTGGCCTTGCCCCCACCACAATCGCAATCGGTTGTCGTTTGCCCATTTGAGTAGTCGCCGAGCTACGGCAACTTCATCGTCGCCTCGACGTTGGGCGAGATCCGCGAAGAAGGATTCTTCGTCCCATTGTCTTGTCTGCCGGTGCCCTGCACTCCTCTTCTGACGGGCCGATTCCGTTTGGCCTACCACTCGGGGTACCAGTGTCTTCATTCCTTCGCCGACAAACTGCTTAATCTCGATGGCCAAGACCTCTGCCGGGTCCATCTGCCCGTTCAGAAACTCGACAATACGCCGCAACTCGGCCGGAATCTCATCGGCGATGAAGACCATGCGAATTCGCCCGGCCTGCAAGTTGGTCTTCACCTGCTGCCAGAAATCGGCTGTGTCACGCTCCTCGCCAATCAGGTCGCCAAGCTTCACCTCGGGGTCACTACCGTCCGCCTCACACCGGGCCTCGTACTTTGCCCGAATGTTCTCCACCGGCCAGTAGGCAACTGCGTTGGCGGCGTAGTCGAGCATCTGACCGAGGACTTCTCGCCGAATTCGGGTATCGCCGCTTCGTTTCACTTCGACGAGCGTGGGAATGGCATCCTGATCGAGGAACAAATGGTCCAGCGCCCAGCGCCCTGAGCCTTCCTCCACGTCCGGCACAGGCATTTCTCGCGTTACGAGCAACCAGCGTCTCGGCTCGTTGCTGTCAATCTGTTCCCCCGCCAGCAGGTCAGGGTGTTTTGCCAGAAGCTCCTGCAAGAGCGCCTCCGAGTCGTAAGGTTGCTCCTGCATGGGTAACAGGCTTGAATGCTCGTCGAGAAGATAAATGCGGCTGGTCATGCGAGTCTCCGCCTATTCAGCATTGTTGGGAACAAATGCGAGACATTACTGATACTGGTCAAGAGACAAATCAGTGATTTCCCCTCGTTGTCTCCGCCCACAGCGTCGGAATCGTCCGGCGATGATCTCCCCGAAAGTAATGACTACGGCCGCCGTCGGCTACCGTGCGGATGAGGATCGTCTTCCAGGGGCGGTAGTAGTAGCCGGGGTGTGACTTCGAGGCGGTGCCGTCGCGCCAGTTTTCGGGTAACTCGATCAGATCGAAAACGGCCGTGGTGAAGTTGGAGAGTTGCTTGCCCTGCTGATGCGCGACGTTGCGGGCCATGGACAGGGCCTTGAGGTAGACCTCGGGACCCATTACGGCCGTGCCCACGTTGAGCAGCACGCCGCCTTCCAGATCGGCCACGCTTCGGGCGAAGATGAGAAAATCGGTCTGCGAAGCGCGGCCCCAGGCGGCGCCGTCGAAGTTGGGATGGGCGTGGATGATGTCCGATCCGATCGCCACATGCGCGGTGACCGGCACTCCGGCACGCCAACCGGCGACCGTGAGACTCACGTCGCCGTGCGGCGCCTTTTCCTCTTCGAGTACCCGCCCGACCGCTTCGCCGATGCCTTCCTCCCGAGCGGCCGCGTCGACGATCAGATCGTTGAGCCGGCTCGTTTCGTGCCACAGGCCGAACTGCCCGGTGCGAATCCACCGGGCGACGCTCTCGGTGGTGCCGCCGAACCGGGCCAACTCGAAATCGTGGATGATGCCCGCCCCGTTGGTGGCCACGTGGGTAACGATCCGCCGCCGGATCAAGTCGACCAGAAACCGCGACAGCCCCAGCTTGATCGGATGCGCCCCGGTCATCACGATCACCGGCCGATCCCCGCGCCGGGCGGCAACGATCCGCGCGATCAGTTCGTCCCATTCCGGATGCGTGTAAGGCGACTCCGGCGGAGCCAGCGGCAGACACTGGTCGATATGAAAATCATGCCCCCGCTCGGCCAGATCGCCAAGCTGCACTTTCTCTCGGGGAAACAGTTCGTATCGGCTCACTGGTTGGAGGGTAGCTCGCGGATGCTTCGCACCAGCCGGCTGGTCGAATAGGAGTCTTTCATCGATACCAACACGACGCGGCCGCCGTGACGCTGGACGATCTCGCGGCCCACGACCTGATCGACGTCGTACTGGGCCGCCTTGACCAATACGTCGGGCAAGATCCGCTCGACCAGTCCCTCGACGCTCGCGTCGTCGAACATCACCACATAGTCGACACACGCCAGCGCGGCCAGCATCTCGGCCCGGCCTTGCTGGTCGATGACCGGGCGGCCCGGGCCTTTGAGCTCCGCCACGCCGCGGTCGCTGTTGAGCCCCACGACGAGCAGGTCGCCGTGTCGCCGGGCCTCTTGCAGCGAGGCGACGTGGCCGGGGTGCAGCACGTCGAAACAACCGTTGGTCATCGCGATCCGCTGCCCCCGCTGCCGTCGATCTTGCAGTTCGCTCAGCAGCACCTCCAGCGGAAGAACCTTTCCGCCGGTGGAGTGGCGGCCGTGGGCCAGTTCGGTCAGTAGTTGCTCGCGGGTAATCGGTTCGACGCCCAGCCGTTCGACCTCCAACCCGCCGGCCAGATTGGCCAGTTCCACCGCCGTGGCCGTGTCGGCACCGGCGGCCAGACAGTAGCCGATGGCACTGAGCACCATGTCGCCGGCGCCGGTAATGTCGTACACCTGGCGCTGGCGGACCGGCAACAATCCTTCGCCGCCCTGCCGATCGGCCCAGGCAATGCCGTCGCGATCGAGCGTGACGATGGCCGTCTCCACGTCGAAGTCGAGGATCCACCGGGCCGCTTCGAGCCCGTCTTCAGGAGTTTGAATATCGACACCCGTGGCCCAGCCGGCTTCGGCCCGGTTGGGGGTCAGACAGGCACATCCGCCGTAGCGGTGGAAATCGACCCCCCGCACGGGATCGGCCGCAACAGGCACGCCCGCGCGCCGGGTCACCCGAATCAGACGCTCGACAAACTCTCCGGCACAGAGTCCCTTGTCGTAGTCGCTGACCAATACCAGATCGACCAGCGGCACAATCTCGGCGACCAGTTCCGCCAACTCTCCGGCCAGCCTTTCATCGACCGGACGCGCGTCTTCCTGGTCGACGCGCATCATCTGCTGCGGATGGCGGCCGTGGGTGCGGCCGAGGATGCGCTGCTTGACGGTCGTGCAGCGGCCGACGTCGGTCAGCAGGAAATGCGGGTCGAGCCCCGCTTGATATATTAGTTCGGCGACCCGCCGGCCTTCGCGATCATCGCCGGCGACCGAGACGAGCGTTACTTCGGCCTCCAGGGCGGCCAACATCACGGCCACGCTGCCGGCCCCCCCGAGCCGCTCTTCCCGCCGCCCGACGCGCACCAGGGGAATCGGCGCCTCGGGACTGATCCGCTCGACGTCGCCCCAGAGATAGCGGTCCAACATCACGTCGCCGACCACGAGGATCCGCGGCGCGGGGCGATCGGTCAGCAGCGAGGCGAGTGTGTTGGACATGGCGAAGTGGAAGAGAGTTTTCGGAAGAGGAGATGCCGGCCTAACTTCGCTCCAATTCGTTGGGTACGAGGCACTTTCTGGAAGTTGCCAGGTCGCGTGCCTGTTGGTAGAAATCCTTGAACGACTGCGAGTCGTCGATCCAGGGTTTCATACCAACACGGGCGACGAAGTCGGCGATTCGATTCACGGCGGTTTCCCGGGCGGCGTCACGTCTGGTAAGCCCAAATCTCCGCTTGACAAAACCAGCCGGATCGTCCGGCAAGCGAGGGATGTCATCCGGCTGGCATTCCAGTTCATCAGCCAACGCTTTGCGATCAATGGCCAGCCAGCATTCGATGTTTCGTTCCGCAACGCCAAACACGAGCAGATGTTGACAATCCACTGGTATTTTGCCGCGCTCTCGCCGCTGGATCTCGCGCCACGAGCCCGTATCGCAGTCGGTCAAGACGACCAGTGCGTCACATCCCTTGTCGTCGCGCAGATCGATCAGGGCCTTGGCGATTTCGCGCCGGAACGACTGTCCTGACGATCCTCGGAACTTCCCCTGTGCCAATTCGGCATCGGGACACCAGCGCTGCTTCAGGCCATGCACAAACGCCTCGTCGGCCGTTCCCTGGACGTAGTATCCGATTTTCAATGCAACATCTCCCGAAAGTGCTGCTCGCCGAGCGGGTATATCTCCAGTCTCGCGGTGACCTGAGCTACGTCGGGCTGGGTGATCGTCGAGTGCTCTTCTCCGCCACTCATGAGGAACACGCCCTCGATACGGTCGTCGAACAAGTCGATGAAATAGGGAGAGTGCGAGGTGAATAGCACTTGAGGAGGCGTATCCACGTCACGGATGGAATCAAGCAGTTCCTTGAGGCAGCCGACATACAGTCCGTTTTCTGGTTCTTCGACGATCACCAGCGAAGCGGGGGCAAACGATGGTTGCGAAAGCAGCGCGTACGTCAGCGCCAGAAATCTGAGCGTGCCGTCGGACGCGTTCGCGACGGGAATCCGGTTCCCCTTCGCGTCTTCGAAGAACATGACGATCGTGCCTTCCGCCGGACCGAAAAAATTGATGGCGTCGATCTTGGGTTCAATGGTCTTCAATTTCGACAGGAGCTTTCGGTAATGACGTTCATTGCCGGTCTTCAGGTGATAGACCACCGATGCCAGGTTGCTGCCATTCGGGTTCAGCGCGACAAGGTTCGGAGTGTGCTGATACTGGCGCAGCATGTGCAACGACAACGTGTAGTGTTGCCAAAACATCAGATACTTCTTGAAGCAGCTTGCGCGAGGATTGGTTTGAAGATCGTACAGTCGTTGCAGCATTGTCGCGTCGCGCGGTGCGGACGTTTCGGCGTAGTGGCCACGACCTGCGACATGCTTTGCTTCGTGCAACAGACGGACGCCCTGGCGGGTGTTTTCCAAGAGCGTCACACCGTCAAACGCCTCGCCAGTTACGACCAACTTCTCAGTGTCAACCTCCAACGCCGTTACACCCGAGGGAGAATTCCGCACTGAAAGCTCCAGGTTGTACTGAAAAGACAGATCTTCCGCCTCGAACGGAACGGTCGCGCGTACGCGGAACCCCATGGTCTTCTTCGAGAAATAGTGGTTTGTCAACGCGACTCGCCCGCCGGCAACGCTGTCGGCCGCAGTGTCCAGAGGCATGGAGGCCGTCGCCGCAACCAAGCACATCGCCTGGCAAAGATTCGTCTTTCCGGCGTTGTTCTTCCCCAGCAGCAGATTCTGCTCGGCCGGTTTGAAGGTCAGGTTAATCAGCGACTTGAAGTTGTCGACCCAGAATTCTTCGAGCACGATCTTGCTCCTTCCTCATAAACGATTCAAATGCCACCTCACGCCGACCATTTCGGATCGGGTAGGCCGAGCACCTCGGGCTTCGTGCCGCCGGCGATTGCCGCGACGGCCGCTTCGGCTTCGGCAACACTGCCGGCGTTGGGGTGAACCTCGAGCGACACCTCGAACGTGCGTGACTCGCCCGGCTGTAAGGTGATGACGCGGTCCTGCTCTTTCTCGAACGACTTGACGTTGGGGAAATTGATTCCCGGTTCCAGACCGGTGACGTAGCCGTCGGTCTCCATCTGGCGGTTCTTCCACTGGGTGAAGCAGGGAAGCTGGTTCTTATTGAACAACACACTCACGCCCTGGTTGCCCGCCGCGTTGCGCAACAGGGCCCGGGTGTTGCCGTCGGCGTCGCCGAGAAGCTCGAAGAAGAAGACGGCCTCGGGGATCCCCGGCGTCGGTGGGGCGTAGGTGTCCCAGTCGGGTACGTTACCCACGGCCGACTGGTCGCGAGGCGCCACCTTGGCCGCCGGCACGATCATCTTCGAGCCGGGGTCCAGCATCGGATCGCCGAAGTTGATGTGGTAGAGAAGTTCCAACTCGCTCGGCTCGCCCCAGACGTTCGACACGTCGTCGACGACCGTAACACCCGACTGACCCACTTTCGTCTTGATCGTCGAGGTCAGTCGCAGCTTGTTGCCGAACAACCGCGCTTCGTCGACCGTGCCGGTCACCGTGATCTCGCCCGAGTTGCCGTCGATGGTCAGTTCGACCTTGTGGGCGGGTGTGTTGGCGATCTTGCCGTGCAGCGGGTACTTCAGCGTGCCGTTTTCGTTGAATTCCGGCGCGCCGTTGCTCTCCAGTCCGCAGCGGACCAACAGCTCGTCGAACCCGTCGAGCCAGCCGATGCCACTGGCCTCGTCGAGGCGGACGAAGCTCGGGTGGACCGGCCCGGTGACCGGCGACTTCCAGCCCAGGAAGACGTCGCCCTGCATGGCCCGCCAGATACCCATGCCACGCGTGGGAACCACCACGAACCGAAACGTGCCGTTGTTGACCTCGATCACGTCGACCCCGTCGCGCAGTCCGCCGTGAAGCGTTCGCTTGGTCACGGAGAATCCCTCGGCGTCGCCCGCCACGTCGTCGGGGGTGATACACAGTTCCTCCACATGGAGGTCGCGGGTCAAGTCGGTCAGGGTCCAGGTCTTGGTGGCCATTTTCGGTCGTCTCCCGATGACAGCGTGAAGGGTGGCACGATGAAAGGTGACATGATGACGTGTTGTCTCGACGCGCCCAATGGTACGTCTTGCGGGCAAGAACATCCAGGGGGCGAGCCTCGGGGCCTGTTGGCCGACCGGGGCAAACGTTGCCGTGGACCGGAGTAAGAGGCTCGCCGGGGTCCACCGCTCCTTTCCTGTTCTCGCTTGATTTCCCAGGTTACCTATTTTCTTCCGCCGTTTGCCCCACCCACTTGCTTATCCCGAAAGGAGGGAATACAAATAATGGCTTCTCGGTCTCCCGGAGGCAATGACTTCTCAGTCTCGCGGAGACTTCGAAAGACGATAGGAACGGCCTTGTTGGGGCCGCGTGGGCGGGAAGCCGCTTTTTTCTCGTTACAGACATTTTTTGAGTAGGAATCGGGCCTTTTCGACACGCCTTTTCTGGTGTGGGGACATTGTCACCGTCCCAACCCCCGGCGGCCGGAATCGCCCCCAGAACAAGCTGGAGTAGCAAAGGTCATGATTGGCACGAACATCGTAGCGAAGGACAATGTCGGCCCGATTCTTGATTCGGCGATGGACGCCGGCGGCGGGATCCTCCGTTTGGCGCCCGCTTGGGTGCCCCGTAGTTTTCTCCACCCGGGCAAGCGAATCAAACTGGCACCGACCGACTGGTACGCCCTGGGCGCCAATCGCGGCGGCATCGACGAGCGTTGGTTTGCCAGCACGACCGAAGCGGCCAACGAAGGCCGGCAGCCGGACGAAGGGCTCAGCTACGTCACCTTCGAGGGAAAGAAATTCCTGCTGATCGATGCCGTGGCCGAGGGACAGGCACGCCTTGTGGGCAAGGAGATTTGGGATAAGTACCAGCGTTGGCCCGTCTACTCGAAGTTTTTCGACAACGCCGGCCCGATCCCGCATCACATGCACCAAACGCCCGAGTCGGCCGCGATGACCGGCCAGGAAGGCAAGCCCGAGTCGTATTACTTCCCTCCGCAACTCAACGCGGCGGAAAACCACTTCGACTACACGTTCATGGGCCTGGAGCCGGGAACCACCAAGGCCGACGTGAAGCGATGCCTGGAGAACTGGAGCCAGGGTGATAACGGCATCCTCGATCTGTCGAAGGCCTACCGCCTGAAGCGGGGCACCGGCTGGCTGATTCCCGCCGGCGTGTTGCACGCCCCCGGTTCGCTCTGTACCTACGAGCCGCAGTGGGGAAGCGACGTCTTCGGCATGTTCCAATCACTGGTCGAGGGGCGCGAAGTGCCTTGGTCGCTGTTGGTCAAGGACGTGCCCGAGGACAAGCACCAGGATCTCGACTTCATCATCGGTCAACTCGATTGGGAACGGAACGTCGACCCGAACTTCAAGGACAGCAACTACCTGGAGCCGATCGCCGATCCGGATCGTTCCGGTGACGGATACACCGACCGCTGGATCGACTACGGCACGATCGACGGCAACCAGTGGTTCTCGGCCAAGGAACTGACCGTTGACCCCGGCGCGAAATGCACGTTGCAGGATCCGGGCGCCAGCGGTTGGATTACCGTGCAGGGCAGCGGCAAGATCGGTTCGATGAAGCTGCAAACCCCGGCGATGATCCACTTCGGCGAAGAGACCGAGGACGAAGTCTACATCACGGCCGAGGCCGCCGCCGCCGGCGTGGTCATCGAGAACACGGGCGCCGAGCCGCTGGTCGGTTTGCGATACTTCGGTCCCGATGTGCATGATAATCTGCCCGCGGTGGGTGATTTTAGGAAGAAATAGTTCTGCACTACACCAGAAGCCGCTCATGGACTTCCCGAGAGACGAGATCGCCGATTTCTGCCGCCGGCACCATATCCGGAAGCTGGCGCTTTTTGGGTCTGTCTTGCGCGACGATTTCCGCCCGGACAGCGATATCGACGTGCTCGTGGACTTCGAGCCAGGGTATGCGGTCGGTTTTGAGATCCTGGATATGGAGGAGGAACTCTCGCGGCTTTTCGGCGGACATAAGGTGGATATCGTGCAGGAGAAATACCTGAACCGTTGGTTGCGGGGGCGCGTGCTGGCCAGCGCTGAGGTGCAATATGCAGAAGGATGATCTCGTATATATTGGCCACATGGTCGATACGGCTCGGGCAGTCGTCCGCCGGGTTGTGGCCGGGTCGCGCGCCGAGTTCGACGCCAACGAGGATCTCCGCTTGGCGCTCGCGCATCTCATCCAGATCTTCGGCGAGGCGGCCCGGCGGGTTTCGCCTGGGTTTCAGCAAGACCATCCGGGATTGCCGTGGAAGCAGATCATCGGCATGCGCCACAAGGTCGTCCATGACTATCTGCACGTGGACTACGACATCGTATGGGCTGTAGCGACCGTCGACCTGCCCCCGCTCGTTGCAGAGTTGGAGAAGATTCTTCCATCCGATGTCAAAGACCCTAACCTATTTGAACAGGAGTGATCGCATGGGCCTTCTTGATGATGCGATTGGCCGGTCGAAGGAAGTCGACATTATCAGGAACGAGGTTGCAATCTTCAAGAACCTCATCAAGGAGCGTAAACACCCTCTCGACTTGGTACGGGAGCTCTTGTCGAATGCTGGATCTCGCGAGGTCGGAGCACGCCATATGGAAGTCAGCTATACAAAGGACAAGGAAGGCCATATCTTTGAAGTGTCGGACGACGGCTGCGGCATGGACTTCCGAAACTCCCAAACACTTCCAGGCAGGCTGGATCGGTTTCTCGGTCTCGGATTTAGCGGAATTGGCGGCCAAGTGTCCGATGAGTTTTCCTGGAAAGGGTTAGGCTCAAAGCTCGCATATCAGTCCCGCCGGATAGAGGTAGAGACGCGATTTGGCGATCATCCCCTCTATGAAGTGAGGATTAACGAACCGTGGAGTTCGCTTGACCGGAATTTGATTCCCAAACCCCGGATCACCGAGCACCAGGACCCTGAACCCCGAACGTTCACACGGATAAAGGTAATTGGTCACCCGCCGCATCGGCAAGAAGAACCTTTTACGCTCAAAGAGATCTGTACATTCCTATCGCACCGAACTTTCGCGGGTTTCACGAAGGAGCGGAGGTGCATACCCGAGATAAGCGTATCGGTCTTGGGCCAGACTGAACGAATGGAGTTTGGCTTCCCCGAATTCCGCGGGATCGACTTTCCTGACGGATTGTTGCTCGACGGTGGCAAACGGACGCTCTTCGTCAACATTGTGCCGAGAAAAGGGAAGTCGTTGCCTCTTCGGCTGAGAGGTTTCTTGACTTGGGATGCTCGCCAGTTCAACCTCCACAAAGACAATTTGAACACTGGGTTGATTCTCTCGTCGCGCGGAATTCCGTACTTTCCTCTCGGCTTAGACGAATATGGAGCCAGCGGCATTTCGCACGCAAACCCAGGCGAGGAAAAGGTCTGTTTGGTTGTCGAAGCCGACGTAATTCACTCGGAAATGAACATCTCTCGAAGCGATCTCGTCGATTCCGCGGAGACACTCGAATTCAAGAACGTCCTCATGAAGATGTTGAATGATCTCCAGGGGGCCGCGGAGTACCGCGAGTTTAGGCAGTTGCAGAAGCGCAGAAAGCAAGAATCGCGTGGCGAAACTCTTGCGGAGGAGAAAAGAAAGATCGAATCTGAAGATCAGAATTGGGTGGTATTGGAGGGGGTGGGATCATCGCCAAGAGTGCTAATGCGAGAGCCTCGGAATGAAAGCGAAGTCAATGCGATAGTGTGGAAACTTGAAGCCCTTGACGCTTTGCCATTTGCGAGGTTTCGCACCCTCGGCTATCCCGGCGCGTCAGGCGGCCCCGACCTGTTCGTCAACTTCCAGGAGGATAAGGCGAGCGAGCCCGTAAGAGTTGCGGTATTTGAGGTTGAGAACAACTTCTACTCATACAAACAACACGGCCATCTCCCATCCCAGTTTCCTAAGGTGATTTGCTGGAACGCACCGACTAGTGGCAGGAAAGCTCGCTTGAACAAAACGTCGAAGAAATACAAGTTCACGGTTGTCGCTGATGAGTACCAAGTTCACGTTTACGTTATTAAGCTAATGGACGGAATCAGTGTGCTTTCCACGCGCGAACTGCGTGACCGAGGGGTGGTAATCTGAGGGATCCAGTTGAGGGAGTCGAGAAGCCAATAGACAAACGAGCCAAAGGCAGGAGTATCTAGCCGAACGCACATGAATGCTACAGTTTATCTTTTCCACCAACCGCAGAACACCGCAGAGCCATAAGGACTACCCATGAGCAACGAACACACCAACAACTACCCCAAGCTGCACAACGCGGCCTGGCCCGGGCTGGTGGGCAAGGGCGACGACGGCGAGCCGCCGATCGGGCTGGAGACCATGCTCGACATGACCGCCGCGGCCGAAGTCGACGGTACGAAGTTCGACGGCTTCGACATCTTCCTCTACCACCCCCACTTCGATATCGACGGCGGCGACGACGAGACCAAGCGGCTGGCCGAAATGGCCCAGGCGCGCGGCCTCTCCGTCGGCACGGTCGTGGCACCCATTTACGAGGGCACCGGTGGTGGTTCGCCGATGACCGACGCCGCGGCGCGTAGCGGATTTGTCGGCCAGGTGCGCAAAGCGTGCCGCGTGGCCCAACTGCTCCGCGAGATGGGCGTGCGACCCAACGGCGCCGTCCGGCTCGACACGGGCATCGACCCGGGCTCTTGGTCCGAAGACCCCGAGGGCAATTCGCAGCGGATCGTCGAGACCTTTCGCGAAGCATGCACCGTGGCCGAGGATCATGGCGAGAAGCTGGCCGCCGAAGGCGAGATCTGCTGGGGCGCCATGCACAGTTGGACCGAGATGATCAAGCTCCTCGAGGCGGTCGATCGCCCCAACACGCTCGGGTTCATGGCCGACATGTCGCATACGCTGTTGTACCTCTTGGGTTACAACGCCCCCGAAGCGCGGATCGTGCCCGAGGATTTTGACTGGAACGATCAGGCGACCTTCGACGCGGCCTACGTGAAACTGACCGACGCTTTGCGAGATTGGACGATCGACTTCCACGTTGCCCAAAACGACGGCACGGTCCACGGCTCCGGCTCCCACGACAAGACGGGCCGCCACTGTCAGGCGACCGACCCAAATGGAAAACTCGACATCCCCCGCCACGCCGGCTACTGGCTGCGCGACGGCGGCGGCAACGTCACCAAGCGCATCCGCCACCTCTGCTGGGACGGCTGCATGTTCCCCAACGACGTGATGATGAGCCCGGGGACCTGGAACGACATTCTCGCGGCGATGATCGCGGTGCGCGATGCGCATGGGTGGACCGAATAGGCGGAGAAAAGCGGAAAGTGGAAAGCGGAAAGCGGAGGACGGATAGGGGGCTGTTTCATGCGAATGGAGGGGTTGCGAGATCGTACGAAGCAGTTTGCTATTCGTGTCGTCCGTGTGTATGCGAGTTTGCCCGAGAGTACGGTTGCTCAGGTGATGGGTAAGTAAGTCCTGCGCTCGGGGACGAGTGTGGCCGCTAATTTCCGTGAGGCATCGCGAGCGAGGTCCGATGCAGAGTTTATCGCCAAGTTGGGCATTGTTGAACAAGAGTTGGATGAAACGGCGCTCTGGTTTGAACTACTCGTCGAATCAGACGTTCGTACAGGACAGCAAACTCGGCCCTCTGCAACAGGAGGCGAACGAGCTCCTTAAGATCATCGTAGCATCCATCAAGAAAACCAAGACAAAGCGTCAATCCAAGTAATCCGGCGGAGAACCCGAAAGCCCAGCGGAGAACGCGGCCAGTACCTCAAACGTCTGCCCTCGCTTTCCGCTTTCCGCTTTCCGCTTTGCCCCCTTCCCGGGACCACTGCCGTGCTAAAAAGCCTCGAAATCAAGAACTTCCGCACCTTCTCCCACTTGGCCATCGAACGGCTCGGGCGGGTGAATTTGATCGTGGGGAAGAACGGCGTGGGAAAGACGACGCTGCTGGAGGCGTTGCGGCTGTATGGGGCTCTTTGGCCGCTGGACACGATCGAGTCGATTCTGCACAGCCGAAATGAACTGTTGGCGTCAGATGACGGCAAAGCACTCCTATTGCTCCATTCGCTGTTTCACGGTCGGGCGGCCGATGCGGGTGACACATTCACAATCGGAGAGTGCGGGATACGGAAGAGTCTGCCTGATTTCTGCGGTACCGCTGGCGTTGTGGCGGAACCGGACGGAGCGTTCAAGACGATGGCCAACATGTCCTATGTCCGGCCTCTCCAGCAGGCGCTGCAAATGAAAGTGGCCGGGCGGGAGTTCACGCTGGAAGCCGATCGGTCGGGGGGGTATGCGATACGTTCGGGAAGCCCCAAACCACCGGAATGGCTTCCCGAGCCACCCAGCCTTCCCGCGCTAGGTGTGGGAGAGAATACGCTGGCAAGCTGGTGGGACGCAATCTCCCTCACCGAGTCGGAACGGCATATCCTGGAAGCGATGCAGGTGATTGCACGTCTCGAAGGAGTCGCGTTTGTAGGTGATCCTCGAAATCGCACTTCGCGCATCGCAAGAGTTCGAGTTGCCAGTACCGACGAGCCGGTTCCGCTGGCCATCCTTGGGGACGGTGTGGTTAGGATGTTCCAGATTGCCGTTGCTATTGAATGCTCCACCAAGCACGCGGCAAGTGTCAGGGAGGCCGACCCGAAACTCACCAACATCTTCCCCCTGCTGTTGATCGACGAAATCGAAAGCGGCGTCCACCACACACTGCACGCCGATCTCTGGCGGTTCATCCTTCAGACCGCTCGGCGCCTCGACGTGCAAGTCTTCGCCACCACCCATTCCCAGGACTGTCTGCGAGGTTTCGCCGAAGCGGTCGCCGAGGACGAAGAGGCGGACGGGCAGGTGATTCGGTTGGAGCAACTGAAGGGCCAAGAAGCCACTCGGGCCGTTCTGTTTGACCGAACGGATCTGCCGATCGTGCTGCGCGACTCGATCGAGGTGCGTTGACCATGGGCAAACGGATTCTGCTGGTGGAAGGGAACGACGATCTGCATGTGATGATGAACCTCTTTGAAGTGCGTCGGATTCCCGATGCATTCCGTGTCAAATTGCCTGACCCGGACGAAAAGGATAACCGGAAGGGTGGTGTGGAGAAACTGCTGGATTCACTGCCCCGATGGTTGCGATCTGCTGACTTGGAACAATTGGGCGTGGTTGTCGATGCGGACGACGATCCGGCGGCACGATGGCAAAGCCTCCGGGATCGGTTGGTAAGAGCCGGTGTCGACAATGTTCCCCAGACATGTTCCGAAGGCGGAACGATTGTCGAGTTGCTTCTTCCGCCCGAGCCGCGAAAACTGATCCGCTTCGGTGCCTGGATCATGCCGAACAATCGATCCAAAGGGATGTTGGAGGATTTCGTTGCCGGTTTGATTCATGACGACGACATGCTGCCCATCGTTGACAGTTTCCTCAGTTCCATCCCCGAAGAGAAACGGCGATTCAAGGAGGTGCATCGAACCAAGGCCCGCATCCATACCTGGCTCGCCGTCGGCGAACGACCCGGCCGACCGATGGGCCAAGCCATCAAGGCCGATTCGCGATTGAATGCAAACCACCGGACCGTCGAGCCGTTCCTCGCATGGATAAGACGTGTCCTGATCGAGTGAAAGAGTGCCGTCAGTTTCCGCACGACGTGCGGATTTCCATACTTCCACACAAACCTGTTTCTGAAATGACCAACTCGAGGGTAACACAATGACCAAACCACTCAACGTCGCCGTACTCGGCTGTGGCTTCATGGGCCGGGCGCATTCCAATGCCTGGTCGCAAGTCAATCACTTCTTCCCCCGCGAGCACAAACCGGTGCTCAAGGTCTGTTACGGACGCGAGGAAGACAAGGACAAGCTCGTCGACTTCCAGGCCAAGTGGGGCTACGAGTCGATCGAAACCGACTGGCGCAAGTGTATCGAGCGCGACGATATCGATCTGGTCGATATCTGCGTGCCCAACCACATGCACAAGGAGTGTGTCTTGGCCGCGGCCGCGGCGGGCAAGATTATCGTCTGCGAAAAGCCGCTGGCGATGAGCGTCGCCGAGGCCGAGGAGATGGTCGCGGTGGTCGAGAAAGCGGGCGTGCCCAACATGGTCTCGTTCAACTATCGCCGCGTGCCAGCCATCGCCCTGATGAAGCAGATCATCGACGAAAAACGTGTCGGCCGCCCCTTCCACTATCGGGCGACCTACAACCAGGACTACACCATCGGCAAGGACGTTCCCCAAGGCGGCATGGCCATGTGGCGGCTGGATAGCAAAGTGGCCGGCTCCGGCGTGACCGGCGACCTGCTGGCCCATTCGATCGACTCGGCCGAATGGCTCAACGGCCCGATCGCGCGCGTGGTGGCCCATTCCGAGACGTTCATCAAGGAGCGTCAGCACGCCGACACGGGCAAGGTCGAGAAGGTCGACATCGACGACGCCTGTATGTTCCTGGCCCTCTTCGAGAACGGCTCGATGGGCACCTTCGAGAGCACGCGTTACGCTCGGGGGCGAAAGAACTATAGCAGCATGGAGATCAACGGCGAGAACGGCTCGGTCTTCTTCGACCTCGAAGACCCCCACTACCTCGACTTCTTCCGCTACGCCGATCCCGACACGGGCAAGAAGATCGAAGACCACCTGACCGGCTGGCAGAAGATCCACGTAACCAACTTCGAGCATCCCTACATGAAGAACTGGTGGGTGCCCGGCTGCACGATCGGCTACGAGCACACGTTCATCAACAGCTTCGCCGATTTCCTGGCCAGTCTCGAAGGCGGCGAAAAGTTCCAACCCGACATGCGAACGGCGCTGCGCACGCAAGTTGTTTGCGAGGCCGTGCTGGATAGCGCGAAGAAGGGTCAGTGGGTGGATATTCCGTCGTAGGCGTGCGAGCAGATCTCGCAATGCACTATGGGGACCGTCTCGTTTGCACCGTTACGGAAGCGAGACGGTCCTTTTCCGCTACCTTCTTGCGGCCGTTTCGGTATAATGAGGGAAAGGGGTTCATCGTCACCCGATTTGTGAGTCTTCGCATGACCACAACTGAAAAACTTGCCACCGCCGAGGAACTCGCCCGCGTGCAGGGTCGAGCGGCTGGGATACAGTTCGAACTGATCCGGGGGGAGTTGATCAAAATGACACCGGCAGGGGGACGTCATGGGAAGACCGCTTTGACCGTCGGGGCGATGCTTCTGGCTTGTGTCAACAAGCAGAATCTGGGCCATGTGGCCGCCAACGACACGGGCGTTTTCACCGAGCGAAATCCGGATACCGTGTTGGGGCCCGACGTCGTCTTCTGGAATCGCCAGCGGCTACCGGAAATGCCCGAGGGTTTTGTCGAGGTGTCGCCCGATCTGGTTGTCGAGGTCGTTTCGCCCAACGACGGGCAGTCGTACGTTCAGCGGAAGGTTTTGCACTATCTGGACCACGGCGTTCCGCTGGTGTGGGTCGTCGACCCCAAGACACGCACGACGACCGTCTACCGGTCTCGCCAGGACGTCTGTATCCTCGAAGCCGACGACGAGATCACCGGCGCCGACATCCTGCCGGGCTTTTCCTGCCGTGTGGGCGAGTTCTTCGATTAGAGTCCTCATGAACTACTTCGCCCACGCTTACCGATACCTCGACGACCCCTACTTCATGACCGGCACGGGTGTGCCCGATTGGCTTTCGGTGGTCGATCGGCGGGTGAGGGTAAGGCGGCGGCATGTGGAAGAGTTTCTCGAAAAGGCCAATCCGACCGAGTCGGCCGTTGCCCGGGGTATTCTCCAGCATCTTGCCGATGATGCCCATTTTCACAATACTCGCGCCTTTACCGAGTCGTGTTTACAGTTGACGGTGCTGGCACGCGACATGTTGGGCGACGAAGACGGCTTTCGGCCCGGTTTTCTCGGGCATTTGCTGGTCGAGTTGCTGTTGGACGCGGTTCTGATCGCCGAGGATCCCCCACGTTTGGAGGCCTACTATCGGGCCCTGGGATCGGTCGATTCCCGGGCGGTCGAGGCGGTGGTTAACGCAATGGCCCCCCGCCCGACCGAGCGGTTGGCGGACATGATTTCCGGCTTTTATCGCCACCGCATCTTGTCGGATTATAATGAGGATGGCAAACTATTACTGCGACTGGGGCAGGTGATGCGGCGAGTGAAGCTGCCGCCGTTGCCTGAAGCGTTTGCCAGGGTGCTTCCCGCGGCTCGACAAACCGTGGCTGCCCGGAGGGACGAATTGCTGGAAGGAATCCCGGCAGAGGTGGAAATCCCAATGTCCAAATCCCCGTGACCACGGACATCGGTGTCGTTGGTTGGTCATTGGGATTTGGGATTTGGAGCTTTTTTTGCGCGGCTGATTGAACAAACCGGTGGGCACGTCCCACCCCACGTATAATCCCCTTCGCTTTTCCAGGAGAGAACCGATGCGTTACGGAATGAACCTCTTGATGTGGACCGACACGCTCGCCGACGAAGCCTTGCCCCTGTTGGAGGAGATGAAGGAGATCGGGTTCGACACGGTCGAGATACCCTGCTTCGATCTGGACAACCTGAACAACTACTCGAAGTGGAGCAAGCGGTTCGACGAGTTGGAACTGTCGCGCACCGGCACGGCCGTGCGTGGCCCGGAGCAGAACCCGATTAGCCCCGACGAGGCCGTGCGACGTGCCGGCATCGACGCCAACAAGCGCAACCTCGATTGCTGCGCGGCGGCCGGCTGCGAGGTGATGGCCGGTCCGTTCCATTCGGCGCTCGGGTTCTTCAGCGGCGCCGGGCCGACCGAAGACGAATGGAAATGGGGCGTCGAGGCGATGCAAGAAGTGGCCGAGCACGCCGCCACGGTCGACGTCACGCTGGGCATAGAATACCTCAACCGGTTCGAGTGCTACTTCCTCAACACGGCCGCCGACGGGGCCCGATTCTGTGCCGACGTGAATCATCCCAACTGCAAGATGATGTACGACACGTTCCACGCCCACATCGAAGAAAAGAGTATCCCCGACGCGATCCGTTCGCTGAAGGACTGTCTGGGTCACGTCCACATCTCCGAAAACGACCGCAGCACGCCCGGGGCGGGTAACGTCCGCTGGGACGAAAACTTCGACACGCTCAAAGAGATCGGCTACGACGGCACGATGGTCATCGAGGCCTTCGGCCTGGCCCTGGAGAAGCTCATCCCGGCCACCAAGATCTGGCGCCGCATGTACGAGAGCGAAAAGCAGTTGGCCGTCGACGGGTTCAAATTCATGAAGGGCGAAGTCGAGCGGCGGGCGTAGCGCTCGGGTGCCACGGGCATCTTGCCAGTGCTTCCTTGGAATCATAGCTTGCACCGTGCCCAACCAAGACAATCCCCCGCGACAAGCGACTCCACCCTCTAGGAATTCGACATGGGGTGGATTGGGCTGTTCGGCAACCGCGGAGCACGTCCTCGCTTCGGGGGCGATCGGTTCGCACCGTGTTTCTCGATCGCTTCGCACCGTGTTTCTCGATCGCTTCCATCGGCAAGCTACGGGCGAAAAGCCACTGGCAAGATGCCAGTGGCACCCAAATCGTCGAACAGGGCGAGACACACTCCCGCAGGAGCAATGCCGTGAAACACGCATGGAAATCACTCGCCGTCCTCTTCGGCCTCTCGCTCCTCACACCCTCGGCCGTAACAGCCGAAGAATCCCCGCGGCCCAATATCATCGTCATCATGCTCGACGACATGGGCTGGTCCGATCTGGGCTGCTATGGCGGCGAGGTGCAAACACCCAATATCGACCGACTGGCGGCCGGCGGGTTGCGGTTCTCGAATTTCTACAATACATCGCGGTGCTGCCCCACCCGGGCGGCATTGCTCACCGGGCTCTATCCGCATCAGGCCGGCGTGGGGCAAATGACCTTCGACCGGAACCAACCCGGCTATCGGGGGCAACTCAGTCGCAACGCGGTGACCGTCGCCGAAGTGCTGCGGCCGGCCGGCTATCGCACGGCCATGGTCGGCAAGTGGCACCTGTCGCTCACCGGCACCATGCCCGGCGGCGAACAACTCAAGTGGCTCAACCATCAGGCCCATCCCCAGCGGCCGTTTTCCGATCCGGCCACGTATCCGGTCGGGCGTGGGTTCGAGGAGCATTACGGCGTGATCTGGGGCGTGGTCGACTACTTCGATCCCTTCAGCCTGGTCCATAACACAACGCCCGTGGCGTCGGTGCCGAAGGATTATTACGCCACCGATGCATTTACCGACCATGCGATCGAGTATGTTCAAAAGTATTCCCAGGACGGCGATCCGTTCTTCCTCTACCTCGCCTACACGGCACCGCATTGGCCGCTGCACGCGCTGCCCGAGGATATCGAGAAGTACGCGGACACCTACAAGGTCGGCTGGGACGCGATTCGCCGGGCGCGTTACCGGCGGATGGTCGAGATGGGGCTGATCGACGCCGACGAGGCCGTGCTCTCGACCCGGCACGAAAAAGAACGTCGCTGGGAAGACGAACCCCATCAGGCGTGGGAAGCGCGGACCATGGCCGTCCACGCGGCGATGATCGATCGGGTCGACCAGGGCGTGGGCCGGCTGGTCACCAAGTTGCGGCAGTTGTCGCTGTTGGACGACACGCTGATCTTCGTCCTTGCCGACAACGGCGCCAGTCCCGAACGGCCCCGCTCACCCGGCTTCGATCGCAACGGGCAAACCCGCGACGGCCGACAGGTCCACTACTACGGTCCGGGGAAGAACAAGGACATTCTGCCGGGTGAGCAAACCACCTACGCGGGCATCGGCCCGATGTGGGCCAACGCGGCCAACACACCGTTTCGCTACTGGAAGAAGGAGCAGTTCGAGGGCGGCGTCTGCACTCCGCTGATCGTGCATTGGCCCAAAGGCGTGACCGTGGACGGCGGTTCGATCACACACCAACCCGGCCACGTCATCGACCTGATGGCTACGTGTGTCGACCTCGCCGGCGCCGACTATCCGAGGCAATTCAACGGCCACGAAATCACTCCCCGCGAAGGCAAAAGCCTGGCCCCCATCTTCCGCGGCCAGACTCGCCCCGGCCACGAAGCGATCTACTTCGAGCACTACGGCGCTCGCGGGATCCGCCGCGGCGATTGGAAGCTGGCCGCCCTGGCCGGCAAGCGATGGGAGCTACACAATCTGGCCCAGGACCGCACCGAAACGAACGATCTGGCCGGCAAGCATCCCGAAAAGGTCGCCGAACTCTCGGCCCTCTGGGAAGCCTGGGCTCGCCGGGCGAGTGTCTTTCCTCTGCCGGGACGTGGGAAGTGAGTGCGCAATCGGGTCTTCTCACGTTCATTGATTCTGGACGGCCAGATTTCTTACGGGAGTGTCTTGTGACCGGCGTTTCTCTCGAACTTGGCAATCAATCGCTCCCTGGTCCCGGTCTCGCACCCCCTGAGTGGTGGTACCTGAGTTGGCAATGGATTGACAGTAGTTGCCAATCGGGCTATGATTGTTCCAGGAGGATTGAACCATGGACACGATGAACATCGCCTTGCCGGAGAACATGAAGCAGTTTGTCCAGGAGCAGGCTGCCACGGGGGGATATAGTAGCGTCAGCGAATACGTCCGCGACCTGATCCGAACCGATCAGAAGGAGAAGGCCCGAGCGGCACTGGAGGCTGAGGTCCTCAAGGGGCTCCACAGCGGCGATTCCACGCCCATGACCGATCAGGATTGGAACGAGATCCGTAGCCAGATTCGGCGGCGGCACGCTGGCCGGAAACAGGCTTGAGCGGAGCCCATCAGGGATGACCACGAAGATCACCAAGACGCCGCAGGCCCAGCGGGACCTGCTGGAGCTTGCCGACTTCATCGCACAAGACAGCTTGGACGCTGCCCTGCGGTTTCTCGACGCCGCTGAGGCGGCATTTCATCTACTGGCAAGCATGCCCGAGATGGGCGCCCGTTGCTGGTTCCGAAGTCCTCAAGCCACCGACGTACGAGTGTGGTCGATTGGCGGTTTCGAGAACCACCTGTTGTTCTATCGACCCATCGAATCCGGCATCGACGTTATTCGGGTCATTCATGGCGCCCGAGACGTCCGGGCCATTTTTGGCGACGATCCCAACGAGTGATTCGAGCCGGGTCAAATCGCGATCTGCTCGAAGTAGACGATCTCCTTGCGACAACGGCGCCCTTCGCGATAATGGGGAAGCGGAATTCTCGAACCTCTCGGCCGTGGGCGGCCCGTTGCGAGGCAGAACCGCGTGCTCTTCGGATGCCGTTTTTGGGAGATCAAACATGTCGATAATGAAACGAGTGGCGAAGTCGCCGTGCGTGAGCGTTTTCTACGGAATGACGGTGTGCTTTGCGACGACGTTGTGCCTTGCGACGACGGTTTCCAGCGCCGCCGAAAACCCCGACGCCGTGGCCCAAGAGATCCTCAGGGCCACGGAGGTCCACGGTGGTCTGATCGTACATCTCGGTTGCGGCGACGGAAAACTGACCGCCGCGCTGCGACCCGACGATAGCGCCCTGGTCCAGGGACTCGATACCGACGCGGCCGAGATCGAGCAGGCCCGCGGGCACATCCGCTCGCTCGGGCTGTACGGCCCGGTGTCGGTCGATCGGTTCGACGGCAAGCGTTTGCCCTATATCGACAACCTCGTCAACCTGATCGTTGCCGAGGATCCGGGCGAGGTTTCCAGCGAGGAAATGACGCGAGTCCTGTGTCCCGGCGGCGTGGCGTACGTGAAGGCTGGCGGCCGGTGGACCAAGAACGTCAAGCCGCACAATGCAAAGACCGACGAGTGGACCCACTATCTGCACGACGCTTCGAACAACGCCGTTGCCCACGATACGGTCGTCGGTCCGCCGCGCCGCATGCAATGGGTGGGTGGCCCCCGATACGCCCGCCACCACGATCGCATGTCGAGCGTCAACGCGGTCGTCTCGGCCGGCGGGCGCGTATTTACGATCTTCGACGAAGCACCCCCCAACTCGATCCTGACGCCGCCGCGGTGGACGCTGATCGCCCGCGACGCGTTCAACGGTGTGATACTCTGGAAGCGGCCGTTGGGTCGTTGGCACACCCACTTGTGGCCCCTGAAGAGCGGTCCGGCGCAAATCCCCCGCCGCCTGGTCGCTTCCGGCGATCGGGTTTACGTCACGCTGCAAATCGACGGACCGTTGGTGGCGCTCGACGCGGTTACCGGCGAAACGGTGCGAACGTTCGACGGCACGGACACCACCGAGGAGGTAATCTTCCACGACGGCGTTCTCTTCGCACTGGTCAACGACGCCGAGGAAAAGCCCGACTACGACGGCAGCGGACGCATCGGCAAGGCCTACGGCGGGAAATTCTGGGACGAGGCGCCAAGAAACCTCGTGGCCATCCAGGCCGATACCGGAAAGGTCTTGTGGGCCATCCCGACGCGTGTGTTGCCCGCCACGCTAGCCGCCGATTCCAGCCGCGTCGTCTTCCACGACGGCGAGAGTGTGGTCTGTCTCGATCGCGCGACGGGCCGCCAGCGCTGGCGATCGGAGCCGGTGGCGCGAAGCCGGGAAATTCGCTCGTTCTACCTGCCCATCCTGGTCCTGTACAACGACATCGTGCTCTTCTCCGGCGGCGAAACGGCCGGGCTACAGACCGGTTCCTGGTACACCAGCGGCGAAGATACCATGACCGCTCTGTCGGCCGAAGACGGTAAGCCGCTCTGGTCCGCCTATCATCCGCCGTCCGGATACCGATCGCCCGAGGATCTGCTCGTGGCCGATGGACTCGTTTGGACCGGTGAAACGACCAGCGGCCGGGCCGTGGGGGTATTTACAGGGCGTGATCCCAAAACGGGCGAAGTGAAGCGCGAGTTTTCGCCCGACGTAAACCCCTATTGGTTCCACCATCGATGCTACCGCGGCAAGGCGACCGACAAGTTCCTGCTGATGGCCCGCGCCGGCACCGAGTTCATCGACGTCCGCAAGGAAACGTGGACGCCCCATCATTGGGTCCGCGGTGCCTGTCTCTACGGCGTCATGCCGGCCAACGGTTTGCTCTACGCGCCGCAGCACCCGTGTGCATGCTACCTGGAAACAAAACAATACGGATTCAACGCATTGGCCCCCGCGTCGTCAGGTCCCCGAATCCTCCCCGCCGCAACCGAATCCGCGCGTCTCGAAACGGGCACGGCGCTCGGCAAGCCCGACGTTGAGCGTTCCGAAGACTGGCCGACCCTCCGCCACGACGCCGCGCGCAGCGGCCGGGCGAGCACGTCGGTTCCCGCGAAACTCGAAGAGGCTTGGAAGACCCAACTCGACGGCAAGCTCACCGCCCCGGTGATCGCCGGCGGCCGGGTCTTTGTGGCTTCGATCGATACGCATACCGTTCATGCGATCGACGCGGCCTCGGGCGAGCGCCTTTGGCATTACACGGCCGGTGGTCGAGTGGATTCGCCCCCGACGGTGCATCGCGGCCTGGTGCTCTTCGGTTCGGCCGACGGATACGTTCGTGCCCTTGGCGCGGCCGACGGCGCGCTGGCCTGGCGCTTCCGCGCGGCGCCGATGGATCAACGTTTGACGTCCTTCGAGCAGGTCGAATCGGTTTGGCCGGTCCACGGCAGCGTACTGGTGCGCGACGGGGTGCTCTACTGCGTTGCCGGCCGCTCGATGTTCCTCGACGGCGGCCTGCGCTTGCTGCGGCTCGATCCGCTGACCGGGAAACTCCTTTCCGAAACCGTGATGGGCGACCGTGAGGAGGGCACGGACAAGGAACTCCACGAGTTTGTCAGTTGGCTGAACATGGCGCCCGGATTGCCCGACGTGCTCTCCAGCCAGGGAAAGTACGTTTACATGAAATCGCAGCCGTTCACACTGGACGGAACCCGACTGCCGCTGGAATCGATGCCGGCCGCGGCCGACGCCGACGCCGGCGCGCCGCCGGCCACCCAGGATCCCCACCACGCGCATCTCTTCTGTCCCACGGGCTTGCTCGACGACACCTGGTGGCATCGCACCTACTGGATGTACGGCAGCCGGTTCGTCAGCGGATGGTGCGGATACTATCGCTCCGGCAAAGTGGCCCCGTCGGGGCGGATCCTCGTGTTCGACGACGAGAGAATCTACGGTTTCGGCCGCAAACCGCAATACTACCGCTGGACCACGCAGATCGAGCATCACCTGTTCGCCGCCGACAAAGTACCGCCGAGTGCCGACGTGCCCGCGGCCGCGAGCCCCGGCGGTTCGCGAATTCGGGTCGAGAAATCGGCCAGCCTCAACCCGGCCGGCAAGCCGATCAGCGTCGAGGCGTGGGTGAAGGCCGACAAGCCCGACGGCGTGGTTCTCGCCCATGGCGGCGGGGGGATCGGATACACGGTCTACCTGCGCGGCGGGCGGCCCCATTTCGCCGTGCGGTCCACCGAGAAGCTGAGCACGATCTCCGGCAAGGAGAAGATCACCGGGCGATGGGTCTATCTGGCCGCCGTGTTGATGGCCGACAAGCGCGTCGGGCTTTATGTCGACGGCAAACTGGCCGCGTCCGGTAAATCGCCCGCCCTGATCGGAGCCGACCCGCACGAGGGCATGGAAATCGGCGCCGACGAGGGAAGTTGCGTCGGCGACTACACCGGGCCGCTCGGTTTCACCGGGCTTATCGATGAAGTGCGTTTGTACCACCGCGGGCTCGACGCGGCTGAGATCGCAAAACACACTAGAATCGACGGCCGCTGGGCAAACGACCGGGCCGAGTTGGTGCTCTCTTGCACGTTCGACAAGGGCAACGCCGCCGACGCCTCGGGCAACGGCAACGACGGCAATCCGGAAAACGTCGCACCGGTGAAGGTCACGCTCAAGGGCCCTGCGACGACCGTCACGGGCCAGGCGATGAAGTTCACCGGCCGGACTGGGCGTCCGCCGGGATTTGGCGTCGACCATCACTGGACCCAGGAATTACCCCTATTCCCCCGAGCGATGGTCCTGACCGACGCGGCGCTGTTCATTGCCGGCCCCGCCGACACGATCGACGAAGAGCAAGCCTTCCGCGCGATCACCGACCCGAAGGTAAACGAAGATCTGGCCGAGCAGGCAACCATCTTCGCGGGCAACCAGGGCGCCGTGCTTCGGGCCGTGTCGGTCGCCGACGGTGACACACTGGCCGAGTATCCCCTTGAGGCGTCCCCGGTCTTCGACGGCATGGCCGCCGCCGCCGGCCGGCTTTACATGACCACCACCGACGGCAAGGTCGTGTGCCTCGATGGCCGGTAGTTGATAGAATGTAGATCTCGTTTCCACGCTAGGGCGTGGGAACCAGATTGACATACTGCAGGATCAGGGGCGGCCGGTAACCCACTCAACCTCCAGAATGAAGTTCCGCTCATGAAAACACCACTCCACATGGTCGTATTTCTTGCCGTGTTTTGTTTTCCTCCGCCTTCAGTGGCGGCCGACAAGAAACCCAACGTGCTGCTTCTCTGCGTCGACGATCTGCGGCCGGAGCTGGCTTGCTTTGGAGTCTCCTACATTCAGTCGCCCAATATCGACCGCTTGGCCACCGCCGGTCGTGTCTTTCGTCGCCACTATGTCCAGGCGCCGACTTGCGGAGCCTCCAGATACTCGTTGTTGACCGGACGTTACGGTGGCGCCAGCAACGGCGCGTTGTTTCAGCGAGCGGCCAGGATGAAAACCGATCCCCGCTCCGCCCCGCCGAGCATGCCTGCGTGGTTTCGGCAACACGGCTACACGACGGTTTCGATCGGCAAGGTTTCGCATCATCCTGGCGGACGCGGAGGAAGAGACTGGGACGATGACACTCAACCAGAAATGCCCGATTCCTGGGACCGGCATCTACTGCCCGCCGGTGCCTGGCAACACCCGCGAGGTTGGATGCACGGTCTGGCTAACGGCGAGATTCGCGGCAACGCCGGCGAGATGGACGTGTTCCAAGCGATCGAAGGGCCGGATTCGATTTATCCGGACGGCATTTCCATCGACGAGGCTTTGCGGCAACTCGACGGGTTGAGTTCGGATTCCGAGAAGCCGTTCTTCCTGGCGGTGGGAATCCTGCGGCCACATCTGCCTTTTGGCGCCCCGGCGAAATACCTACAGCCGTATCGCGACGCCCAACTTCCGCCGACGCCGCATCCGACCAGACCCCCGGGTAAAACAACCTGGCACGGGTCGGGTGAGTTCATGAAATACAACCGCTGGAAACGAAACCCAAACGACGACGCCGAATTCGCCTTGAACGTTCGCAGGCATTACGCGGCCTGCGTGAGTTACGCCGACGCGCAAGTCGGCCGAGTGATGGGGAAGTTGGAGGAAACAGCAGCGGCCGAGAACACGATCGTGGTTCTTTGGGGCGATCACGGCTGGCATCTCGGCGAGCACGCGGTGTGGGGCAAGCATACGCTGTTCGAGGAATCGTTGCGTTCGCCGCTTATCGTATCTTATCGAGGCATCAAGAAACCCGGCGAATCGACCGACTCGGTGGTCGAGACTCTGGATGTGTTTCCCACGCTGTGCGACTTGGCGGGACTTCCCCGGCCCGGTTTTGTTGACGGAGTTTCCTTGCGCCCGTTGCTGGAAGATCCTGCCGCGGCCGGCCATCCGGCGATTTCCTATGGCGGTGGAGCAAGGACGATCCGCACCGAGACGCATCGCCTGATCGTTCACCGGGACGGCCACGCTGAATTGTACGATCACACTTCCGCGGCAAAAGAAACAAAGAATCTCGTGAAAGGGAACCCGACTTTGGTCGGGGACCTCTCGACTCGTCTCCAAGAACGGTTGAATCGTGAGTAAGACGCGGCACGTGAAGGCGAGCGAATTTATGACAGGCCCATTGAATCGGAGATCACCTCATGATCCCCCTAGTTCCCGCGGATAACCGTTTACTCCTCGCCATGCCCTGCATCATTTTCGCTATGCTTCTCGGGCTTGCCGAACTATGCGGTGAACCGGGAGATACCGACTCGGCCGCGCGGATCCTCGACGAGACGGGCGTCCAAGGCGGGCTCGTCGTACACCTCGGATGCGGCGATGGCCGGCTCACCGCCGCGCTGCGGGCCGATGATCGGTACCTCGTGCATGGCCTGGACCGCGACGCGAAAAACGTGGACACGGCCCGGGCCCACTTCCGTGCGATGCGACTCCACGGCGAGGTGACCGCCGATGTGCTGACCGGCCAACGGTTGCCGTACACCGACAACCTGGTGAACCTGCTCGTGGCCGAGGACCTCGGCGACGTTGCGATCGAAGAAGTGATGCGAGTGCTCGTGCCGCACGGCGTGGCGTTCTTCGCTTCGGGCAACGAGTGGACAAAGACGGTCAAGCCGTGGCCGGAGGGTATGGACCAATGGACGCATTGGCGGCACGCCGCCGACGGCAACATGGTCTCCCGGGATCAACTCGTCGGCCCGCCGCGGCACGTCCAATGGGTCGAGGGACCGCTGTGGCAGCGGCATCACGGCATCGTACCCAGCATCACGACGATGGTCTCGGCTGGCGGGCGGATCTTCGCCATCGCCGACGAAGTGCCGCTTGGCGTGGCCGGTGGTGCCGACCGCTGGCATCTGATCGCCCGCGATGCGTTCAACGGGCGATTGCTCTGGCGGCGCCCCATCGGCGATTGGGGCTCCGAGGCCTGGAGCTATTGGACCGAAGGACACGGGGCCCGGTTCAATCATCCGATCCACGTACGCAAACGTCTGGTGGCCATGGGCGATCGGGTATTCGTTACCCTCGGGTACAACGCCCCGGTCAGTGCCATCGATGCGGCTACCGGCGAAACGGTCGCGACCTACGAGGGAACCCAATACACCGACGAGATCGTCTGCCGCGATGGAACGCTCTATCTTTCGGTCAACGACCGCGAGCAACGCCCCTGGCCGGGCGAAGGCGTGTCGCCCCGGCCGACCTCGAAGGAACTCTCGCAGAAACGCATCTGGGCCGTCGACGTCGAATCGGGTGCCGTGCGGTGGAAGAGCGAGCCGCTGACCGGCCGGTCGAGCAAACCGGACCGCCTGGGGTCGATGCAACACGTCAATCTGACCGCCGCCACCTCGGGCGTGTTCCTGGTCGACGAGAAGGACGTCGTTTGCCTCGACCCGAAGACTGGCCAGACGCGATGGCGCAGTGCGAGACTCTTTCGCGAGCAACCGCCCGAGAAGCCGCACAACGTCTCCTATCTGTACCATTGCCTCAACGACGTCAACCTCAACGTGATGATCCTCTACCGCGGCGTATTGCTGGTGCTCCATCCTCGCGAGCAACCGTCGTGGGTGTGGCGAACTCCGGCGGTGCTCCAGGCGATCGACCCCGATAGCGGCAAGGAATTGTGGCGATTCGAAGCAACGCCGATTACCTGCCTCGATGAGCCCGACCTGTTGGGCATCGGCGGGCTCGTTTGGCTGCCCGACCGACAGAAGCAAACGGCCATCGGGCTGGATCCGGCCACGGGCCGAGTGGTCAAGACGCTTTCGATCAAGGATGCGCTGGCCGTCGGTCACCACCATCGTTGTTATCCCAATCGGGCCACGGAAAACTATTTGATTCTCGGCCGGCGCGGGGCGGAGTTTGTCGATTTGGCCACCGGGCAGGTCGACCAGTACCACTGGGCTCGCGGCGCGTGCCGGTACGGCCACATGCCGGCCAACGGCCTGCTGTACCGGCCTCCCGACCCGTGCAAATGTTACACCAGCGGCAAGCTCCAAGGTTTTTTTGCGTTGGCGTCACAGCACGCGGCGGCAAGTTTCACCAAGAGCCTGACCGACGAGGGAGCCTACCAGCGGGGTCCGGCTTACGACGCGGTCGACCCGCCGGCCGAAACTCCCGACGCCGGCGCGTGGCCCACGTATCGCCACGACCCGGCCCGAAGTGGTTTCACGCCAACTTCCGTGCCGAGGCCGTTGAAACCGCTGTGGGAGGCCCCGATCGGCGGTAAGTTGAGCAGCCCGGTAATCGCCGGAGGAAAGCTGTTTGTCTCCGCCGTTGATCGGCATCAGGTTCATTGTGTCGATGCGGCCAGCGGCAAGGCGATCTGGAGCCATACGGCCTCGGGGCGCGTCGATTCGCCCCCGACCATTTACCGCGGCACGGCCCTATTCGGATGTGCCGACGGCTCGGTCACCTGTCTGCGCTCCAGCGACGGGCAGTTGGTCTGGCGCCGGCGCGTCGCGCCGGGCACTCGACTGGTGATGGCGCGCGGCCGGTTGGAGTCGGCGTGGCCGGTGCCGGGAAGCGTGCTCGTGGCCGACGGCATCGTCTATTGCACGGCCGGCCGATCATCGTTTCTCGACGGCGGCGTGTATGCTTGCTCGCTGGACGCAGCGACCGGCGAGTTGCTCCAGCGGACCCAGATCAACGAGGTTCAACCGTTCGTCCCCAGCGGCAATCGGCTGCCGCCGGAAGCGGTGGGCGCCTTGGCCGACATTCTCGTGACCGACGGACAGGCCGTCTATCTGCGGCACCGGAAACTCGACTTCACCACGCCCCCGAAGTTGAGCCCCGGACTGGCGCCGGGCGGACCAAACCGGCGGCTGATCGCCGACGGCGGCTTTCTCAATGAGCAGTGGTTTCACCGGGCCTTCTGGCACTACGGGCAGATTCAAGGCAACCTGATGGTCGTCGATCCGCGGCAAGTCTACACGGCCGCCGCCAGCCGATCGGGCGACGACAACTTCGCCTTCTACGTACCCGCCGGCGCACGACGCGACCGGGTCAGCCGAAGCGACGGCACCGACAAGACCGGGTGGCTCGTCAACACGGCCGTCCAATACGGCGGGTATCACCTCTTCGCGCGGAGCCACACACCGTCGCCCACCGAGAAAAACGGCCAGGCGGCGCGCCGGAGTAAGGCTCGACCGGCCACGGGCGACCGGTGGCATCACGACAAGTTCCCCATCGCACCCTGGGCCATGGTCGTCGCCGACGATACGCTGTTGATAGCCGGCTTCCCGGACCCAATCGACGTGGACGACCCTTGGGCGACGCTCGAGGGCCGCCGCGGCGGCGTGATCCGGATGCTTTCCAAGACGGATGGCACCATGTCGGCCGAGATCAAGCTCCCCTCGCCGCCGGTCTGGGACGGCGTGGCCGCGGCTTACGGACGCGTCTATCTTTCGACCAAGAGCGGCAAGGTACTCTGCTTGGGAAGTGCTTCCGTACCGTAGCCATCTCGCCGGGTGCCATCCAGCCGTGCGTCTGGGGAACTTTTTCCGACGGTGCATCGTCTCAACAGGTGGACCGGTGCGCCCGGCGGGACCACCACCGCGTCCCGAAAACGCCAGAAACAGGACAAGAACCATGCTTTCACGGTGCCGTTGGCTATTCCTTTCGCTGTTCTTGGGGCTGGCAGGGCCCGCTCTGGCCGACGTGGATCTCGTGACTATCCCCCGACGGGAGGGCACGCAGCTTACGATCTACAACTCCGAAGACATCACGATGGTCCGCGAACACCGGCTCTTGACTGTCAAGCCGGGCGTCAACCGCATCCAATTCACCTGGGCTAATACGCTGATCGACCCGACCAGCATCGACTTTCGCATCCTCGACCACCAGGACAAGGTCGACCTGATCGACACGACGTTTCCCTCCGGCCGTAACGACGCCCTTCAGTGGAACATCCAGAGTCAGATGGCGGGCAAGCTTCCCGTGGAGATCCGCTACTTCACCAGCGGCATCACCTGGAAGGCGGATTACGTGGGCATTGCCAACGAGGATGAAACCGAGTTGCGGCTGACCGGCTATGTCCGCGTGGAGAACAACTCCGGCGAGTTGTACGACAACGCCCAGACGCGGCTGGTCGTGGGGACGATCAATCTGGTGGAGAAGATCTCCGATCTTGCCACAAGGCCCGCGCCGGGCCAGTGGAGGACACTAGATGAAGGAAAGCGTCGCGAACTCCTCTTGGGGTTTACCACAGCGACAAGGGATGCCGAGGATCCGCTTAGCGTTGCCGATTTTGCAGCGATGCCCGAGAACAAGCCCGGCGCCAAACCAAAGCGAGTCGTCAAGCAAGGCCTTTCAGAGTACTTCCTCTTCGCGATCGAAGGCCGCGAGAACATCAAGGATAAAGAGCCCAAGCGATTGATCTCGATGAAGGTGGCCGACGTGCCGCTGGAGTGTGTCTACAAATTGTCCGACCGCGACGGGGGCACGG
This sequence comes from uncultured Planctomycetaceae bacterium, assembly GCA_964444795.1. Classification (GTDB taxonomy): domain Bacteria; phylum Planctomycetota; class Planctomycetia; order Pirellulales; family Thermoguttaceae; genus JABMRP01. The sequence continues at coordinate 70,793 of CAYUIQ010000003.1, forward strand.
ACATCACGAAGTATTATCGATTCAAGAATGAAAAGTTGCTCGGTGACGACGGCGAGGAGAAGGATCTTCCGGCGATGGAGAACCTGGGGCTCTCGCCGCTGCCCGACGGCAACGTGCGGCTCTTCTCGGAGTACCAGAACAAGGACCTGGCATACGTCGGCGGCACGGCGACGAAGTACGTGCCCATCGGCGATCGCGTGGAGGTCAACGTCGGCCGCGATCCGGAGATCACCATCGCCCGGCGGGTGAAGGACCGGCGGATCACCAACACGGTGGCCCGGCAGTACAAGCGGCGGCTGGACAACACCTGGGTCCTCTACTACGACCTGATCGACTACGACGAGACGTTGGTGTACGAAGAAGAGATCGTCTCCGGCAAGCCGGTGGCGGCGAAGGTCGAGTTGGAGCGACGCTTCGACGCCGACGTGGTACTTTGGGGTAGCGACGGCAAGCCGAAGGACTGGGACAGCAACGAACCGGGGGCGTACGTCGATCTTCACGAAATCGACGGCCGGGTTGAACGGGTCGACCAGAACCACGTCAAATACTTCCTCGATCTCGAACCGGGCGAAAAGCGGTTCGTCAAGTACCGCGTCACGTACAAACGCCGTAAGATGGCGCCCGAGTTGAATACCGAGAGGAAACGCGAACCGCTGTAAAGAAGTCAAACCTTTCCCCGAAAGGACCGACCATGAAAACCGTGACCGTGTTCGGCGCTGCAGTTGTGTTGCTGATTGGCGTGGCGGAGAAGGGCCATGCGGGCGAATCGAAGATCGTCAGTTCGTTCGACGCGGGCCCGGAAGGTTGGAAAGCAAATGGCGGACAACAAGGCCATCAGCCGGGCGACCCGGATCACAGTGGCTATCTGCAAATCGCCGACGCCGACAGCAGCAACATGACGGTGGTTGCGCCGGAGCAGTTCATCGGCAACCTTTCGAGATTTGAGGGAGGGATGCTGAGTTTCGCCGCTCGGGAAGTCGACGCTCCTGGAGGCCGTTCGTTCTCGACGTTCGGCGAGGTGACCATCTTTGGCGGAGGCTGGGAGGTCCGTGCTGACCTTGCCGCCGGCCCTGCCACGCGAACGTGGAGAACCTATTCCATTCCCCTGATCGCCGCGGACTGGCAGGTCGAACCGTCCACGTGGCGAAAAGTTCTCTCAGACGTTAAGGCGATCACGGTGAATCTCGAAAGCTCGTCCCCCGTGGTAGAGACCGTCGGATTCGACGACTTTCAGTTATGCATGCGGCCCGACATGATTGCTCCCGAGGAATTCCAACGCCTCGATCTAAACGGTGACGGTAAGCTCAACGCCGACGAGTTCCCAGAGCGGCTGAGAGGCTACTGGAAGTACATCGACACGAACCAGGACGGCTGGGTGGACCGCTTTGAAGTGAAGCGCGACCGGGCCGCCATACCGGACGAGTAGGTATCATGACCGGAAAACTCTGCATCGCTTCGTTCGCGTTGGCGGCGATCGCCGTCGAGGTCTCCGCCGACGTGGTACTTTGGGGCAGCGACGGCCAGCCGACGGACTGGGACAGCAGCGAGCCGGGCGCCTACGTCGATCTTCACGAAATCGACGGCCGGGTCGAGCGCGTGGACCAGAACCACGTGAAGTACTTTCTCGATCTCGAACCGGGCGAAAAGCGATTCGTCAAGTACCGCGTCACGTACAAACGCCGCAAAATGGGGCCGGAGTTGAATACCGAGAGGAAATGGGAGCCGCTGTAGTGGCGCGAACATGTTGGAGGGCCGAAGAATGAAAACCGGTGTCTGGCGGGCACGTCTGATCGTCTGGCTAGCGGTTGTGACCGTTCCTGCTGCGTCCCCTGGTCAGGATGAGACGGAGTTCAAACCGATCCCCGGCCTCTCGCAGGAGAAGTTTGCGAAAGTCGAGGACCTGTCTGCACGTTTGCGCCAGCAGCAGCGGAACCTCATGGTACTACCCGATTCGGCTCAGATCCTCCGGGCCGACGAAGAACTGGGCAAGTTCTGCTCTGCCTCCGATCTGGTGGCAATCACGGTCTCGAACGACTCCGAACTGTGCCGCGCTGCCTTCTCGCTCTTGAGAGGTCCCTTCAACGCCGCGCTCACGGCAGATGACGCCACTGCTCTCTTGAGGCACGTTCAGGAGCCGACTGCCGACGAGGCGTGGAAGGCAGGCTGGGCTTCCGGCGTGTTGAGCGTGAACCGGCGGATTGGGGTCCCGGCGCTGATGAAGATCCTCCGTCAGCCGGGCGACGTATTTGCCCGCGTTCACGCCGCCGGAGGACTGTTTGGACGGGACTCCGCCGCCGACGCCAAACAGCGACGGGCGAGTGCTGCGGTTTTGCTGCAATCTCTGGGTAACGAGGATGACACGTCGCGGGAGGCCCACAACTACGCGCAGCCCTTGGAACCGTGGATGGTGGAGTGGCTCCTCGACCGCCTGGCTGATCCCGCGGTCTCGGCGACCTTCGTGAAGAGGGCGGCGAGCCGTCTCTCGGGTTGCGACCCGAAGGGCTACGAGAAGCCACTCCGCGCTTCTTTCCTGCGGGCTCTGAAACACGCCGATCCGATGACGCGAATCCACGCCGTCCAAGGGCTACACAAGCTAGGCATGACGGAAACGGACATCCCTGTCTACCGGCGCATCCAGAGGGACGAGAACCCGCACGTACGACGGATGCTCTATGGGGGGTTGTCCGACGCGAAGGCGCCTTGGGCCGCCGAGGTTTTGATCGACGGCCTGGACGACTCACTGCCGGAAAACGTCGGCATCTGCGCCAGTGGCCTGATGAATCTAGAACACACACCCGCGGTGCCCAAGCTCATTGAGGCCCTTCGTCGGACTCCCTCAGGAGCCAACCAGCCATTTGAAGACGGCTACCGCCAGGCGGGCGAGGCCACTGCAAAACTTGCCGGGCTCGAAGGGTACGATTTTCGAATGCTGACCGAGTGTGTCGGCAGCCGGTTCCTGCGTGCCACTGTGATTGTGAACCGGGGGGACGTGTACCGGGCGGAATGTACTCGACTGCTGAAATGGTGGGACGCCACGGGGAGCAAACGGACCTGGGACCGTCCGCCTGCGTTGCCCCAAGACCTGGTGGCAACGAAGACGTCCCTCAAAACCGCCGGTATGAGGACCGTGGAAGTTGTGCGGGCTGTTGCCACTTCGGAATCGCACATCACCAGCAGGAGCGTTTCTCACGAGAGCACCGTCATGGGTGACATCGAGGGAGGCGGAGACGTGACGTGCGCTTACTGCCTTCAGAGTATCTCCGTTCTCGACGTGCTGGCCGGCGAAGGCAAGCGCGGCAGCCGCGAAATCGCGTATGGTTTTGTGGAGAAGGCCGAAGGATTCCCTCTTCCGCAGCCGCAGAGCCCGATTCCCGACGGCGCGCGAGTTGTTCTTGCGTTGGGTGTTCAAGGCAGTCTGCTGAAGGTAATACCAGACACGGACAAGAATCGCCAAGCGATTGGTGAGATAGCCAATCGCGTGAAAGACCGTCCTCCGGCAGCGAAGGCCCTGATCGCGGCGATCGATTCGTTTTCACTGAAGATTGAGTATCATGGACCGAAAACCGAGTTGTACTACAGCGCCGTTTGCACCACCAGCCGCCAACGGCCTCCAGGCCTCCCGTCCCACTGGCTGGTCATGCAAAACGTCAGTGATCTATGGGCCTATCAGGCATTGGATCATCTCGTGCGAACCGGCCTGCTGGACCCGAAGGCTACTCGCGCCGAGCACAACCGGTCTCCCGCGGAAGAACCCTTCTATTCTCTCACCATAAGTGCTGAAGGAACGGAGAAGTACACGCGCAATCTCGGCTGGGGTAAGCAAACGTACGAAAGCCTGGAGGCGTTGGCCAAAGCCATTCAATACGACGGGGGAACCATGGCCAAGTTGTTGGCGCGGCTGAAAGAATCACAGTAGACCGTCTTCTGAAAGGGAAAAGCCATGTTAGCCAAGCCGCTGATCACCGCGCTGCTTTCGATCCCGCTGTCGGTCATCGCCACGGCTTCGGCGGAAATGCCGTCCGATCTCGACGAACAGGCTCTCCGGCAGCGCTATGCCGCGCTGGTCGAATCCCTGGACCACAGGCGTATCGCCAAGGAATACCCCAAGGCGGTCGAGAAGCTCGACTCTCCCGATCCCCAAGTGCTGATCGCCGGTATAAAGACACTGGCGGCGACCGGAGAAATCGAGGTCATCCCCTGGATCGTCCCGTTCGTGGACTCCAAGAACGGCCATGTCCGAATCCGGGCAGGTTTGGGTCTGTTGAGCATTGTTGCAACCCACGAGTTGAAACGGCGAGACCCGTCTCGGACGGAGAGGGTCGTGATTATGCCCCCTTCGCCCGGCGATCATGATCTACGACCGATGGCCTGGGTTATCCTCAAGATGTTGCGCGGCGTGGATGACGGCAACACGCATTCTTATGCCGCGGGCATGATTGGCTACTTGGGTCTGGAGCAATTCGAGGGTGAATTGCGAAAGCTCCTCCGCAGCCGGCACCCGGCCGTGACACGGGCCGCACACCATGCCTTGGAAATGCTCGGTGCCGACCAGCCCAACTCTTTGTCGACGGCGGAACTGGATGTCGCCGACCAGTCCCAAAGAACGTTCGACGTGACTCAACAGGCGGACGGCAAACGGTTCACCAAGGCCTATGCGCTTATCCAAGAGGGGCAATACGAACAAGCACTGAACCTGCTGAAGTTGAACATCGCCGAAACGCCCAACGCGGGAAACATCGACTACTCGTATGGCTGGGCCTGCCTTTGCGCCGCCCATCTGGGCCGTCTGGACGAGACCCTCGACTACTATCGGGTGATGCGCACCCATTTCTACGGCTGGCTCCACGTTGGCGCCAACGGGGCGAACCGGAAGTGGGACGATCAGCTTGCCATGGCCCAACGGGCCGTTGCACATTGCGACGATCCCGAAAAGGATTCCGTACTGAAGAAGATGACGGAGTTGGACGAGTGGGCACGGCGAAAAATGCTGGCCGACCTCGAACGACTTGCCCGCCGCGCGGCCGGTGGCGATCAGGTCGCGATTCTCCAGTTGAGGCAATGCCCTCATGGGCTGGTGGATCTGATTGCCGAGGGACGGCTGGTGGTCACCGGTTCGCCCGAGAAGCTCAGCGCGGCACCCGCGCCGTAGATACCCCGTGTTGGCGACAACCTCGCGGACATCACCGGCGCGCGGATGCCGCACGAGAACGGCGCGACCGACACACTCTACGGAAACGCAGAAACGACGAGCCGGGCGATCAAGTTCATCCGGCCGCTCGGGTTGGCGTTGAGTAGGTCAATCTGCCCGATCTCCAGCGGCACGGTCCACAGGTAAAGCGTGTGTTTCCGGCCGCTTTCCTTCGCCGTGACGGTGACGGTCCGGTCCGGCTTGATCGGGTGCATGGCAAAGGCGTGGGAGACGATCCGCGAGCCGGGTTTCATTTTCTCCAGTTGCGGGATCAGCCGCGTGTTGTACCCGGGCGTGAGATACAAAGTGACGACGGTAGCCTGGCGAAGATCGAGCGTGCGGAGGTCTCGTTGTTCGATGGTTACGAGGTGCCCGACATTGTTGGTCGCGACGTTCTTCCTCGACTGCTCGACGCGAAGCGGGTCGATGTCGACCCCGATGGCCTTGCAGCCGTACTTCCTGGCCGCGGCGATCACGATCCGGCCGTCGCCGCAACCCAGGTCGTACACCACGTCGTCTTTGCCGACGGCGGCCAGTTGAAGCATTTTCTCCACGATGTCGTGGGGCGTGGGAATGTAGACGACGTCGGGCACCCGATGCGGCGGACGCTCGGGTGCCACTGGCATCTTGCCAGTGCTTCTTCTTCCGTCGCTTGCACTTAGAAGCGACCGAGACATATTGTGCGAGTCGGTCGTCTTGAAGCGACAGTATGCTCCACGGTTCCCAAAGAGGTCAGTGTACCCTACATCGGCTTCCTGGGGGGCGGAGTCGATTGCCGCTTGAACGTGGTTTGGTTGTGCAAGATGCAAGCTACGGGTCAAGAAGGCACTGGCAAGATGCCAGTGGCACCCGAGCGCCGTGGCAGCGGAAAGGAAGATCGCGGTGATCGCCGCTGAGTGTATTGCCGACACGGACTCCCTCCGGTAGATTAACGGGCGGTTGTCCCGCCAGCGTGGTTCCCTCGCTACGGAGAAGGTTCTCATGGTAGAAGCGCCCCCTAGCCTTATGCGGCGATTGTACCATCTCGGGCTCTGGCTTGTGGCGATTTTCGTCGTGTGGGTCTTCGTGGAGGGCGTGTTGAGCGTGCGAGTAGCGGCCCGGCGAACTCAGCGAGCAAACTCTCTCAAGCAGATCGGACTGGCACTCCACGATTTTGAGGTGGCGCAATGGCATCTCCCGGCGGCCGTTCGCACCGACGAGGAGGGACGGCCGCTGTGTAGCTGGCGGTTCCAGATCGTTCCCTATCTGGAGGCGACCATGGTGGGGATCGACTACGGCGAGGCATGGGACGATCCGGCCAACCGGGAACTGTTCTCCCGGCCGTGTCCGGTCTTCTGCTATTCGACCGACCGAGACACTCCCGAGAACATGTACACCAACGTCGTGGCCGTCACGGGCCCCGGAACGGCCTTCGATGGCGACCGGCAGTACCGGCTCTCGGAGATTCCGCATGACACGATCTTGGTCGTCGAAATCGCGAACTCCGGCACGCACTGGATGGCACCGGGCGACCTCTCGATCGACGACGTGCCCGAATCCCTCGTCGAGGGACTAGATGGCTACGGCCTCCAGGTGCTGTTTGCCGATGGAACGGTCTGGTTTCTCAATGCCGACGTACCGCTGGTAGATCTCCGGCGATTCTTCACCATCGATGGTGCCAAGGAGTACGACCGTGAAGAAGTCTTGGGACCGTACCGCGAGTCCTAATTGGACAGTAGGACGCAATACCTTGTGGGGATGAGACCTTTATCCGAAAATCCGAAAGCCCCAGAAAGAAGGAGCCCCGCGATGACCTCGCGCATGACTCGTCGAAAATGGCTTCGCGACAGTGCGGCCCTTTCGGCAGGCGGTTGGATGCTGCTGGCGGACAGCCGTTCGGCGGCCGGCTACCAGGCAAACGAGAAGCTGAACGTCGCCCTGGTGGGGGTCGGCAAACGGGGACGATACCACCGGGGCGCCATTCCCCGAATGGGGCAGAATCTGGCGGCCGTTTGCGATGTACACCGAACCCGCGCCGCGGAGTCCTCGGGCAACTCGCCGGGGGTGCCCGTGTATCAGGACTTCCGCGAGATGCTCGACGAGCGCGACAAGCAGATCGACGCGGTGGTTGTCGCCACGCCCGATCATACCCACGCGGCAGTGGCCGCGGCGGCCATGAAGCGCGGCAAACACGTCTACGTGGAAAAGCCCATGGCCCACGACGTCGGCGAAGCCCGGGCGTTGCGGCAACTCGCCAGGCAGCACGGCGTGGCCACGCAGATGGGCAACCAGGGGATGGCCACCGATTCGTTCCGGCGCACGTTGGAGTTGATCCAGGAGGGGGCCGTCGGCGAGATTCGCGAAGTCCACGTCTGGTACGTGTTCGGCGGTTCGGGTCCGCGCCGGCGGCCCACGGACGACATCCCCGTGCCGGAGGGTTTCGATTGGAATCTCTGGCTGGGTCCCGCGCCGATGCGGCCGTACCATCCGAGCTACGTCACCGGCTGGGGTGGCTGGCGCGAGTACGGCACCGGCATGCTCGGCGGCGGCGGAGCGCACTCGATCAACATGGCCTTCTTGGCACTCGACTTGGGCGCGTTGTGGCAAGGGGCCGCTGACGCGAAGAAGCACATCCGCGTCGAGGCGGAGATTCCCGAGCCGTGCCCGGAGAACTACCCCCGCTGGCAAACCGTCCGCTTCGATATCCCAGCGCGTGGAAAACTTCCGCCGGCGCGCATCCACTGGTACAACGGCTCCGAGCCGCAACTCCACCAGTTGGGCATCTGGCAACGTTTGGAGAAGATCGCCGGCCGGTCGTTGGAGTGGGAAGAGAGTTGGACTCCCCGCTCCGGTTCGTTGTTGGTGGGCAGCCGAGGCGTCGTGCATACCAACGCCCATAATTCGATGTGCGCGCTGCTGCCGGAGAAGGATTTCCCGAATACCGATGGCCCGCCTCAAAAACTGCCCCGTTCGGGCAGCCACGAGCGCGAGTGGCTTGCGGCCTGTCGCGGCGGGCCGGCGGCGATCTCCCATTTCGATCACTCCGGCCCGGCGGTCGAGATGCTGCTGTTGGGCAACGTCGCCACATGGAGGGGCCAACCGCTGGAGTTCGACCCGATCGGCGGCAAGATCGTTGGCGACGACGAGGCCGACGGGGCGCTTCGGCCGCCTCGCCGAGAGGGTTGGTCGCTGTAAGGCCTCCGACGCATCGAGTTCCCCCGGCGACGATCTGTGTTATACTCTCGTGAAGATGCTCGATGCGTGTGCCCATCCCATCCGGAGACTTCCATGAACCGTCCATATCCTCGTACCCGTGGAATCTTTCTCGCGGCAAGTTCCCTGGCCGCTCTTGCCCTTCTCGGCATTTGTCACTCGGCCGGAGCATCGCCGCCGGTCGACGATACTCAGGTCCAAGGCGGACTGGCCGTCTGGGTCGGGGGCGATCTGGAACCGGCCGAATGGGCGCGAGAACTCTTCGACCTGCACAAGACAAAGGGTTTCCTCGTGCTCGCCTTGCATGGCGATACGCAGGTCGTCGACCAGACGCGGACCGAGTTGGCCAAGCTGGGCACGGATGGCCAGGTTTCGGTCGATACGCTAAGCCCCCATACCCGCGGATCGCTACCCTTGATTGATGATTCGGTCAATCTGCTCGTGGTCTCGGCCGGGTGTAAGGTGTCGCAAGAAGGCGTGCTTCGCGTGTTGACGCCGCTGGGCGTGGCGCTGGTTGAAGACAGCGGCGGGTGGCGCCAAATCGCGAAACCCTGGCCGAAGGATATCGACCAATGGACGCATTACATGCACGACGCCTCGAACAACGCCGTGGCCCATGACGATCGCATCGGTCCGCCGCGCCATTTGCAGTGGCAGTGCGGTCCCCAGTGGAGCCGGCATCACGACCACATGGCCAGCGTCTCGGCCATGGTCTCCGCCCGGGGGCGGACGTTTTATATTCTCGACGAAGGCTCGCGTGTTTCGCCCCAGTTACCCGCCCGTTGGAAGCTGGTCGCCCGGGATGCGTTCAACGGCGTGTTGCTCTGGAAACGGCCGATCAAGCGGTGGCACAACCATCTCTGGCCATTAAAAAGCGGCCCGGCCAATCTGCCCCGCCGGCTCGTGGCCGAGGGAGAGGTGGTCTATGTGACTCTGGGCATCGACGCACCGGTCGTGGCGCTGGACGCGGCCTCGGGCAACACGCTGCGCGAATACGAAAACACGGCCGGCGCCGAGGAGATCGTGCTCATCGACGGCACCCTGCTGGTGCTGGTCAACCGGACGCCGGTGGATCTCGATGCCGATCTGGCCGGCGATCCGGAAGAGGGCAGGTCGCGCGACCATCGAACCACCTATTCGCCGGCGATGGGCCGCATTTGGGCCGGTGTGCGCTCGCGCCGCTGGACTCACGGCGACCGGGTGGTTCATGCGTTGGATGCCGCAACCGGAAAGCCGCTCTGGCAACAGGCCAGCCGCGTCATTCCGCTTACCCTGGCCGCCGATGCGGATCACGTTTACTACCACGACGGCGAGAAGATCGTCGCGGTGGATCTGGCTACCGGCCGACAGCAATGGGCGACCGAGCCGGTTCCCGTTTGGCAAGGCTTGGAGAATCGCGGGCTGCAATCGTGGTTTGCCCCGACGCTGGTCGCCACCGACGGCCAGGTGATATTGGCCGGCGGCGAGAAGATCCACATGTCGTACGTCGGCTGGGCAACCAAGGACATCGGCCAGGACACGATGACCGCCTTCTCCGCCACCTCGGGCAAGAAACTCTGGACGGCCGAACATCCCTTTAGCGGCTACAACTCGCCCGAGGATCTGTTTGTGGCCGACGGCAAAGTCTGGACCGGCAACACGGCCCAGGGCAATGCCAGCGGAATCTACACCGGCCGCGATCTGCGCACCGGGGAGATGAAAAGCGAGTTCCCACCGACGGTCAAAACATTCTGGTTCCATCATCGCTGTTACCGGGCCAAGGCGACGGACAAATACATCCTCTCCTCGCGAACGGGCATCGAACTGATCGACCTGGAGACGGGCCAGTGGACCACTAACCATTGGGTCCGCGGCGGTTGCCTCTACGGAATCATGCCCTGCAACGGCCTGATCTACTCGCCCCCCAGCCCGTGTGCCTGTTATCCGGAAGCCTTGCTCCACGGCTTCACCGCCCTGGCCGCGTCTTCTCCCTCGCGCGCCATCCCCAAGGAGATCTCCGCCGAACAGCGCCTCGAACAAGGCCCGGCCCATGATTCGCCGATTTCCGCTTCCCGCTCTCCGCTTTCTCCTGGCTGGCCAACTTATCGACACGACGTGGCACGAAGCGGGGCCGCGCCCTCAACCATTTCTCCCAAGCTCCGGGCCGACTGGGAAATCAAGCTCGGCGGACGGCTCACGCAACCGATCGCCGCCGGCGGGCATCTGTTCGTCGCCGATATCGACCGGCACACGGTCCACGCGATCGACGCCGGCTCGGGTGAGAAGCTGTGGAGCTACGTCGCCGGCGGGCGGATCGATTCGCCGCCGACTTACGATCGGGGCCGACTGCTCTTCGGTGCGGCCAACGGCTACGTCTATTGCCTGCGAGCGACCGACGGCGCGCTGGTTTGGCGATTTCGCGCCGCCCCGGTCGATCGCCGCATGGTCGCCTTCGAGCAGGTCGAATCGGTCTGGCCTGTCCACGGGTCGGTGCTCGTGCAAGACGGCATTGCTTCGTTTGTCGCTGGCCGGTCGATGTACCTCGACGGCGGGTTGCGACTCTGCCGGTTGGACGTCGAAACGGGGCGCCTGCTCGGCGAGAAGATCTTCGACGGCCGCGATCCCGAGACGGGCCAGGACATGCAAACCCACGTCAAAGGGCTGACGATGCCCGTGGCGCTGCCCGATATCCTCTCCAGCGATGGAGAGCATCTCTTCATGCGGTCGCAGACGATGGATCTCCAGGGTAACCGCCTGGGGATCGGCAAAGGGGGCATCGACCATCTCTTCGCCGCATACGGGTTTACCGACGATTCGTGGTTCCATCGCACCTACTGGCTGCTGGGCAACCGGTTCCAAGGCGGAGTCGGCGGTTTTGGCAACGGCAAGATCAAACCGGCCGGCCGTATTCTGGCCACAGGCGACACGACCGTCTTCGGCTACGGGCGCAAACCGGCGTACTATCGGTGGAGTTCGGTCGTCGACTATCAACTGTTCGCCGCCGCACGACCCGGTGGTGTCAGCGCCGTGTCAGGCGACACCGGCGGGACGGCATCCGCCATTTACTTCGACAACAAGCCGAGCCTCGATCCGACGGCCAAGCCGCTGACGATCGCCGCGTGGGTCAAGACCGACCAAGAGGACGGCACGATCCTCGTCCGCGGCGCCTCGCAGAACGGTTTCGCCCTGATCCTCACCGGCGGGAAACCGCGAATGCTCGTGCGGGTCAAGGGCGCGAACAGCGAGGCGATTGCCGACCAACCGATCGGCGGCGACTGGACGCACGTGGCCGGCGTGCTGCACGCCGACGGGCGGATGATCGTTTACGTCGACGGCGAGTTGGCCGGAGAAACGAAGGACGTTTCCTTGCTGCCCGCCGAGCCGATGATTCCCATGAAAGTCGGCTACGACGACATCAACCAGCTTCTGCCCAAGCCGCTGGTGCCCTTTGCAGGTGCGATGGACGAGCTGATGCTCTTCCACCGGGCACTCTCGGCCGAGGAAATCGGGCGCCTGGCGCAAGCCGACGCGCAACTCACCGAGGAAGACCGGCAGGGGCAAGTCCTTCATTTGACTTTCGCCGACGGCAAGCCGCGCGACCGGTCGGGATGCAACCATCACGGCCGGGCGAGTCTACCGAAGGTCGAGACGATCGACGGTCCCGCCGGCGAAGCCTTGGTATTTACGCAGCCGAAGAAGATCGTCGCCCCCAACCGCAGCGCGCCGAAATCGGGCGTACACTACCTTTGGGCTCGCGACATTCCGCTATCGGTTCGCGCCATGGCCCTGGCCGGCAACACGCTGTTGATCGCCGGGCCCGTTGATTCGATCGACGAGGACGCCGCCTTCCAGAGCTTTTTGGAAGAAGCCACCCAAAAGCAACTCGCCGCCTGGGACGCCGCCATCAAAGGCCAAAGCGGTGCGACGTTCCAAGCCGTCGACGCCACCACCGGCGAAACCCTGGCCCAGTACCGTCTCGATTCGCCTCCCGTGTTCGACGGCCTCATCGTCGCCGACAGCCAAGTCTTCATCGCCACCATGGACGGGCGCATCCTCGCATTTGCTGAAGAAGCCGAGGGGAAGTAGATTGGGGCAATCACCAATGCCCTCCAGGGCGAGGGGAGTGTCGCGCTCGCCGGGGCCAGGGCGTTGAACCCATGCAGTAGCGATACAATGTAGCATCCACACGGATGAGGCGGCTGGAACCTCATAGCTCCAGAGGATCTTGCCGTTGAACGCATCGCGCGGCGGTATTTGCAGCGACTGCCCGGGCGGCAAACGTGGGGCACCCGCGGAAAACGGCCGTGAATGGCCACCGCGGGCTCGGGTTGATACACTTTGAGAGAGCCGTCGAAGCGGCTGTTGGCAGGGTCTGTCACTTTTCCTACCCGTTGAGGAGTCATCCAATGAAACTTGTCGCACTGACCGTTATCGGCCTGATGATGTTGGCCATGATCGTGAGCACTGCCCTGGCACAGCCGCCGAGCGGCCGTTCCACGGGCGTCGATGCTGCCGCGTTCAACGCCCCGACGCTGCCCCAGAACGACATGGAGAAGAAGGTCCTGGCCGCCATGGAGGAGATGCGCAGAGGTCCGCGTTACCGGAACATTTCAACGGCCGACGGACGCCTGTTGCGGTTGCTCACCGAAACGACCGGCGCGAAACGAGTCGTCGAGATCGGCACGTCGACCGGCGAGTCGGCCGTCTGGTTCGCGCTGGCACTGCGATCGACGGAAGGCCACCTCTTCACACACGAAATCGACCCCGGGCGGGCCAAGATTGCGGCGGAGAACTTCAAAAAGGCCGGCGTGGAGGATCTGATCACGATCGTCCTCGGCGACGCCCACGAGACGGTCAAGCAGTACGAGGAGCCGATCGATATCCTCTTCCTCGACGCCGACAAGGAAGGCTACATCGATTACCTCGACAAGCTGGTCCCGCTGATACGTCCCGGCGGATTGATCATCGCCCACAACATGAGCACGCGGATGGCCGACCCGAAGTATGTGGAAGCGATCACGAAGAACCCGAAGTTCGAGAGCCTGTTTCTGCTACGGCAAGGTGCCGGAGTCGGCGTCACGTTGAAGAAGCGGTAGAGAGCATGGGGGACTCGCGCTCGGGAGACCATGACACAGCGCCGGGAGAGGGGACCTCGCTACTCAACCAGCCCCACGGCGCGAATCGGCGAGCCGTCGCGGCCTTCGATGTTCAGGGGAAAGCCGATGAACGTGAATTGCTCGGGAAGCTCTTCCAGGCGGGTGAGTCCTTCGACGATCACCATTTCCGCGCCCTTGCCCAGCAGCGTCTGATGGCACTCCTGCCAATCGCTGCTGGGGGTCCCCGTGTCCATGCCGAGCAAGCCGATCCGCCGCCCGGCGATCCATCGGGCCGCCGCGACGGTAAGCGACGGGAAGTCGGTGAAATACTCGGGCGTATCGTACGTCCGGTCCCACCCGGTTCGGTAGATGACCTTGGCGCCCGGCTGAAACTTCGCTTCGTGCGCCGCGAACATGTCGATCGTGATCGGCGTCCTGGGCTCCAGGCACGTTCCCGGGGCCAAATCGATCAGCGTCGCCGGGCCGAAAAAACGATCCAGCGAAACACGGTCCAGGGTCTTGCCGTCGTCGAAGAAATGGAACGGTACGTCCAGGTGCGTGCCCTGGTGTGTCGACAGGCTGACCTTGGCGATGTTGAAGCCCAGTGTGGCCAGCGTGCCGTGCGTTTCCACGCGAATGCCCGGGTCGCCGGGAAAGCAAAGCTGGCCGTCCCGCAACGGATGAGATAGATCGATCAGCCTGGACATCGCTGGACGTTCCTTTTCTGTCAGTCCTTTGAGGATGTTGTGTGCCACTGCTTGCTTGCAGGCAGTGCGTGTTTGTCGCGTTTTGAGTTCAACTCCGCAGCACTGCTTGCAAGCAAGCAGTGGCACACAATTCCGTTCATGGCGCCCTTTTCAACGGCTTGCCTTTTCGGACGGACGTTTATCGATGAACCTGTCGAAGTAGGGCGCGTTGGCGTCGACCCAGGTGACCAGCGCCTGCCAGTCGTCCTGCCCCATGCGTACCTCGCGACGGTGTAGCGGATCGTCCAGCAGCGTCGTGATCAGCCCACTGCGATGCGAACCGAATTGCCGCGGCCGGGATACGCTGCCGTCGCTAAAACGGTCGGCGACGGAGACCAGGCGGCGGTCCGTCTTTTTTCCGTCGGGCAACCGTCCAAACATCGTGCGAAACGACTGAACGAACCCGTCCTCGGCGCGCCGGCCGCTTAAGTCGATGTCGCCGTCAGGGCGGTCCGCTCCGTGGCAGCGCGTGCAATGGCGATCGAGGATCGGCTGGACGAGCCATTCGTATCCCAACAGCTTCTCGGAGCCCCAGGGTGGCGGTGTCGGCTTGCGAGGCTCGCTGCCCAGCGCTTGCCGGGCTCCCCAACGGGCCAGGGGCGTTTCTTCACCCGACTCGTGGCAACCGTGGCAGCCGCGCACTTCCCCCTGTTGCAGCCCGACCATGGATCGCATGCGGCGCACTTCCATGAACCGCTCGTCGAGGGCCTGAAAATAGACGCCCACGCCCGCCGGCACGGTGAAACAGGCCGACCCGTCTTCTTCGACTCCCACGGTGCCGATCACGCGCACCGGCGACCAACTCCAATAGCCGAATTGTCGTTCGTAGGCCGGACCGGAAAAGTACGGGGCCATGCCACGCTGTGGGTCCAGCGGCCAACCAACGTGCTGGGCAATCCGCAGGTGCTTGATCGTGCCGCGCGGTACGTTGTCCATGCCTTGGTAGACATCGGCCACGTAACAGACCGCCTCCGACTCGGCACGATCGAC
The DNA here is from genome assembly GCA_964444795.1 of uncultured Planctomycetaceae bacterium. Classification (GTDB taxonomy): domain Bacteria; phylum Planctomycetota; class Planctomycetia; order Pirellulales; family Thermoguttaceae; genus JABMRP01. Next base: position 85,984 of record CAYUIQ010000003.1, read on the forward strand.
CAACTCGGGCAATTCCGCCGGGTGCGGGCGCGGCACCAGCGGCACCGGATGGCTGCATGAGAGCAGTCGGTCGCGATGGATCAGTTCCCGGTTGCCATGTACGTCGATCAGGTAGACCGCAAAAGCGTTGCTGTCCACGCCGCACGGCGCGGTGCAATGCGGTCGCGGATAGGCGTACGAAGCCAAGAGGCATTCGTCCGACAACGCGTAGGGCGTCTGGTACAAGCCGCCGCGGTCGGCCACGCCACCGGCGGCGACTGTGTGACCGGCCATCGACCCTTCCTGCGGACGCACTCCGGGAGTAACAACGGACAGACCGCGAACATCGTTCGATCCGGCCGACGGATCCACGTAAACCACCGACCCGTGGGCGAACGTGTGATGGCCCGTGGCCACCGCCACCAGTTTGTCGACGCCGGGCACGGGCCGAGCCGACCGCAGAGCGAGCGGGGCTTTCATGTGTTGTTTGTAAAGCGCGTCGGCCATGAACCCGTCCGGTCGCACGGTCCAGAGCGAGTGGACTTCCATGAAATGCCGCTCCTGGTACTCCCAGTGCGTATAAACCAGGCGCCCGTCGTCCAGGCAGCGCGGATCGCGATCCATGTCCTTGCTGTCGGTCACTCTCCGCGCAACGGGATCGCCCGGCGACAGACGATAGAGGTTGGCATTGGCGATGTCGTACTCCCGCGGTCCGCACTCGGCCGAACGGCCGCAGCGGTCGGAGGCGAAGACAACGGTTCCGTCGGCGGCGTACGCCGGCTCGAAATCGTTCCAGAACGGATCGTCGGTCAGCCCATGAAGACCGCTGCCGTCGACGCCGATTTCCCAGAGGCACAGGGGCGGGTGTTCTTGCCGCAATCGATGGGCGGCCGTTCCTTCACCGGCGGCCGTGGTCGTATCGTCTCGCGGCGGCCAGAGCGGTTGCCGGGCAAAAGAGAAGACCAGCCGATCGGCATCGGGGTGGACGTCGAGGCTATGGACGTGACCGGCTCCCAATTGGCCCTGCAAGACGGAGCGCAACGTGCCGTCGCCATGCCAGTCCGAGAGAACGCACAGATCGCCACCCGGCTTGTGCTGCCAGGCGAACGTGCGGGTAATGTTTCTCACCGTATGCGGCGCGAAGCGCGTAACCAGCAACAGGCGATCGAACCGGACCGCCGGATGGGCCAGGGCGACGTCGCGCATCGCCCGGCGGGCTTCCACCCAGCAACGGGCCAACTCCGCCGGGTTCTTGTCGGCAGCCTGATCGCGAATGCCCCGCAAAATCGCGACGCGGTTTCGAGCCAGTTTCCCCGCTTCGCCGGCCGAGGGAGAAGCGGCGAACACGTCGGCCATGCGACCAGCGCGAGCGAGCATCGCATCGATCGCAAGTGAAACCTTTGCCGGCTCCCGATGCAATCCCTCCAACACCGCCTGGCGAACCCAATCGCACTCGATCATTGTCTCGCGGGGCAGACGCTGCCAGCGGCCGTACCACTCGGGCGGATCGTCCCGGGGCCAGACTGCCCGTTGGCCGTTGTTCTCGTGTCCCACCTTCATCGAGATCGCCCACTCGGCCATGCCGCGAACCATCGGATCGTCGTGCTCCAGAAGTTCGCCGGCTCGGGTGGCTGCAGGGTCGTCCAGTCGATTCTGCTGGGCCAGATCGAGTAGCGTTTCGGCGATGCATCGCGTTGGATTGCCGTCTTCTGCCCGAGTGGTGGGCATCCAGAAGAAGCCGGCGGCAAGCACCAGCCAGGGGATGAGTTGGCGGCGGGTAATCGTCGGTGAGAGCATTCGTTTTTCGATGTTCGATGCACGGGTTGGGGTGCCACTGGCGTCTCGCCAGTGCTCTTCTGGCTCGTAGCTTGCCTCTTCCCCAGCCAATACAAGCCTCTGCGGCAATCGACTTCACGGCCGGAAAACCCGACAGGGAGTGGACCTGCCTCGCTGGAAGCCGCAGGGTATCACGTCGCTTCGATGCGATCAACTCGGACAGTGTTTCTTGGTTGCTTCCAAGTGCAAGCAACGGCTGAAAAGGCACTGGCGAAACGCCAGTGGCACCCAACCCGTCACTTCACCCGTTATAAACTCCACGGCGCACGATACGGCCGGCGCAACATGGCCGTCGCTTCGTCATCGTCGATAAAGGTCTCCTTCTCGGCGTTCCATCGCACTTTGCGCCGCAGCCGCATGGCGATGTTCCCCAGATGGCAGAGGCTGGCCGTGCGGTGGCCGGCCTCGACCGGCTCGATCGGTTCGGCACGCGATTTGACGCAGTCGAGCCAGTTGCGGTAATGGTTGCTGCTCACCGGGAGGTGAAGTTCGTCGGCGCCGATCGGAGAATCCTTGATCGCCTCGGAGGAAGCCTCGATCTTGTTGTACGTGTACTGGATCCAACCCTCGGTTCCCTCGAACCGCGCGCCGAACCCCGGGTCTTGCGTGCGGCAGATTAGTTCGATGCCACCGGATAGCTTCGCGCCGAAGGCCGTCTTCATGGCCGTGGTGTAAAGATGTCCCTCGGGCGGCCAAACCGCGCCCAGGTCCTCCAACTCGACCGGGTCCGTACCCTCGGTTCCCAGGGCCCAACTCACGATGTCGAGCGAATGGGCACCCGTGTTGGTTATCTGGCCGCCGGAGTAATCCAAGTGGAAGCGAAAGCGATAGAGGCAGCGGTCGATGTGGTAGGGAGCCTCGGGCGCCGGTCCCAGCCAGGTATCGTAATCGAACCCGTCGGGCACGGGCATCGGCTTCCAATCGGGGCCCGGTCCGGGACCGCTGGAATTGACGATGGCCGTTGCCTTCTTCACCTGGCCAATCCGTCCGTTGCGGACCAACTCGCAGACGCGGCGGACGACCGGGTTGGACCGGTATTGGCTGCCCGTTTGCAGGATCCGCTTGTGCTTGCGCACCGCCTTGACCATCCGCCGGCCGTCGTCGACCGTCAGTGTCATGGGCTTCTGGCAGTAGACGTCTTTGCCCGCCCGACATGCCATGACGGTCGCCAGGGCGTGCCAGTGGTCGGGTAGGGTGACCACCACGGCGTCGATATCGTCGCGCCGGAGCACCTCGCGGAAATCGGCCACCGCGGCGCAGCCCTTGTAGGTATCCGATCCGGTCTTCTTGGCGTAGTACTGGTCGACCTTGTCGCGTACCGGCTCGCGGCCGAGGAAGTGTTCGGGCCGGGCGTAACCGTGGCTCCCCCGATTCACGTCGCAGACGGCCAGCACCTGGACGTCGTCCTGACTCATTACGCCCGGCAGATCGGCCCGGCTTTGATTGCCCGCTCCGATCATGCCGACGTGAATCCGGTTACTCGGCGCCGCCGCGCCCAGCACGGATCGCGGCACCAGATACGGCACCGCCAGACTCGCCCCGGCAGCGGTCAAGAACCGGCGTCGCGACAGGCGGGGGTTCATTGCGGATGGGTTGGTCATATCGGTCTCCTTGGGGGACGCTACGTGTGTTTAGCCCGTTGGAAAAGGGGACTTCGCGGGATGTGTGCCACTGCTTGCTTGCAAGCAGTGCCTTTTTGCCGGGTTTCGTGCTCGAATCCACGGCACTGCTTGCAAGCAAGCAGTGGCACACGACTTTTTCAACGGGCTGCTAAACGCGGCTCGACTTTCGCCTGACACCATCGTAGCGGCATAATGGCGAAACGCAACCGTCGAGGGCAGTCCACTGCCTGACCTGCACGGCTTGCCTAAAGGAGCCCGTCATGATACGCCCGTTGACCCGCGTTGCGTTGCCCTGGGCCTTGGGCTTTGTGTTACCCCGGTGGTGGCAATCCAAGAATACCGGATTCGATTTGACCGGCCCTATTCCTCTTTCTCGCCGGCCAGGCACTCCGCAGGCGTGATCACACCGTCGTGGTTCTTGTCGAAATGCTTGAATCGGGCGAGCTTTTCGGCGTCCCACTCGCGGGGAGCTTTCTCGCTGGAATCCTCGCTGGAACCTTCCTCCACCCCGTACTCCGACATGGCCACTTGCCCGTCGCGATTGGAGTCCTTGGCGGTAAACCAGGCGGGCAAACCGTCGGGCAGCCGCTCGATGGGTGTTCGAAAGCGGATGGTCGGTTTCCGGTCGTCGTGATCCGATCGGGATCCCGAACGATGATGGCGCGAATCGCCACCCGAAGAGGAGGAGGAAGAGGAACCGCTCGACTCTTCCTTCTTCTTGTTGTAGTCGAGCAATGCATACATGAGTTCGTCGCGCGTGATTACGCTATCGCGATTGCGATCGGCCGCGTGATAGAAGGGCTTCATCTTGCTCCATTCGGCTCTCTCCAATACGCCATTCTTGCTCTCGTCGTATTGTCTCACCATGGCGTCGGCATACTTGCGATACTTGGCCTGGGTTTCGGCGTCGGCCCCGGCAGTGGATCCGCCCGACGAGTCATGCCTCGAAGACCCACGCGACTCGTGTCCGGAATGCCGCTGGTATCTTCCCGACGGCGACGCGGCACTCACTGCGGATGTCTTCTCGGTCTCTTTGCCGAAACCGGGAGGCGGGGTCTCTTCCGTTTCCTCGCCGAACCCGGGCACTGTGCCGGCGGATACGGCGGGAGTGGGTGTGCCACCAGCGGTGGGCGCAGCGCTGTCCGGCGTCGACGGCGTCGTTTGAAGCGGGGCGGTTGGTACCGCGGCGCCCGGCTGGTAGTGGTTGACGATCGCCCGCCGGAAGCTCTCCATGGAAATGGGTTGTGCCGGGTCCATTCCCAATCGTTGGGCAACCCGTTTGTAGGATTCCAGCCGGGAGATGGGAATCTCCCGCGGTTCGATCACCCGATTCAGATTGGCGTCGAGGCGGCGGAGGAAGAACTCGTAGCTGCGCAATTTGGCTTGCACTTCCGGCGAGAGTTGCGGTGTCGCGGGTGTCGTAGGTTGCGGTGTCGCGGCCGGTTGCTGGGCAGCGGCGCGAAGACTCAGCGGGCCGGCGAGAATCAACCCCGCCAGAAGAAGGCTCACTCCGTAGGACTGCGACATGATGACGGCCCCCTGCGCAAGAGCAAAAGCGGCGGAGCCGGCGAATCATCCACGCCAGCCGGTTTCTGGGTCCTTCCGGATTTCCCCGGATGAGTCTATTCTAAACCGCTTTGTGCCAGGAAAGAAGTGGCAAAAATGGGTTCCGCCGGGGCGCGCCCTTTATTTCCCGGCGAATTTCCCGAAACATCGGCGGAACTTCCTGCCAGGAAAGGTGTTTAGATCATGGGAGTTGCCGGGTGAGGCAACATGCGGTCGGCCGACCGTTACGATCCCCCTCGATGGAGGGGTTATTCGGTGTCTTTTTTTCCCGGACATGGCGTTTTTCGGTGTTCTTTTCTCGTGAAGGAGGATTTGCAGATGACTCGACGAACGAAGGTGGCTTTCGCGGCATTGGTTGCCGTAACCGTTTGCTTGGCCGGCGCGCTAGCCGAGGCTCAACCGGGCCGTGGTGGACCGGGCGGCCGTGGCGGAGGAATGTTTGGTGGCGGAGGGATGAGCCCCACAATGTTACTCCGTTTCGAGCAGGTCCAGAAAGAGATCGACCTGAGCGAGGAGCAGAAGGGCAAGCTGACGAAGATCGGCGAGTCCCTCCGCGACAGCATGCGCGAGCGGTTCTCGGGACTTCGTGACCTTTCCGCGGAGGATCGGGAGAAGAAATTCCGCGAGATTCGCGAGGAAATGGAGAAGCAAACGAAGAAAATCGAAGAGAAAATCAACGACGAACTCTTGCCCCACCAGATCGACCGCCTCAAGGAGATCCGCATCCAGGTTCTCGGCTCCAGGGCATTGGCCGACGAAGAAGTGGCCAAGGCGCTGAAGATCACCGAGAAGCAGAAAGAGGATATCCAGAAGGCCAGTAACGCCTCGCGAGAGGAGATTCGTGCTCTGTTCTCTGGAATGGGAGAGCTATCGGCCGAAGAGCGGCGTGAGAAGTTTGCGGGCATTCGCGAGAAAATGGAGAAAATGCGGAAGGACGCCGGAGAAGCCGGCCTGAAGGTTCTCACCGACGAGCAACGGAAGCAATTCGACAAGATGAAGGGCAAGGAATTCAAGCTCGATTTCTCGCAGATGCGAGGCCGAGGTGGTCGTCCCGGTGGCGGCGAAGGCCGAGGCGGTCGTCCCGGTGGAGGCCAAGGTCGACCCGGCGGCAGCGAATAGTAGGTGGCCGCGAGACTTCCTGAACCGCTCCCATAGGGGGCATGGTCGGGAGATTTGACGAATATGGAAGGTCGCCCCGGTTCGGCGCTGGGGCGACCTCGCCATTTTGTCTTACCCCTTCGTAGAGGGGCCCTGCGGTTCTCGGCAGGACGTTGCCCGTCCGTAACCGCCGAGCCCGTGGAGTGTATAACAGAAGGGGCCCTCCGGGGTTCTTGGTAAGACGTTGCCCGCCACGGACGGGGGGACGCTCGCTCGCGCGATAAACACTTCCTCATGGAAAGATCTGGACGACTCGGGGCTCCAGGCCGTATGGTGGAGTATTGGGGTGTTGGTGGACTGGCTGGCCCGTCTGACGGCACGGGCTAGCCGATCGAGTTCTGCTTGACGGGCCGTACCGCAAGCCCCCCAGACGGGGCAGTTCCGCGCATCTTCACACCAGTGTATCTTATGGACGTTGGCGAAATCCTCCTCCGACACGGACTCCTAAACCAACGGCAGTTGGACCTCTCGCGTAGCGCCCAGAGCGACGGCACGCGGCTCGATTTGGCCGCGGTCGAGCTTGGATTCGTGAGCGAGGATTCGGCGTTGCGTGCCCTCGGCGAGGAAGTGGGCCTGACGTATGTCGACCTGAGCGAAGAGGACGTCGATCTGTCGCTACTGGAGGAATTCCCTCAGAAACTCATCTACCGCCAGGCCCTTTTTCCCATTCGTCAGCACAACGGCAGCCTGGTGGTGGCCACCAGTAATCCGTTCGACTTGTATCCGCTGGACGAGTTGAGCGCCTCGACGGGGCTTTCGGTGGAGCCCGTGCTGGCAAGCCGGGCGGAGATCGCCAAACTGATCAAATCCCACCTTGGTGTGGGGAGCGAGACGGTCGAAGGGCTCCTGGCGCAAACCGCCGACGACCAGATCGAACTGTTGGACCAGATCGAGAGCGACGGCTCCGAACTCTCGGAGATGGCCCAGGAGCCGTCGGTCGTTCGGCTGGTCAACGAAATCTTGCTGGAAGCGTTGGAATCACGGGCAAGCGACGTCCACGTCGAATCACAGGAGTCCGGATTGCGGATCCGCTACCGGATCGACGGCATGTTGCAGTCGCAACCGGTGCCACCGGAGATCGGCCGCTTTCAGGCGGCGATCATCAGCCGTTTGAAGATCATGGCCCGGCTCAACATCGCCGAACGGCGCCTGCCGCAGGATGGACGCATCCAGTTGAAAGTCGCCGGTCGCGACGTCGACGTCCGGGTCTCGGTCCTTCCCATGATTCACGGCGAGGGCATTGTCCTGCGTCTGTTGGACAAAGGGGCGATGGAGTTCACGCTCTCCAAGCTGGGAATGGCCGACGATCTGCACGCCACGTTCACCGAACTGATCCGCCTGCCGCACGGTATTATCCTCGTCACCGGTCCCACGGGGTCGGGGAAAACGACCACGCTGTACAGCGCGCTGTTGGAGATTCGCGACGAGCGGACCAAGATCGTCACCACCGAGGATCCGGTGGAATACCAGTTGGAGGGCATCAACCAGATTCAGATCCACCCGAAGATCGGTCTGACGTTTGCCCATTCGCTGCGCAGTATCTTGCGCCACGATCCGGACATCGTGTTGATCGGCGAGATTCGCGATCTGGACACGGCCGAGAACGCCATCCAGGCCTCGCTGACCGGCCACGTCGTCTTCAGCACGCTGCACACCAACGATGCCGCGGGAGCCTACACCCGGCTGGTCGACATGGGCGTGGAGCCGTTTCTGGTATCCAGCACGGTCGAGGGCGTGATGGCCCAGCGACTGGTGCGCACCTTGTGTCCCCATTGCAAGCAGCCCTACGAACCGATCGACGACGAACTTCCCGACGATTTCCCCACCCATCGGCTGGCCGAGCAGGAGGCGATCTTCCGGCCCCGCGGATGCCGGGCGTGTCGCGACACCGGATACATCGGCCGTTTCGGTCTATTCGAGTTGATGGTGACCACCGACCGCATACGCCAAATGGGACACGACCGGGCAAGCACGTGGGCGTTGCAACGAGCGGCGATTGAGGAAGGCATGAGGCCGTTGCGACAGGACGGTTGGCTGAAGGTGCTAGCCGGCCAGACCAGCGTCGAGGAAATTGTTCGCGTGACCAAGGGAAACCCGATGGAGAAGAACCCGACGGTCGCGCCCAGAAACGAAGCCGTTCCCCCGGCGGAGCCGAGGGCCGATGAATAATGCCCGATTTCAGCTACATCGCGCGCGACTCGACCGGCCAACGGGTAACCGGTACGCTTGAGGCGGCCAGCCGTAACGAGGCGCTGGCCACGATGGCCCAATCGGCCTTGTTTCCCGTCGAGGTCAAAGGCGACGCTCCGGCGGCCGTCAACGGCCAGAGCATCGGCCGCGTGTCGGCCAATCTTATGGCCACCAGCTATTCGCAACTGGCCGATCTGCTGCGTAGCGGCGTTCCCCTGTTGCGGGCGATCAAGCTGCTCCGCGAGCAGACCTCCAATACCCGTCTCCGTGCGGCGCTGGAGCAAATTCACAGCCGGGTGGAAGACGGCGCTTCGCTGGCCGAGGCGATGGCCCGATTTCCCCGGGTTTTCGGCGAAATGGCCACCAACATGATTCGCGCCGGCGGTGAGGGCGGGTTTCTCGAAGACGCCCTGACCCAGGTGGCCGACTTTACCGAAAAACAGGAAGACTTGCGCAAGCGGACCCTCGGGGCGGTGATCTATCCGATGGTTCTGGTTTTCATCGGAACCATCGTGGTGACCGTGCTGGTCGTTTTTTTCGTGCCCAAGTTCGAAGGCCTCTTTGATCGCCTGCGCCAGCGCGGTGAGTTGCCCCTGATGACCGATCTGCTCTTGGGGACCAGCAACGTGCTGCAATCCTGGGGCTTGTTGATTCTGGCGGCGTTGGCTGGCGGCGTGGCCGCGGTGATGTGGGTCTTGCGCACCGAAGGCGGTCGTTTGTGGAGCGATCGGCTCAAGCTGCGCCTGCCCATGGCCGGACCTATCTATCTCAATCTGGCCGTCGCCCGATTCTGCCGCGTGTTGGGCACCCTGCTGCACAACGGGGTGTCCATCTTGCGGGCGTTGAGTATCTCCAGCGACGCGACGGGAAACCGTGTGTTGGCCCAGGCGATCGGCGAGGCAACGGAAAATATCTCGGCCGGTCAGACGCTCTCCGCGCCGCTATCCGCCTCGGGCCATTTTCCGCTGGCCGTGGTCGAGATGATTTCCGTGGCCGAGGAATCCAATACATTGGAAAGCGTGTTGCTGCAGATTGCCGACAACCTGGAACGCCGCACCTGGCGCCGGCTCGATCTGGCCGTTCGGCTCATCGAACCGCTCTTGCTGCTGATCCTCGCCGGCGTGGTGCTGGCCGTGGTTGTGGCCCTGCTGCTTCCCGTACTGAAAATGAGCATGACTTTGGAGTAATTCGAGGAAAAGGAGAGGAGAACCTCATGATACGTTCCAAGACGCGACGGCGACAACGGCCGCGCGGTGGTGGTTTTACGTTGATCGAAGTGCTGCTCGTGCTGGTCATCCTGGTGATGCTGGGATCGCTGGTCGTGGGAGCCTATTCGAGAATCCAATACAACTCGAACCGCAAAGCCGCGAAGATTCAGATCGATAGCTTCAGTTCCAATCTGGAGATCTACCATCAAGACGTCGGCCATTACCCGGAGACACTCGATGGATTGCTTACCGAAGAAGGCATGGGCGCGGGGGACCCGGCGAATTGGCGGGGCCCCTACCTCAACAAGATAGAAACGCTCCCGACCGATCCTTGGGGGAACGCTTACCAATACGAGGCCGAGGGAAATCCGCCGAACGATACTTTCCGGATCTGGTCGACCGGTGCCGCGGTGGACGACGAAAATGATGATGTAACCAGTTGGCAGCAGGAGTAGCCCGCACATGACGGCCCTCCGCCAGTTGCCGACCGGTCGCACCCGGCGTGGAGTCACGCTGCTGGAGATGCTGTTGGTGCTGGTCCTGCTGGTGACCATGGCGGCGTTGGTCTGGCCGGCGATGGAGAGGCCCTTTGCCTCTTGGCGGCTGCGTCGGGCGGCCGATCGGATCCGCGCCGCGTGGAATCAGGCTCGCGTGCGCGCGATGACCACCGGCAACGTGCAGGAATTTCGCTATGCCACCGGCGGAAGCGAGTTTCGAATTGGCGGTCGCAACGTGTATGGAACCCCTTTTTCGATCGGCGATGCGCCCGCCGGCGAGCCGTCGACGGGGTCCGGTTCCTCGGCCGAGCGGATGCTCCCCAACCGCGTGACCTTTGAGGCCAGCGAAACCCGATGGGATAGCCGATCGGAGGAGCTGTTCGACCAGAGCGAGGAATCGAAGCAGCAACAGCAGGGCTGGTCCGAGCCGATCCTCTTCTATCCCGACGGCACCAGCGCCACCACTCGACTCCTTTTGCGCAACGAGTACGGCCATACGATCGAGGTCTCGCTCCGCGGGCTGACGGCCGTGGTCACCGTCGGCAAAGTGCAATCGGAGGAGGTGCCCCGATGAGCAGTCCCCTAACGTCGGATGAGAAGAATCGCCGCGGCGGATTCTCGCTTCTGGAGGTCATTCTCGGGCTGGCGATCCTGATGGGCACCATCGCCGTGCTGGGCGAGATCGCGCGGTCGGGTATTCGCAGCGCCCAGTCAGCCACCGACCTGACACGAGCCCAACTGCTCTGCGAGAGCACGATGGCAGCGCTGGCCGCCGGCATCATCCCGGCCGAATCGGACGACGACGTCCCCGTCGAGTCCGACACGGCCGATGGCAGCGTCGAGTGGGAGTACTCGATCTATATCCAGCCGGTCCTCGACGAACCCGACATGCTCGAGGCGAGCGTTACCGTGCGACGGAACCCGGACTATGCCGCCGGGCCGGTCGAGTTCACCCTGGTGCGTTGGATCGCCGACCCCGACGTCGAGGCAGCCGAAGAAGAAGCCGAAGCGCTCGGCCCGGGAGGCATACGGTGAATCGCCAACTCGCCGAGAGACGCGCATGCCTGGAACGAGCCAGGGGGTTCACTCTGATCGAGGTGCTCCTGGCGCTGGTGCTCGGGTCGATCCTCCTGGCGGCGATCTCGATGGCCGTGGATATTTACCTCCGCGCGTTCGACGCCAGTCGCTCGGGCGTCGAGGAAGCCCGGCTGGCTCGGGCGATCCTGTACCGTATCGGCGGCGACCTGCGCGGCGCGGTGCGCTACGATCCGCAAGACACGGCCGACTTGCTCTCCGGCCTGTTGCCCGAAGACCTCGCGTCGCTGGGCGAGGGGATCGAAGGGGCCGAGGAAATTGCCGGTGAAATGGGACTCGACCTTTCGCTCTTAGGCGACGATTCCGCAGAAGAGTCGACCGGCTCGGAGCCGTCGCTGGGGCCAAGTTCCACGCCGGGACTCCGCGGCGGTTCGGATTGGCTCCAGGTCGACGTCAGCCGGCTGCCGCGCATCGACCAACTGCGGCAGGCCTATTCCGATTCCGGGCAATCGGTCATCCTTGATCGGCCCGGCGACGTGAAAACGGTCGCCTACTGGCTGGCCGTGCCGGGGAGCAGTAGCTTGGACGTATCGGGGTCGTCCGGCGGATTGATGCGGTTGGAGTTGGATCGGGCGGTCACCGATTGGGCCGAGCAGCAGAGCATGCTGGCCGACGTCGAAAACGAATTGGAGCCGATCGCTCCGGAAGTCGTCGGCCTGGCCTTCCAGTACTTCGACGGCGAAGAATGGTACGACTCGTGGGACTCCGACGAACTGGGTGGCCTGCCCGTGGCCGTGGAGATTGCCCTGGAGCTGCGGCCCGTCGGCATCGATGAAGAAGACACGGCGACGGATTTTTTCGGCGGCGAGTCCAGTCTTGACGACGAGAACCCGGGTGAGAGAACGGTCGTCTACCGGCTACTGGTCCACTTGATGACCGGCGGATTGATTCCTCCCGAGGAAGAAGCCGTCGCCGACGAGGAGCCCGATCCGGGTTCCGAGTCGCCCTCACCACCGTCAGGCGGGCCATCAGGCGGTGGATCGGGTGGTCCGTCAGGTGGCGGTGCATCGGGAGGGCCCCCGCGATGAGAAAAAGTAGCAGGCACACTCCGTGTGCCGTCCGCGCAAATCCCGCCGGCTTGCCCGGCGGATCGTTCGGTTTTTTACTACATCGAGGCTTGCCTCACCATACAGAATCCCGCCGCCCCGCCTTCGTATTGGTCGTGGTATTGGTGGTGCTGGCGATGCTCTGTCTGGCCGGGCTGTCGTTCCTGCAATTGATGGTCACCGAACGGGGTGCCGCCCTGATCACCAGTCGCCAGCTTCAGGTCCGCGCGGCGGCCGACTCGGGATTGGAGATGGCCCGGCGGTTCGTCTCGGTCGACGAAGAAACGCAGAACGAAGCCGGCGGCTGGTACGACAACCCTCTGCGATTCCAGATGCGATTGGTCGTTGATGACGAACGAGCGCGGAAGCGTTGCCGGTTTTCGATTATCGCCCCCGCCCTGGACGACGGGATGCCCGCGGGGACCCGCTTCGGTCTGGAAGACGAATCGACCCGGCTGAACCTCAACGTGCTGATCGTACTGGACGAGAAGATCGGCAGCGGGCGCGACCTGCTAATGGGTTTGCCCGGCATGGACGAATACACGGCCGATGCGATTCTCGATTGGATCGACTCCGACGACGAAGAGCGCGAGTATGGCGCCGAAAGCAACTACTACCTGTCGCTCGACCCGCCTTATCAGGCCAAGAACGGACCACTGGAAACGGTCGAGGAACTGCTGTTGGTTCGGGGTATCACTCCACAACTGCTCTTGGGTAGTGATTTCGACCGCAATGGTCTGGCCGACGACAATGCCGATACCGCGTCCTCCGACACGATGATCGCAACCGACGGCTCGATGGACCGCGGATGGTCGGCCTACCTCACGCTCCACAGTGCCGAGCGCAACTTGCAGCCCGACGGCCAACCGAAAATCGATCTCAACACCGACGACATGGAGGCCCTGTACAATGACCTGGGGGCCGTACTGCCCGGGAGTTGGGCCACCTTTATCGTCGCCTTTCGGCAAAACGGCCCCTACGAGAAAAAGGACGACGACGAAACCGTCGAGGCGATGGGGCGCCTCGATTTGAGCGCGGGGGCCGGTTCCACACTGACGACCGTGCTGGATCTGATCGGCCCCGCCGTCCGCGTGACCCTCCAAGGCGACGACGAACCGACCGTGCTGAAAAGCCCGTTTCCCGACGATCCGATGGCCATGGGCATGTATCTGCCGGTGTTGATGGACTTCGTCACCATCAACCCTTCGCCGGTGATCCCCGGACGGATCAACGTCAATCAGGCGTCGCGGTCGGTGCTGGCGGGTGTGCCGGGCATGACCGACGAAATTCTTGAAGAAATTATTTCCTTCCGCCGCGTCGACCGGGCCGAATGGTCCGATCTGGAGGCGGCCCGCCGCCACGAAACCTGGCTGCTCAGTTCGGGGATCGTCACGCTGGACGAAATGAAGGCGATGATCCCCTTCCTTACCGGCATGGGGCACACCTATCGAGCCCAAGTGGTGGGGTATTTTGAGCAAGACGGCCCGGCCGCCCGGATCGAAGCCATATTTGATGCTACAACCGCGCCCGCCCGCTTGGTATTCTGGAGAGATATAAGCCACTTGGGCCCCGGCTATGCCGTGGAGACCCTGGGAATCGAAGCGTCCGACTGAACCGTATTATAACGTATCCTATCGTATCATGACCTTCCCGCACCGCACCTGAGAGAGCGTCACCTGGGTCCACACACCCAGGCGACCGAGACGATGCCCAAACTTCTTGCCCTGGAATGGAACGAACGCGAAGTGCGCGCGGCCTTGGCCGTCTCGCGCGCCGGTCGCGTCACCATCGAACAAGCGTTTTCGGTACCCTTGCGCTGGAACTCGGCCGAAGGCAACGGCGACGGGATCGAGCCGGACGCCGGTCCGCAAGTCGCCGCGGCGCTCGCCGAGCGGGGGGTCGGCCGGGTCGACACGATCGTGGCCGTCGGCCGAACGGACGTCGAGCTGCGCCAACTGGCCCTGCCCCCCATGCCCGAGGAGGAACTGCCCGAGGCGGTTCGCTTCCAGGCCTTGCGGCAATTCAACGCCTTGGGAGAAGATTGGCCGCTGGACTTCGTGCTTATCGACGAACAAGCGGACGGTCCGCGCAACGTGTTGGCCGCGGCGCTGGATCCCGATCGCATCACCCGTATCCGGCAAGTCTGCCAGGCGGCGGGACTCCGGCCTCGACGTCTCCTGTTGCGGTCGGCGGGGGCCGCCTCGTTGCTCTGTCGCCGGAGCGACGCGGGCGTTCATCGCGCGTCGCTTCTGGTCGAACTCACCGGCGCCGAAGCCGAACTGACGGTGATGGTCGGCCGCAAGATCATCTTCCTGCGAACCGCCCGGCTGGCCGGCAACCCGCTGGAGTCGGCCGATCGGGGGAAGGCCCTGGTGGCGGAAATCCGTCGCACCACGGCCGCCGTGGCCAACCAACTCGACGGGCGGCAAGTCGAGTCGATCGCCTTGTGCGGCACCGGCCAGCCGCACGAGACACTGGCTCGACAAATCAAAGAAGAGTTGGGCGTCGCCACGTCGCTGTTCGATCCGTTCGCCGGACTGGAAGTATCGTCCGACGTGGCCACCGGCGCGCCGGAACATTCCGATCGGTTCGCTCCTCTGTTGGGCATGCTGCTGGACGAATTGGAGGGTCAGGGTCACGGCATCGACTTCCTCCATCCTCGCCGGCGGCCCGCTCCGCCCGGACGTCAGAAGCAGTTCTCCCTCGCCGCGATCGTCGCTGGCCTGCTCGTGGCGCTGATCGTCGGTTACGCCATGATGAGAAAATCCGCATCCGACACCCGGATCAGACAACTCAAGAGTCAATCGGCCGAACTGGATAGGGAACTCAAGCGACTCGATCAAGCCAACGAGTCGGAACCGGTCATCTCGAAATGGCTTGGGGAGGTGCCGAACTTATCCGACCCGGCCGAGAACTACGCCCCGTGGCTGGACGAATTGACCCGGCTCGCCGAGAAGCTCGAGCAACTCAACGGCACCCGGGACGATCGCTTCGCGGCCAAGAAGTACTTGCTGCAAAGCCTCTCGCTGGGCGCGACTCCCAGCGGCGGGAACGGACAGATGGCGATGAGCATGGGAACCGGTAGCATGAGCATGATTCGCGATTTCGAGATGCAACTCCGCGACAAGGCGCATCGTATCGAGGTCAAGGAACGCCACATGGCCAAGGAGGAAGATCCGAGCTACCCGTGCCAGTTCGGGGTTGTCGAGTTGATCCAGCGAGGAGGCAAGTAATGGCCATGAAGCCCCGCGAGAGAAATCTGGCCGTCCTCACCGGCGCGCTGGTCTTGCTGGTCGGCGGTTTGTATGGCGGGCCGGCCGTTTCGTCCCTGTTCGGTGGAGGCGCGACGAGTGAAAGCAAGTTGGAGGAGGAAGTCCAAGAGAAGGAAGAGAAGGCGGAGAAAGCCCGCGAAACCCGCAGCCGGCTTGCCCGCTGGGAACACCGTTCGTTGCCCAGCAACCGCGAGTTGGCCAAGTCGGTTTACGAAGACTGGCTGACCTCGCTGGCCGAAGAGAAACTGCTGAACTTCCACATGAATTCGAGCCGCAGCCGCAGTGCTCGGGAAGCCTACTGGCAGCTTTCGGTGATCTTCGACGCCGAGGGAACCATGGCCCATCTGACCGACTTCCTCCACGCCTTCTACTCCGCCGGTCATCTACACCGCATCCGTCAACTGGGGATCGTACCGGTCGAGGGCACCGACCCGAGCGACCCGATGATGAAACTCACGTTCACCGTCGACGCCCTCAGTCTCCCCGGCGCCGATCGCAAAGAGAAGCTCTTCGATGCGTCGAAGGCGGACGCCGAAGAAGGCATTCCGCGACCCCAACTTGGCGCTCTGGCCGCCTACGGACCGGCGCTGATCGAGCGCAATCCGTTTGCCATCTCCCCCTTGCCGCTGGCCGGCGACGACGAGTACGCCACGGTGGAGGAAACGCTGCTGCAAGTCGACGCCGAAAATGGCCTGCTGAAGAACGACCAGATCAGTCCCGACCACACCGCTTCGATCGTCAAAAAGCCGCCGCACGGAACCTTGGAACTGAACCCCGACGGATCGTTTCAGTATACGCCGGACGAAAACTACTTCGGCAACGAACGCTTCACGTATCAAGTGGGCGGCGATCGGGAAACCTCGGAGCCGGCGACGGTGACCATTGCGGTATCCAACACGAACGACCCGCCCCAAGCGGTCGACGACGAGCGAGACTGCCTGCAAAACGAAACGCTGGAAGTCTCGTCCAGTCGCGGCTTGCTGGCCGACGACGAAGATCTGGACCCGGACGTCAACATGGACCCCGGTGCCGATGCGCTGGTCGTGGAACTGGTCGAAGGCCCGACCCACGGATCGCTTACCCTGGAGCTCGACGGATCGTTTGAGTATACCCCGACGACCGATTTCCTGGGCGAGGACGCGTTCACGTATCGCGTCATCGATGAGAGTAAGACCGCCTCGGACCCGGCCACGGTGACGATCACCGTGGCGTTGCCCACCGAGGACGAGCCCACCGGTTTCGAGGTGCTCAAGCACGTGCATGTGACCGGTATCGTCGGCCGCAATGAAACGGCGCAGGTCTGGCTCCACAATCGCATCACCGGCGAGCTGCACAAGAAGTCCCAAGGCGAATCGCTCGTCATCGCCGACACCCAGGTGACCATTCTCCGCATCGGTGATCGGGAAGTGGAAATCGATCTCGACGGACAATCGCGCGCCGTGGCCAAAGGCGAGAGTCTTATCGAAGACCTGCCGGTCGAAGAGGAAGCCCCCGAGGGGGCGGACCCGTCGGATGAGGGCCAGCCGATGGATGACGATGGGGCGTAAGGCGGACGCACGCGGCGCGGGCCGTTTCGCACGCCGCGCCGGGCACGAGTGCCCGGGCTGAACATCCTGGCCAATTCAGCGACCCCCTTCTCACCGCGGCGTCGGGTTGGCTATAATCGCCAGTCCGGCATACTCGACGATTCACGCCCGTTTGGGAGTTCGTTCCATGGCTATCGGATTTGGGATTATCGGTTGCGGCATGATTTCGGAATTTCACGCCCGGGCAATCGCCGACGTGCGGGGAGCGCGGCTGGAGGCCTGTTTCGACATGGTTCCGGCCGCGGCTGATCGGCTGGCCGGGGCGACCGGCTGCCGGGCCTACCACGATCTGGACGCAATGCTGGCCGACCCGGCCGTCGATGTGGTCACCATCGGCACACCCAGCGGCGCCCATCTCGACCCGGCCGTTGCGGCGGCTCGAGCCGGAAAGCACGTGATCGTCGAAAAACCGCTGGAAATCACCCTGAAACGCTGCGACAAGATCATCGCCGAATGTGAGAAGGCCGGGGTGGTTCTCTCGGCCGTCTTTCCCTCGCGGTTCCACGGTTCGTGTATCGAAATGAAAAAGGCCGTCGATCAGGGCCGCTTCGGAACGCTCACCGTCGGCGACGCCTTCGTCAAATGGTATCGCACGCAAGCATACTACGATAGCGGCGCCTGGCGCGGCACGTGGGAACTGGACGGCGGCGGCGCTCTGATGAATCAGGCCATTCACACGGTCGACCTCTTAACCTGGCTCATGGGACCGGTGGTCGAGATCCGTGCCCAGACGGCGCTGCTGGCCCACAAGCGGATCGCCGTGGAAGACGTCGCCATGGCCACCCTGCGATTTGCCAACGGGGCGATGGGCATCATCGAGGCCAGCACGGCCATCTATCCCGGCTATTTGAAGCGAATCGAGATCCACGGCTCGGCCGGATCGGCGGTGATGGAGGAAGAGGATCTGGTAAAGTGGGATTTTGCGAAGAAGCGGGCTCGCGATGCGGCCATCCACCGTCAAATGGCTGAGACCAAGAGTGGTGGCGGCGGAGCGGCCGATCCGTCGGCCATCGGCCACCACGGCCACACCCAGCAGTTCAAGGACGTCGTGGCCGCCATCCGCAAAGGGCGCAAGCCGGCCGTCGATGGCCCCGAAGGCCGCCGCTCCGTGGAAATCATCCTGGGGATCTACAAGGCGGCCGAAACAGGCCGGGCTGTCCAGTTGCCGCTGGAGCGTGATCCCGTGCTCAAGGCGCGCAAGACGGGCGTGGGGGGGTAGTAGAAATCGCTCTTGGCTCAGCGGCCTATTACGGCGACAATGGGCCCGACTCAGGATCGATTCCTCGCGATGCGACGGTGGGAAAGGACTTCCACAGTGCGTTTCAGGCTTGTCGTTGACTATCTTGTGTATCTTGTCGTGCGCGCGCTGATCTGCATTGTCCAGGCGATGCGGATCGAGACCGCTCAGAAGGTGGCCAACTGCCTGGCTTGGCTCCTGGGCGACGTCATCGGGGTGCGGGCCAAAGTCGTCGATGAGAACCTTCGACACGCTTTTCCCGATCTCTCCCCACACCGACGCCGCCAACTTGCCCGGCGGATGTGGGAGCATTTGTTCCTGTTGGTCCTGGAAGTGGCCCACGCGCCGCGGAAAATTCACGAGACGAACTGGCGGCGCTACGTTCGCCTCAAAGACCAACCCCGGCTGGTGCGATGCTTGCTCGATCGGCGGCCGACGCTGATTGTCACGGCCCATTTCGGCAACTTCGAGGCCGGAGGGTATATTCTGGGCGTCCTCGGATTTCCCACGTACACCGTCGCGCGAACCCTGGACAATCCGTTCCTCGACCGGTTCATCAACCGTTTCCGAGGCGGTACCGGGCAGCACGTCATTCCCAAGAAAGGCGGATTCGATCAAATCCTCGACGTTCTGGCCAATAACGGGATAATGACCCTTCTGGCGGATCAACATGCCGGCCGAAAGGGCTGTTGGGTCGAATTCTTCGGGCGACGTGCCTCGGCCCACAAAGCGATCGCCTTGCTCTCGCTGGAAAACGATGCGCCGATCGTCATCTCATACGTCAAACGGCTGAATCGGCCGTTGTACTTGGAGATGGGAACCACGGATGTGGCCGACCCGCGCGATGCGGATCGACAACTCACCACGATCCCGGATCTCACCCAGTGGTACACCAGCGAGCTGGAGAAGTTCATTCGCCAGGCACCCCACCAATACTGGTGGGTACACCGTCGCTGGAAAGATGTCCCGCCACGACATCGTGCCAAACGAAAAACGGCAGCCTAGCTGAGTTTAGCCCCGGCACTTGTGCCGGGAGTTGGCGTCTCGGGTGCCATAGGCGGCTTGCCGGCCCTTGTTTTCCCGAGATTCGGCAAGGGCGGGCAAGCCGCCCATGGCACCCGAAACGCCGAACACCCTTTTTACGATCGACTTCAAGCCCCGCCTGGATCGAACCCCGTGGCGCCCCTATAATTGCGTGCCGTGAGCGTTGCCCCAACGCGACTACCCCGTGTCGGTCGGATGTCATGCCATTCGTCCATGGGGGCCACTGGAACTGACGGCAGTCTGCCATGCTGAGCTATCGATCATTTTGCAACACGGACCCGCCGCTGCTGGTCTCCTTGTGGCGCAGCCGGATCGGCCAACCGGGTTTGGCACGATCGGTCTCGGTGGATCTGATCGAGCAGCTTCTGCTGGCCAAGCTCTACTTCGATCCGCAAGGCCTGATCCTCGCGCTGGAAGACGACCAGCCCGTGGGATTCGCCCATGCCGGGTTCGGACCCAACGAAGAGGAGAGCCGGCTCTCGACCCAGTTGGGCGTGACGAGCATGATCATGGTTCGGCCGGACGACGACGAGAGGGAAGTGGCCGCGGGGTTGCTCCAGCGATGTGAAGCCCACTTGCGCCAGCGCGGGGCCCAAGTCCTCTACGGCGGCGGGATCCGTCCCTTGAATCCGTTCTACCTGGGCCTCTACGGCGGAAGCGAGTTGCCGGGGATACTCGACTCCGATCTTGTCGCCCGGCAGGCGTTTGCCGAGAACGGCTACACGGAAATCGAGCGCACCGTCGTCTTGCGCCGCGATCTGCTGGATTTTCGGCCAGCGGTGAACCGGCAACTGATCCAACTCAGCCGCCGCATGATGATCGAGATCGTCGTCGATCCGCCGTCGCGAACCTGGTGGGAAGCCTGCACGACGGGTGATTTCGACATGACGCGGATTCAACTCCGGCCGCGCGGCGGCGGCCCCGTGTTGGCCGACGCCATGATGCGGAGCATGGACCCGATCTCCGGCACCGGCTTCGCTCGAGCCGCCGGGCTGACCGAACTGAACGTCGATCGCCAACACCGCCGCCAGGGATTGGCGACGTTTCTGCTCGCCGAGACCTTTCGCCACCTGACCCGCCAAGGCGTATCGGTCGTGGAAACGCAAACCATGCAAGAAAACGGCCCGGCCCTGGGACTGTACGCCAAACTCGGCTTCGAGGAAACTGACCACGGCGGAGTGTTTCGCCGCGATGGCTACTATACGGAACTCACGCGACACAATCGAACTGGCTTTTGCCCACATAGGAAACAACTTCATGGTCCAAACAACGAGAATTTGTGGGCTTCTGCCCGTGGCCATGGTGTTCGCGATCATCCTGCACACCGCCCCTATGCACGGCCAGAGCACGCAGCGAGACCTGGCGAGGGAGATTCTCCAGTCGAGCGAGGTGAGCGGCGGGCTGGTGGTTCATCTGGGATGTGGAGACGGCACCTTGACCGCGGCGCTGGGTGCCAACGATCGCTACGTGGTCCACGGCCTGAGCACGGACGCCGAAGACGTCGGCAAGGCCCGGACGACGATCCGCTCGCAAGGCGTGTATGGCAAGGTGTCCGTCGGCACGTACGACGGCCGGCATCTTCCGTACGCCGACAATCTGGTGAACCTCGTCGTCTCCGCGGATCCGAGCGACGTTACCATGGACGAAGTGATGCGCGTGCTGTGTCCCCGGGGTGTGGCGTACATCCGCAAAGACGGCGCCTGGGAGAAGACAGTCAAGCCATGGCCCGACGAAATCGACGAGTGGACCCACTGGCTTCACGACGCCGACGGCAACGCGGTGGCCGACGACACGGTCGTGGGACCGCCGCGCCACGCGCGGTGGATTGCCGATCCCCGCTGGCAGCGTCATCACGAGATGTCGCCCAGTCTCGACGCCATGGTGTCGGCCGGCGGCCGCCTGTTTGCGATTATCAACGAGACCCCGGCGGGGATCGACGGATTGCCCGACCGCTGGGCGTTGGTCGCGCGCGATGCGTTCAACGGAAAATTCCTCTGGAAGCGGCCGATTGCCGAGTGGGGTTGGCGCCAGTGGAGCGATCACTCGTACGGCCATGGCCGTTGGAACTTGCCCACGCATATCCCCCGGCGACTCGTGGCGGTGGAAGATCGGGTCTACGCGACCTTGGGTTTCAACGCACCCCTCTCGGCGCTCGACGCGGCGACCGGCCGTACGCTGATGACTTATCCGGAAAGTCAACTCGCCGACGAGATCCTCTATCACGAGGGGACCCTGATCCTGGCCGTCAACAACGCCGCGCAGGGGCCGGGACACGTCGACACGAAACCGCCGGTGACCAAGTCGGTCGTCGCGCTGGACGCCGAAACGGGCCGCCTTCTCTGGAAAACGGGCGATTTCCACGGCGCGGCTTCCAAGGCCGACGCCATCGAGCGAATCACCCATCTCACGATGATTACCGGCGGCGGCCGTGTGTATCTCACCGAAGAAGACGCCGTGGTTGCCCTGGACCTGGAGACCGGCAAGCGGATGTGGCGCATGGAGCGATCGCCGCAAAAGAAGACGGTGACCTACGGCCATTACTACTACAAGAATCTGTGCGGCATGGTCTATCACGACCGCGTCGTGCTCTTCATGCAACCCGACGGGAGGACCAAGAACGCCCCGTGGAACGGTCCGGTGAAAGCCACTCTGTCGGGAATCTCCGCCACCACGGGCGACACGCTTTGGACCCGCCCGTGCGGCCTCTGGGGACATTACAACCCGGGCGATCTGTTCGTCGTCGACGGACTCGCCTGGGTCCACGACGGCGAATCGTTCTCGATGATGGGCGTCGACCCGCACAGCGGCGAGGTGAAGAGGGAAATCTCGACGAAAAAGGCGCTGGACCAGGGACACCATCACCGCTGCTACCGCAACAAGGCGACCACGGAGTATTTCTTTACCGGCAGACGGGGCGTCGAGACCATCGATATCCGGTCGGGCGAGAACCTGCGGCATCATTGGGTTCGCGGCACCTGTCGCTACGGCGTGTTGCCCTGCAATGGGCTGCTCTACGCGCCGCCGCACCCGTGCATCTGCTACATCACGGCCAAGCTCACCGGCCTCTGGGCGCTGGCGCCGGAAACAAAAGCGGAAAGTGGAAAGCGGAAAGCGGAGGATGAAGCGAGATTGGAACGAGGACCCGCTTATGATTTCGAGGCCGTTCCGCTTTCCGCTCTCGGCTTTCCGCTTTCGGGCGATTGGCCGACGTTCCGTCACGACGCGGCCCGAAGCGGAGCGGCCAGTACGACGGTTTCTCGCGATTTGAGCCGCGTGTGGGAAGCCTCGCTGGAAGGCCGGCCGAGCAGCCCGGTGATCGCCGTCGGAAAGGTTCTGGTGACGACGCCCGATACGCATACCGTTTGGGCCCTCGATGCGGCCGACGGCAAGCCGCTTTGGAACTTCACGGCCGGAGCGAGAGTCGATTCGCCACCGACCGTACACGGTGATCGGGTCCTGTTTGGTTCGGCCGATGGCTGGGTTTATTGCCTGCGGATGGAAGGCGGCGAGTTGGCCTGGCGACTCCGAGCGGCACCCGACGATACGCTCATCGGCGTCCGCGACCAATTGGAATCACCCTGGCCCGTGCATGGAAATGTGTTGATTCGCCAGGGCGTGGCCTACTTCGCCGCCGGACGATCGTCGTTTCTCGACGGCGGCATCCGCGTCTTTGCCGTGGACCCCGGGACGGGCAAAGTGCTCCAGAAGCAGCAGATCTACAGCCCCGATCCGGAGACGGGCGACATGGTCGACAACCGCATGCGATACGACATGCCCCAGGACGCGCCCGGCGCGCTGCCGGATATCATGGTCGGCGACGACACGAGCGTCTACATGCGACATCTGCGGTTCGATCCGGCCGATCTACAATATGCGAGTGCCATCAAACTCGCCCCGCCGCCGCGGAAGACACGTCCGGCGAATCTCACCCCGGGCCCACACCTGCGAGCCGATGCCGGCCTGCTCGACGACTCCTGGTTCAACCAAACCTACTGGACGGTCGACGCCCGCTCACACAGCAAGCTCCTGGTCTTCGACGCCGACGCGGCCTACGGCGTCAAACCCTTCCCCGCCAGTGCCCGCCACTCTCGGGCGGTCTTCAAGCCGGGGACCGAAGGCTACACGCTATTTGCCCACGAGCGGCCAAGCCATCAGGCTCGCTGGTCGAAGAAGGTGCCGGTGCGCATCATGGCGATGGCCGTTGCCGGCGAGACGCTCTTCGCGGCCGGCTCGCCCGACGTCGTCGATTCGGCCGATCCGTGGGCGGCGATCGACGGCCGGCAAGGCGCCGTGCTCTGGGCCGTCTCGACTGCCAACGGTGAGAAGCTCGCCGAGACCAGGCTCGACAGCCCGCCGATCTTCAACGGCATGGCCGCCGCCGGACGGCGACTGTACGTTTCGACCACCAGCGGCAAAGTCGTCTGCCTCGGCGGCCGGTAGGCGGTGAGCGACCGCCAGACACCCGTCCATCTCACTGTTACTGAACACTAGGGGCTATCGTAGATCGATTTCATCTTCCAGCCTTTGACGTTCGCCGTAATATCGCCGCCGGTGCTCGTCAAACGAACGCCGACATGTTCCTTGTCGTGGGGTTGCATGTAGACGGCGGCCTGGCGATCGTTGACGAAGACCTCGACCATGCTCTTGTCCAAGAAGATACGAAGGTTTAGATCTTCACCCTCGGCAAGCTCGAACGGGGGTTGAATGCCGCCGACGGCCAGCGTCTTGCTTTCGGGCTTGACGGTGATGGGAAAACCGTTACCCTCTTTGTCGCAGAATACGCCAACTCCGTATTCCTTGGCGTCGGTCGGCTTGATCGTAATGCTCAACTCGATCGTGTCGCCGACGATTGTCTTAAGCACGTGGCTTTCGCCGCTGTTGACGGTAATTTGGCCTTCGTCCCTTGGGTCGTAACGCAATTTTTCGAGCTCCCGCAGCGGCTTGATGCGCAACACACCGTCCGCGGGCAGGCTCAGTTCGCGAGGCAGGCTCTGAATAGCGGTCTGGGCGCCCTTCATATTGCACCATGCCCACATCACGCGGCGGCCGTCCGGAGTCAGTAGCGATTCCGGGGCGAAGAAATCCCAGCCTTTCCAGTTCATCATCGCGTGGAACTCGGGAAGATACTTTTCATCCTTGAAGTCGCCAAGGTAGTAGCGGCAGCCGAGCTTGTGGCTGATACAGAGGAGCATCCACTTGTCGCCGATCTTGAACATATTGGCGCAAGAGACGTCTTCGTTCTTATTGACCCCCAGGTCCGGCATATCTTCGTGCAGCAAGAGCCCCATGGCCAACCAGTCCTTGAGATCCGACGACTTAATCATGTACGGAGGGCCGCCACCGGAGATCGCATAGTAGGTGTCGCCGTTGAGCCAACAGTCGGGATCCCAGTGGCGCATCTTGGGCTCTTCCCCCGTTTCCGTCTTGGGGAAGATCGCAACGGGCCGGGTCCACTTGTCCAGGTTATCGTCCAAGGCAAAGGCCAGTTGGTTTCTTCCGGATCCCTGGCCGTGGTAGATGATCGCCGGCTGGCCGTCCTTGGTGAAGAATCCCGTGCCGCTGAACATGCCGTGGCCCGTGTTGGGGCCGACAAGTACAGTGGGATGCCACTTCCAGGTGACCATGTCCTTGCTGGAAACGTGGGCGAAGGCAAAGCCGTGGTTGTTTCGGTAGATATAGTGCAGATGATAAAGGCCCTTATAGAAGACGGCGCAGTTTGGATCGCCCGGGAAGCCGACACCCGGGCCCGGGTGGGCAAGATGGTAGGTGAGCCAGTTCTGGGGCACCTCTTGGGGCATGGCCGGCGTTTCCTCGACGTACGGCGGCGCCGGGGCCTGGCCATTGGCGGCTATCTTGGCGCCGTCTTCGGTGGCCGCGGCGATGAGGAGCGAGCTATTGCCGAGGACCAGCTTGCCGTCGGCGAGCTTCGCGCCGCCGTCGGTGCGGCTGTGCGGCAATCGACCGGCACGATCCCGCACCTTGTCACCCTCGAAATCCCACCATGCATAGGGTTTGATATTCGATGGTTCGTTCGGCACCAGCGACCGGATCTCCTCGGCAGTCAAGGCCTTGGCGTAGATTCGGGCGTCTTCTATGGCGCCGGCAAAGCGATCCCCGGCCGCTGTTCCGACGTGTCTTAATCCGAAAACCGCGATGCTGTTCTCGGGGCTTAACAGGTCGATGTTCTTGGCCTGATGGGACGCATAGATCTCACCATCGCGGTAGATCAGTATCTCGTCGCCCTTGTAGACGATCGCCATCTGGACCATGGTCTTGCCGTCGGCCGTCTCGGGGGCGTACCTGTCCTGGGCTCTGTTCGTGCGCCTGTGGAAGTTGCTGCCCGCCATCCAACTGCCGGACTTCAACTCGCCAAACACAATGGCGTCGAACCGGTCGCCACTCTGGATCGTCAGCACGCTACCGCCCCGTTGATTCAGGTTGGCCGGAGCGGCCCAAGCGACCAGCGTCTTGTCCGTCTCCGCCGCATCCGCACCAAGGGAAAGCGTAACGATACCGATCACCAGGCCTGCTACCATGGTCTTCATGTCGAGTTCCTTTACTGATTACCGGTTACTGATTCCGCACAAGATTCCAACCTTCGGCTATTTCTCGGAAGGACCCGTCGGATTGGCCGGCGCTTTCGGACCGCCGAGCAACTCGATCATCGCCTTGCCCATGCCCTCGCCGATTAGGTAGTAGCTTTCGGCGTTGCAGCACCAATGATAGCGGATCGGTCGCGGCGAGACGGGCCCATCGCGGAAGAAATCGCGGGTTTCCACATACTGTACGTTGCCCTTGAACTCCGGGCGATTGGCCGCGGCTTCCTGGGCCGCCATGACGCCCAGCCGGCGGTCGATCGTCTGGCCCCATCCGCCAAACCCGCTGCCGCCGATCACAAACGGCAGATTCGGCACGCCCAGGTCCTTGCGTACGTCCTTGATGAAGTTGACCATGTTGACCTCATATTCGGCGACGTCCGGCGCACCGCATCCGTCGTTCCAGCCCTGGTGCCAACCGAAGCCGACGATCTCGTATCCCCGGCCGTCGTACTCGGGAAAATCGGCTTTGAGATTCGCCAGTTGTTTCTTCACGCCGGCGATCATGCCGTCGTACTGGTCCCCGATGCCAGGTCCGCGCGCGCGGCCGTCGCGCGTATTGCCCGAACTCGGCGGGCGCCACGGACCGGCGAGACTTGTGCCGCCGGGGCCAAACTTGATCAGCAGCACCGGATGGTCGAGATAGTCGCCGACCGTCCAGCCGAACGAGAGTTCCGGTCCGATCGCATTGCGTGCGGCGCTTCGGCCGATGGTCAACGGACACTTCGTGTCGTAGTAAGACAGCCACACGTCGTCGCGCACGATCCAATTTCCATCCTCGTCCAGGAGATGCTTGTAGCGCGCCGCGGTGGCCGGGTCTTGGGACAAGGTTTCCAGCGTACCCTTTTGCCCCGGTTTTCCTTGGATGACCCCATGTCCCTCCATGTTCGACTGGCCGGCCAGAACGAACACCTTCAGCGGAGTCTTGCCCGGCTTCTCGGCCGCGGCGGGTCCGGCAAGAATCAACACGGCCCATGCCGCAAGCAGCGAACCGCGGTGAACGAATCTTCTCTCGACTCTCATCGGAATCTCCTTACGTCTAATGGTCTTTGGCAAGCTCCACGGTGGTCTTACCGGCGGGGATACCCAGCTTGTAACTCCCGGCCGGTTCTTTCGTCAGGGTCACGCCCCGGCCGTCCCTCAGTTTCCACGCACCCGGGACAGCCACGACGATCTCGCCCGCTGGATGGTCGGCCGGCATGTCGATCGTCAGGGTGGCCGAGCCGACGCGCAGACTCGCGCCGAAGGGGGCCGTCAGGGCCAGCGATTTGGTGGTTACCGTCCCCGGGGCGCCCAGTGCCAGCACCAGACCCGAGCCGCGGTCCTGTATCGAGGCCGCCGTGCCCTGAAACGAAACATCGGCGACCTTTGCCGTGGCGGGGTCCTTGGACAGGAAGGCGTAATCGGTCCCCCAATCACTGCTGATGGTGATGACGCGGCCGTCGGGGGAAGTGGCGAAGGCCGGGGCCTTTTCGTCCGGCTTGCGCGGGAACATGGCCACGTAGTAGCTGCCATCGCCGGGCA
>CAYUIQ010000004.1:0-107805 GCA_964444795.1 uncultured Planctomycetaceae bacterium
AGGCCTTGAACTTGTCCATGTTGTAGATGCACTGGGTCTGGATGAAGTCCACGCCGGCCGCGATCTTCTTGGCCAGTCGGGTCACGCGAAACTCGAACGGGTCGCCAAACGGGTTGGCCGCGGCGCCGATGAACATTCGGGGCACACCGTCGATTTCGTCACCGCTGGCCACCTTGCCCTCGTCGCGCATGCGGCGGACCATGTCAATAAGCTGGATGGAGTCGACGTCATAGACGTTCTTGGCCCCGGCGTGGTTGCCGAATTTCTGGTGGTCGCCCGACAGGCACAGCATGTTGCGGATGCCCAGGGCGTAGGCGCCGAAGATGTCGCTCTGCATGGCGATGCGGTTGCGGTCGCGGCAGACCATCTGCATCACCGGCTCCATGCCCATTTGCACAAGCAGCGCGCTGGCCCCGATACTCGACATGCGAACGATGGCGGTCTGGTTGTCCGTGACGTTGACCGCGTCCACGTGGCCGGCGAGGAACTCAGCCTTCTGCTTGACCTTGTCGACATCTGCCCCTTTAGGAGGACCGCACTCGCCAGTGACGACGAACTGGCCGGCTTGAAGTAATCGTTCCAGCCTGCTGTCACTCTTCATGTCTTCAACTCCTCCACTCGTTCGGCGTGCCGGATCAGCCGGCCCAGCTTCGCCTCCGGTAGCGGCGGGCGGGCGTCCGGCTCTCGGGCCAGCTTACCGCCAGCCGGCTGCTTTATGGTCTTGCGAAGCGGGTTGGGTCCCAGTCGGCGTGCCCGCTCGGTCATCTCGTCGGCCCGCCGGGCAAACAGCGGCCCTTCCGAGGCCGCGATGTGGAAGAACTCCAGTCGCTCCGGCTCCAAGCCGATCTCGGCCAAGAGGTGTTTGGCGTAGGCCACAGTGCGGATTGCCGAAAGGTTGCCCTGCTGAAAGTGGCAGTCGCCGAGGTTGCAGCCGGCCACGTAGACGGCGTCGGCCCCGTCCTCGAAGGCCTTTAGCAAGAACACCGCGTCAATCCTCCCCGAGCAGAGAACATGCACCACCCGAACGTTCGGCGCGTACTCCAGCCGCAACGACCCGGTCAGGTCGGCGGCGGTGTACGCACAGTACCTACAGCAGAAAGCCACGACCTTTGGCTCGTACGGTTCGATGGCGCCAATATCGCTCTTCATGTTCTCAGTTCCTCCACGACGCGCTTGCGCGGGCCGCCGTCCCGGCTCGTGGACCAGTTACGGGCCGGCAGTACGCGGCTCATGTTTTCCAGCTTGCCCAAGGCATTGAGTCGGTCATGGATGAGCTGCCATCCGCAATCCACCTCAGGGTCGATCTCGCATTTGCCCCCGGAGGAGCCTCCGCAGGGACCATTCAATAAGCTCTTGGAGCAACGTGCGATGGGACAGATTCCGCCGGTGATCTCCAGCACGCAGTCGCCGCAGCCCTGGCAGCGCTCGGCCCAAACGCCCTGCTCGAGGGCCGCACCGAGGAACGTGGTGTTGATTCCCGGTACCACTTGCACGGGCCGCTGAAGTCCGGCCGTGGCCTCGGCCACCTGCTGGACCCCGGCCCCGCAGGCCAGCGACACCACCATGTCCACATCCTTGATTTGGAGAAGCACGGGCTCGATGTATTCGAAATCACATTGCCGTTCGATGGTGGCGTCGCATATCTCACGGTGCTCGTGGCGTGCCTGACTGGCGATGCGTAGCTGGGATGCCAGCCCGGCCACTTCCTTCTCGCCACCGGTGTTGCACACGGTCACGCAGCCCCGGCATCCCAGAATCAGCACGCGACTGCGACCGCGGATCGAAGCTTCGATTTCATCGATGGGTTTCAGGTCTCCGACAATCACGGTTTCAACTCCTTCCCAGAGGCATTCGCAAACGAATGCAGCCTCTGTCGATAGTGCTCATGCCGACGGTTCTCAAGTGCATCCGCTGGTCTTGGGAAGTCCCGCGAGTTTAGCCGCACGTTTGCCGGGCTGTTTTTGGAACAGTGCGTGGAGTTCCTTGTATGACTTATCGCACTCTTTGGATACCAAGGTCAGCATGGGGGCAACGCTGTGTGTCTGGTAATAGGCCTGGATCATCCGTACCACATTCAGATGATCCTCCGTCAACTCGATTCCGTCGCGCTTGGCCAGGGCCCGTGCCACCTCCAGCGACCAATGGCTGAAGTCCTTTAGGTATCCCTCGTCGTCCAACTCCACGCTCCCGTTTTCCAGTTTGAGAACGGTCATATTGCCTCCTCGTGCCGCGACGATGCGTCGGCTAGACTGTCCACGTTCGTTTGGATCTACTGGTCGTCAAATACCAGGGCGTTGGCCAGCAACGCCCAGAGATGGATCGCCTTCCAGGGCCGTTTGTAGTGTTTGGCGAGGTCATCGATAGCGTCGAAGCAGTTCACGCAAGGCGTGCATACGAGGTCTGCTCCCGTTGCGTCAACCTGCTCCACCTTGACCTTTCCGTAGTGGAATCGTGCCTTGGCGAAACCCGAGATCAGCGCGCCGCCGCCGCCGGCGCAGCAATAGTTGTACTCCCGGTTGGGCCACATCTCGACAAAGTTGGGACACACCCGCTGGAGCACGTGGCGGCTGTCTTCCAACACATCGGGAAAGCCCTCGAGAACGGCCTTGCGCCCCGCGTTGCAGGGATCGTGTAAGGTCACTCGCTGGGGGTTGCGGGAAGGGTCCAGCTTAAACCGTCCTTCGCGCATCCACCGGGCGTAAAGGTTCACTTTGTGAACGATCTCGAACTTGGGCTTGATGCCGAACTTCTTGTAGCCGGCCAGTGTGGCATAGTATCCGTGGCCGCACTCGGTGTAGGCCATGCATTTACAGCCTAGTTCCTCCACCCGCTTGACCTGCTGCCGCAAGGTGTATTCCCAGGTGTCCAAGTCGCCGGAGAACATGGCATAGTTGGTTCCTTCCCACCAAATGGAAGGCATAGTCCAACTGACGTTGGCCGCGTGAAACACCTTGTAAATGCACTGCAACTCCATGGGATAGTATTGAGGCAGCTTGGAATTGATGGTGATGAAGTAGTCGGCCCCCTCCTGGTCAACGGGAAAGTCCAGGTCCGGTACGTCGTCCTGGACTTCCTCCTTCATCCAATCGAGCGTCTCGATCCACTCCTCCGTGGGAATCTGCATGTTGTTGCCCTTGGCGCGGTGGAGGTCGGCGGTTTCCTGGCTGCCGCCGGGTACCTGATCCCGCGGCCGCATGGACCGGGCCCGCGTGATCAGGTTGCCGATCTTGACACCCATGGGGCAGACCAACGAACAGCGCTCGCATACCGTGCATTGGAAGATGAAATCCGAGTCGATGACCTGTTGCTCCATTCCCAGCAGGACCATCCGGACCAGCCTTCGCGGATCCCACTCCGAGTAGCCGTGTAGCGGACACACGCTGAGGCACTTGGCGCAAGACATGCAGTAGTTCAGGTCCGCCTGCCAATGGCTCTCTTTCATCACCGCGTCGCGCAACGGTGTCTTCTCGATCTCATCGAGCTGGATCACGTAGCTTTCGCTGGACATTGTCTTCCCTTGTCGTGTTCACTGCCCGATTCGCCCGGCGGGCATGTTCCGCGATGCCTCCGCCAGCAAGTGCGCCAAGCGGTGGGGTTCGTTGGCCGCCACCGTGTGGAACCCGACTCGCTTGCTCTCCACGCCCACGGCCCCCAACGCGTTGCGAACCTTGTCGACCCTTTTGCGGCTGAGATTCGATCCCCACAGCGACCGGCAGTTGTCGTGGTGGCAGCCAAGCACCAGGACGCCGCGGGCGCCTTGCTCCAAGGTATCCAGGACGATCTGGTCGCTGACGAGGCCCGCACAGGGGACATCGACCAAAAGGACGCCGGCGGGCAGCGCCAGCCCTGCGTGTCCCGCGGCGTCGGCTGCGGGCACGGCCGATTGCCGGCAGGCAAATGCGATGATCGGTCGGCGGCCGAGGAGTTCCTGGGTGGCCACCTGAAGCGTGTCGTGCATCTGGCGGAAGCGCAGACTTCCATGTTCCAGCGCCCGCCCGGGACATACCGCCGCACAGATGCCGCACTGCCAACACGCTGGATCCAGGATGTCCATGCGGTGCTGGGAGGTGTTCGGTTGGATGGCCCCGTGAGGACATGCTCGGTAGCAGGTCAGGCAGGCGGCGCATTTGTCGGTATCGACGACCACTTTCTCGGCGGGGACCTGGATCGTCTTTCTGTCTGGAAGCAGCGCCATCAAGTCGGCGAGTACCGCCTGGGCCTCCAGGCCCGCCTCTTCAGGATCACATTCGTCGTGGCAACCACCCACGAAGTAAACGCCTCGACGCGCCGACCCCACCGGCCGATGTCGAATGTTGCCGGGTTGCAGGTATCGTTGGAGGTCGAGCGGCTGACGCAGCATTGCCGCGAGTCGGGCATGGGACTCCGGTGGCCGTATCCGCGCCGGAACCACCAACCGGTCTACTGGAAACTCCAGCACACAATCGGGCAGGACCGCATCAGTCACGGTCACTCGAAGACCGCCGTTGGTTATGCTGAAATGTGGCGCGGCATCGTACCGGATCACGCTGACTCCAGCAGCGCGGGCATCATCGTAAAGCACCTGACCACCGTGACCATACACCGGGATTTGACGAAACAGCAGTGTGGGCTTACCGCGGCGGCGGGCGTGTTCGAGGGCCGAGCCGAGCGCGGCCTGGCCGGCGCAACGGCGGTCGAGGCCGTCCCGGTCGAGCACGACGCACGCAGCCTGACCATCCAGCTTCCCGTGTGTAACGACTTCTCCATATTCTCGCAGGCTCAATACCCGCCCCGGGGCACTCAGGGTGTCGTCGAAGTCAAGCGGACCGGCCTCGGCGTCAACGGCCACAACGAAAGCGCCTACCCGGAAGAAGGTGCGACCGGCCGGCGTACCCACGCGGAGCCGGAAGTTTCCAATGTGTCCCTCCACTTGCTCAATGGACGCATCCGCGAGTACCTGTACGTTTGCGTGCGAAGTGACCCGCGCCACCAGTTCTTTCGAGATTGGATAGAAGCAGCCGTCTGACGCCCCAATCTGGAGCAGGGCGACCGGAAAGCCCGCGTCGAGCAGCACGGAAGCCATCCGAAAGGCCGCGTGGTTGTTTCCGGCCACGGCGACGGTACGCTCCGCCGGAATGCTCGTCATGGTGTACGGCTCGGTGCCCCGGGCTCGAACGACCGCCATCTCGAGCAGGCGCTGTGTCTTGGCGGCGCGGGCTTGCTCATCCTTCTCCACCCACGCGCAGTGCTCGCGAATCGCGGCCCAAGTGACCGGCACCCGAGGCTGCCCGGCGTCACCTTCAATCCACTCCGGCGCCAAACCAGTTGCAGGCGAGGGGCCACAGATCACGACTTGGCTGAGTCCTGCCTCCCAACACAATTTCGCAATGCGCGTGCGTGCGTCCCGCCCCGTCCAGGATGCTGCCCGGAATACGACCACGTCATCCCATCCGCCCAAGCCCGTTTCAAACCCCGCCGGCGGTAAGGAATCGGCCACGGCGGAATCGCCGGTTTCTATCAAGACTCCGATGCGCCCAGTGGCATGCATGACGATTGCCTTCGTTTGCTCAAGTGGTCGCTGTTTCCCGTAGGACACGGCTTCTCGCCTGGTGCCCGTTCTCCTTGCCGAACCTCTGCGCCAAGAGGCCCGCCACGGCCTTGGCTTGCTTGCGCGATCCCTGGATGTCGGCAGGACCGCTACAGGCACCAGCCAGGAAGACCCCGGGCCGGGATGCTTCGAGCCGTGCATCGAGATCGCCCCCGGCAAAGTAGCCGAACTCGTTCAAGTCCAGACCCAGCACCTCGGCCAACGAACGGTGCGAATCGGTGGGCGCCAAACCGATGGCCAACACCACGCGATCGAAATCAAGGGCCTCGGTGCGGTCCGCGCCCGGCACGACGCTGTAGACCCGTAGCGATCCCGGTGTTTCGCCGAGAGACACTTCGGCGGGCACTCCCTGAATGAATCGCACCTCGTCGCGTGCGCGGTCGTAGAACACCCCGAACTCTTTGCTCATGATTTGCAGGTCGATGTAGAACACCGTGGCCTCCACGGCAGGACGCAGATACCTCAGGCGTTGGATCAGCCGGATCGTCGTCCGGCAGCAGAACTGGGAGCAGTAACCCCGCCCCGATTTGCGGTCGCGCGAGCCGACGCACTGAATGAAGGCAACCCGGAGCGGCGTGTCACCCTCCGGCGCGAAACCCGCCAGATCGTCCTCGCGGAGGATGCGATCCAGATCCGCGGTAGTGAGCACCCCTTCGAAGTGTCCGTAGCCAAGAAGAGGGTTCCCGGCCGGATTGTAGAGTTCAAATCCCGTGGCAAGGACCGCGGCTTGGCACGGCACGGTGCGACGCTGCCCGAGCATCCACTCCCGCCACGGCGAGAGCACCTTCTCGGAGGCGGGTTCAGGCTCGATGGTCACGTGGAACGCGCCGGATTCCCCCTGGCACTCATCAAGGCGGGCGCCCAGGAGGACCTCGATTCGCGGATGCGCCGAGATCTTGGAGATCTGGTCCTGAACGAGGCAGGCCGAACACCGGGCACACTCGTCGGTGGCCATGCACGCCCAATTGGCCGCATGGCCTCCTAACCGGTAGTCCCGCTCGACCAGCGTGACACCGAAACCGAGGTTGGCGACGGCACCGGCGACGGTCATGCCGGCGATGCCCCCCCCGACGACGATCACGTTCGACTGTTTGTTTTTCACGGCTCGCCTCGTCCTCCTCATGCAACAACGTCGCCCCACTTTCCGTTGCGTTTCGGCGTGGCAGTTCAGGGCGTCTCTTTTAGCGTTGAGAGACTTGCAAAACTCATGCCGGGCGTTCTCGGCCGTGGTGCGGGCCAAGCTCGGCTGCCTTTCGGAAATGATGCGGACCCGGGGTTGCGTCCCTCTGCTCTTCGGTATAACAGGCCTCGCGCCTTCGCGCATCGCGGCTAGCTCCGACGTTAACGACCCACCGGTTGATGCGGCGATCGTGTTGCAGATGATGCAACGTCGCGTTGCACGCAACGTCACGTGCAACATACTTCCGATCATCCCAGCCTGCCGCCAAGCCATTTCCAAGGTTATTCGTATCTGGTGGAGGATATGGCCCGCCAGTTGCGTGGGTTGTGTGGGCGAGAACGCGACATGAAAGCAGCGATACCACTATACGGAAACCGCGTATCACCCCGATTTGGGTACTCGCGCGCGATGCTCGTGGTCGACATCATCGATGGCGATGCGACGCGGCAGCGTATCGTCAACACGGAACAAGCAAGCGACGCTGAGTGGCTGGACCGGCTGGTCGCTTTAGGTGTAGACGTCTTCGTTTGTGGTGCCGCGGATGCCACCTTTCTTGAAGAAGGAGAAGGTCTCGGCATTCGCGTTATCCCGGATGTCGCCGGTGAGATCGACCAGATCCTGGCCGGGCTGACCAGCGGGGACCTCCAGCCCGGCTACGGGACGTACGGCGGGATTTCGGGGGCACCGTGCAACGAAGCCATCGACTGCCTGCGGTGCCGTGATCGCGTATGCTTGGACGGCCAGCCTTGCCCGGGCCTGATTCCCGACGTGCATTGTCAATCGCCGGATCCTGATCAGGCGGGACTGCTGGAGGTGGCCACCGACATTGCGTGCGAGACCGAGCGAAGGTTGTGTCGTGTTGCAGAGTTCGTTCACTTTTGCCACGGAATGGGCTATCAACATGTGGGGATCGCGTTCTGCGTCGAGCTGTACCGGGAGACCCAGATCCTCGCCCACTTGTTTCGACGTTTTCTCCGCGTCACGCCAGTCTGCTGCAAGATCGGTGGGCGGCGGATTTCAGAGGGGAATCTTCCCACCCGCCCGTGCCACATTGCCTGCAACCCAGCCGCGCAGGCCGCGGAGTTGAACCGCCGCGGCACGGAGATCAACGCGATCGTCGGTCTATGCATCGGTTGTGACCTGGTCTTCGCCCGGCACAGCAGGGCCCCGGTAACAACGCTGTTCGTGAAGGACCGATCGTTGGCGAACAACCCCGTGGGTGCCCTGTATTCAGACTACTACTTGACGGAGCTTGCGGATGGAGCCCGTCCGGCAAATGCTTCGTCGTTTCGTCCAACACGGCAAGGAGTTGAACCATGACAACTATGGCGATGAAGGATGTTGGGTTCTGCGCCCACTTTTCCCGTCAAGGGGACTGGGCGTTCGAGTTCGCCCTGTCTTTGGCCAAGCGGCTAGGAAATCGGCTCAATATCTTCTACTTCCCGCGACTGGACTGGCCATCCTCAAACCCGCCAATCAGCAAGTTGGGGGAGGATGAGCTTGTCGCCTTGGATCGCCGGGTTCGAGAGTACTACGACGACAAGTTGGGGGATTTTGTAGAAGTCGGGTTCCGCGTCTGCGAGGACCTGATGGACACCGAATTGCGCCGCTGTCTGTTCCGCCGAGAGTACCAGGTGATGGTGCTGGCGTACCCCGGCTATGGAGCTGCGTTCGGTGTCGACACCGTCGAGAGCTTTGCGTACCGGTTCAACGGCCCCGTCGTGCTCGTCGGACCAGACCGGCCGGGCCAACTCTACCTTAATCCTCCGGCCGGGGTCGTGAGTTGGCGGCTCGGTCTTTCGCGGAAAGACTGGACGTTCCTAACGGCGCCTGCCGAGGTCGGAACCCCGCGATGAACCGGACTGGCGAATTGGATGGTGAACCGGCCCGCCTGGGAGGTGGTGCAGCGGCGGGCTCGGCGATGCCCTGGTCTGGTGGATCGGATTACAGTAGAATAGTCGTGGGGAACGATCGAGTCGAGCGACGGGGGGCCTCTGCTACTTCGGCTGTCCCCGGTCGGAAGGCTGAGCGTGAAGTCGTTACCCGTCTTGCCAATCGCACCCGTCAAGGCGAGCCGAGTGACAACATGGAAGCGAGCACCCGTAAGATCGCAGCCATCATCTTCGACAGCATCACGGAAGGTGTCTTCACCACCGATCACGACTGCCGCATCACCTCATTCAACCGCGCCGCCGAGCAGATGACCGGCTTCACCCGCCAGCAGGCGGTAGGTCGGTACTGCTTTGACATCTTCCGCACCGAGATCTGCCAGACCCGCTGCGCCCTGCGTCATACACTGGCGAACGGAAAACCGATCTCGGACGTTCGCGTTACCATCATGGCCCGCGACGGCCGGCCGCTCCCGATCAGCGTCAGTACCACCATTCTCCGGGATAAACGCGGGGAGGTCGTCGGAGGGGTGGAGTTCTTCCGCGACCTATCGGTGGAGGAGTCGTTGCGGGAACGGCTTAGTCGAATGGACGCCTTTGCGAACTTGCGGAGCAACAACGACCGAATGCAGCGGATGCTGGACTTGCTGCCTGAAGTGGCTGCCGCCGAGTGCAACGTTCTCATTCACGGTTCCAGCGGCACGGGCAAAGAGCTGGTTGCCCAGGCGATCCATAACCTCAGTCCGCGGCAACATGGGCCGTACATCCGAGTGAACTGCGCCGCGCTCCCACAAACGTTGCTTGAGTCCGAATTGTTCGGCTACGCTAAAGGGGCCTTCACGGACGCGAAACGCGACAAGCCCGGGCAGTTTCAAATCGCCTCCGGAGGCACGCTCCTGCTGGACGAGATCGCCGAGATGCCGCCGTCGCTGCAAGTCAAGCTCCTACGCGTGCTAAACAACGGCGAGTTCCAGCCGTTGGGTTCGACCAAGACACTTCACACGGACGCCCGTATCGTTACGTCTACGAACCGCGACATCGAAACCATGGTCCGCGAGGGCGCCTTCCGCGAGGACCTCTACTACCGTATCAACGTGGTCAACCTTGAGATCCCGCCGCTTCGCGAGAGGTTGGAAGACCTGCCCCGGCTGGTCGATCACTTCATCGAGCAGTTCCGAGGGAAGCGACGAAAGCCTATCGCCCACGTCTCCGACGACGTGATGGTGTTGCTGCGGCGATACGATTGGCCGGGTAACATCCGCGAACTCGAGAACGCCGTCGAGCACGCCTTCGTCCTCTGCCGTGGCGACGTCATTGAGGTCGAGCACCTGCCGGAACGGATCGTCACGGGAGTACGTGAAAAGGAGAATTTGTCAACACGGTTCAGCGATTCGTCACCGGAAGCCGTGATACGAGAATGCCTCACTCGTAACCACGGAGACCGGAGCAAGGTGGCCCGCGAGCTCGGCGTGCATAGATCAACTCTGTGGCGGAAGATGCGTCAGTACGGCATCAGTTCCCCTGAGAGTCCGCCTCCATCCGATCCAAACGGTAGATGACGGAATCGGACCGAAGCGGCGAAGATCCTGGAGATCAGCCCGTTCTCCTTCTCAAAAACTCCATCCGGCGATGATATCAGCCGGTCGGACTGTAGCCACGATAGTGGGGTAGTCCGCAAGCATTATTGCCATCGCGGATGCCTGGGGCGAAAATAGAATGGGGCTTGGCCCCACCGGGCGCGGGAAGCCCGAGAAACGGTATTCAGGTCGGGGACAGACACGGGAAATGGGTATGTGAAAAGCTGATGCCCAGCAGACGTATGTGACGATGTCTGCAATAGAAGACTCTCTACTGCCAAGTCTGGGTGTATGCCCCTATTAGGGGGCGAAAGCCGGATGTGTTCGATGTCTACCGCGCTCTAAAATCGACGAAAGACACGGATTTCGTCGTTGCTTCCTCGGATCACTTGGAGAGTGGTTCTGCCGGGAAGTCATGCCGAGGCCCGGAAGCCGGAGAGCAGTGCCTCCTTCGCTGGATTGAAACCCTGGAGCAGTACCGGCGGGGCATCACCGCGTTATTGAAGACGGCACGAACGGCATGGGCCGGCACAGAGGGAGAAATGAGCAAGGCTTCGAGTTCACTGTCTTTCGGCGCCTCTTGCGCGGCTTTTCTCATCTTGCTCGGTGATACATGGGGATACGCGCAGCCGGCCGATCATCATTGGAGCGACATTCTCAAGGACCGTCCCGTCGGCTGCTCCTGCCTCGATATAGGCGGTAGCTTGCGGTATCGGTTCGAGCATCAGGGCGACTTCAACGTCAAACGGTATGCCGATCCGAGGTTTGCAGACGACGATTTCATCTTGCAGCGATTCCGCCTGGATTTCAATCTCCGGCTCCGCGAGAACTCGCGGGCCTATGTCCAGCTTCAAGACGCGCGACCGTTCGGCGTCAACTTCAGTAAGGACGATTTTATCCTGGGGTGTCCCTACTGGGACTACATGGATTTGCGACAGGCCTACGTCGAACGGCTGCCCGGGAAAGACTCGCCCCTGGGGTTCCATGTTGGGCGACAGGCCATTTTCTATGGCGACAATCGAGTGTGGGGCCCTGGAGAATGGGGCAACGTCGGCCGTTACACTTGGGACGCGGCCAAATTGATCGTCGACGTTCCGCCGGCACGGATCGACTTCATCTTCGGCGATCGCATCAAGTACGATCCCGTTGGTTTCGACGGCGACCACTACCAGTTCCACGCCTATGGTGTCTACGCCACGCTGAAAGAGCTTCCCTTCCGTCTGGACCTCTTCTACATCAAGAAGGAATCACACGGCAGTTACGTGATCGGCCCCCACGGCGAGACGGAAGATCTCGATATCGGCACGCTCGGCTTTTACGTGGACGGCAAGTTGCGCAAGCGGTGGGATTACCGTGGCACATTTGCACGCACCTTTGGCATGCGCGATCACGCCACGGTAGAGGCCTACGGCGCCAACGCGCGGCTGGGTTATACCTTCGACGTGCCGTGGAAAGTGAGGATCGGTACCGAGTTTTCCTATGGCTCCGGTGACCCTAACCCCGGCAGTGGACGCTATCGGACTTTCGATGGGCTGTTTGGTGCCGTCGACCGCATGTACGGCCGCATGAACCTCTTTTCCTGGAAGAACCTCCACGATTATCAGGCCAGTCTCAGCATCAAACCAACGAAAAAGGTTGGCGTATCCCTGGACTGGCATTTCTTCCGTCTCGACAAGGCCAGGGACGCTTGGTACTACTGCAACGGCCGGCCGCAACGACACGACCCCACAGGCGCCGCCGGAACCGAACTGGGCCACGAGATTGACCTGACGGCAGAATACAAGTATTGCGAACACTTGAATTTGCAGGCGGGATATGCGCACTTTTTCCCCGGCAGCTTCATCAGACGTACGGGGCCCAGCCCGGACGCTGACTGGGTCTTCTTTCAGCTAATGTACCGATTTTAGCGCCTTGTCCTGCCCGCGAAAACGCGCGAGATCAAGTCTTTTAGCCCGGCGCCGGCTACATGGCACAAGTCCTTGACAGCCAATGGGGACGGGATTAGTAGTTGGGACAGGCTTGGCCGGCCGCCCGTTGTTCGGTATGATATGAGGGGGTTATCGATGGCAGGCATACGGCCCCTTCGAAGTAAGCAGCATGAGCGAAATACCGGAGAAGCAGATACAAGACGTCATTCTCGACTCGATTGTGGACGGTGTCTTTACCGTTGACGAGAACTGGCGGATTACGTCCTTCAATTCGGCCGCCACGCAAATCACCGGCGTGCCGCGCGAAGAAGCCGTCGGCCAGCGTTGCTGTGACGTCTTCCACGCCAGCATTTGCGAGAACGAGTGCGCCCTTAGGCAGACGTTGGAGACCGGTCGCCCCATCACCTGCATGCCTATCTATGTCGTCAAGGCGGACGGCGACCGCATTCCGATCAGTATTTCCACCGCGATCCTGAAGGATCACGATGGCAAGCTGATCGGCGGCGTGGAGACGTTCCGCGACTTGAGCGTGGTGGAGCAACTCCGCAAGGAACTGGATGAAAAATACACGTTTGCGGACATCGTTGCCCGAAGTGCGGCGATGCGGAGGCTTTTCGACGTCCTCCCCCAGTTCGGCGAAAGTAACAGTACCGTCTTGATCGAAGGCGCCAGCGGCACGGGCAAGGAGCTGTTTGCACGCGCGATCCATGACCTTTCTCACCGGCGGGATAGGCCGCTTGTTGCCGTCAACTGCGGTGCTCTGCCCGATACGCTGCTCGAGTCCGAACTGTTCGGCTATAAGGCGGGTGCGTTCACCGACGCCCGGCACGACAAGCCCGGCCGCTTCGCACTCGCTGACAGTGGAACGATCTTCCTGGACGAGATCGGTGACGTGTCAGTGGCCATGCAGTCCAAGTTACTTCGCGTCTTACAAGAAGGCGTCTACGAACCTCTGGGCTCGATTGAGTCGGCCAACGTGGACGTACGCGTCATTGCGGCAACGAACAAGGACCTCGGCCGGCTGGTCACTGAAGGTACGTTCCGAGAAGATCTCTACTACCGCATCAACGTCGTTCGGCTCCAACTGCCCCCGCTTTGCGACCGCCGGGAGGATATTCCTCTTCTGGTAGAGCACTTCATCTCCAAGTTCAATCGCTTGCAAGACAAGCGCATCCTCGGCGTCTCCCCCGAAGTGATGGCGATCTTACTGGAGCACGATTATCCGGGCAACGTCCGGGAACTGGAGAATATCCTCGAACATTGTTTCGTGCTCTGCAGTGGTGGACTGATCGAACCGCGTCACCTGCCGGCGGCACTGCGTGACAGACCGGGCTTGACATCGCCGGGGGGCGGAGGCGATCTCACGCTGGAAGCCCTGGAAATCGTGCATATCACGGAGACGATCCGACGGCACGGCGGCAACCGTAAGGCAGCAGCCAAAGGGCTGGGCATCCATCCCAGTACGCTGTTCCGCAAGATCAAGTCCTTGGGCATCGAATTGCCCCCGATGGACGGCCGCCGCCGACCCTCATAGGGTCGCATTCTGCGATTGTTCTACTCGTTACTGAATCGCATTGTGCAAATCAGCAAATGCGTTGGGCAGTGATCTTGTACGATGTAACTCGCTTCCGTGAAGTGAGTTACGAGTTATATCTTTCGGCAGACTTGCTTGGGCATGGCATTTGCCGCTCTCTGCTGTCAGACACGAGGCCTTTCGCCAGAGGCTCCAGGCTTACCAGGAGGGTCTCTCGTACGCGGCCTGGCGAACGCGTCTTGCGATCGGCCGCTGCGGGAAACGCTAGAAGGGAGGTTTGATCATGGCCAGCTTTCGCATCCGTTTCCTCGCCACGACTTCAACTCGACAGCGGAAAATCTCTCATGGCTATTCCTGACATCAAAGAAAACTGGTCGGGGCGAGTCAGTACCGTGACGATCGGGGCGACGGAAGCCGAGGGCGGAACGCGGGGCCGGACGGTCACGATCGGCGGGGCGTCGGGCATTCCCTTCTTAAGCTTCGATGGCGAGACGCCCAACCCGCCCGCCATCGCGATGGAAGTGTTTGACAAGGAACCCACCGCTTGGCCCAAACCGCTGGAAGACGTCTACGGGGACGTCTGGTCCGATCCGCCCGCATGGGCACGCCGAGTGAAGGAATTTGGGGCCGACCTGGTCAACCTTCGGCTTGTCAGCACGCACCCTGACGAAGACGACCGCGCAGCGGAAGAGGCTGTGGAAACCGTTCAGGCGGTCCTGGAGGCGGTGGACCTTCCCTTAATTGTCTGGGGTTGCCAGGTACCGGAGAAAGACCAGAAGGTCATGCCCAAGGTAGCCGAGGCGACCCAGGGCGAGAACTGTCTCCTCGGGGCAGCCGCCGAAACAAACTACCGCACGCTGACCGCCGCGGCCCAAGCGTACGGCCATAAGCTGATTGCCTTGGCCCCGTGCGACATCAACAAAACCAAGCAAGTCAACATTCTTATTAGGGACATGGGCTACCCCCTGAGGGATATCGTCGTTTACCCGACCACGGCGGCACTCGGATATGGCATGGAATACATCTACTCCATACTGGAGCGAGGGAGGCTGGCCGCGCTATCGGGCGACAGGCTGCTGGCGCAGCCGGTGATCTTGGATGTCGGCTACGAGGCGTGGAGAGCGAAGGAGGCGAAGGCGGGCGACGAGTTCGCCGGCGTATGGGGACCGGCGCTCCAGCGCGGTCCCGCCTGGGAGGCGGTCACCGCGGCCACTTTCCTGCAGGGCGGCGTCGACCTCCTGGTGATGTGCCATCCGAAAGCGGTGGAAGCCGTTCGCAACGCGATTGACCAACTGGTCGGTGAGCCACTCGCCTTTCCGACCCAGGGCACCGATCTCCCTTTAATGCAAACGATGGTTTCCCAAGGGGCCGCACGATGAAGATCACCAATATTCTCGCCAGCGAGCACCTTCTTATCGAGCAGGTGCTCAACTGCCTTGAAAGGATGGTGGATCGCTGTGCGTCCCAACGGAGGCTGGAAAGCGCGCCCGCACGCGATGCGATCGTCTTCTTTCGCGGCTTTGCCGAGCGTTGCCACCACACCAAAGAGGAAACCGAGCTGCTCCCGACGATGCGGGCTATGGGCATATCGGCGGATCGCTGCCTGGGGTGTTCCATGCTTCAACGACGCGAAGAGGGCCGCGCGCACGTGGATGCGATGGAGGCGGCGATCGAACCCGCCTCGGGCGGCGACTCCACGGCGTTGAAGGAGTTCACGGAGCATGCGCGAGCGTACATCGAGTTGCTTCTGGATTATATCGCCGGACAAGAGGACTGCCTGTTTCCAATGATCGTGCAAACCCTGCCCGAAGCGGACAAAGCCCGCTTAGGGGCTGCGTTGCGCACGGCTTGTGGCGATAGCCGGGACAAGCGTGTCTACAACACCTATCTAGAGCTCGCCAACCGTCTGGCGGACCACTTTGGCGTGCCGCGGGCGGTGATCGCTGGTTTGTCTGGTAATCGAAGCGTGAAGGAGAGTTGTTAGTGAAGCCAACTGACCGGCGGCCAATCCGGTATATCCCGTGCTTGCTGATTCAAGATCCATAGGCTCGCAGGGTTCCGCTAACCATGAGAACTGCAATACCAATATCCGACGGCAGGATTTCCCCGGTCTTCGACGTTGCCAGGCGTTTGCTGCTGGTGGATATCGAGAACGAACGTGAAG
Organism: uncultured Planctomycetaceae bacterium; assembly: GCA_964444795.1. Taxonomy (GTDB): domain Bacteria; phylum Planctomycetota; class Planctomycetia; order Pirellulales; family Thermoguttaceae; genus JABMRP01. Next base: position 15,860 of record CAYUIQ010000004.1, read on the forward strand.
TCCGTCGAACTGAGGAGGCTCTGGAAGAACCGGAACTGGCCGCCCGAGCCCGGCGCGTCGCCGAACTTGGTGCGGACACGCTGGTTTGTGGAGCGATCTCCCGGCCACTTGAATCCATGCTGCTCTCCACGGGAGTAGAAGTCATACCGCAGACCTGTGGCCCCGTGGAAGACGTGCTTAGAGCATTCATATCGGGGCAGTTGACAGAGCAGGCTTTCGTCATCCCGGGGTGCTGTGGACATCGTCGCCGGCTTCGCGGCGGCGGCGGCGATTGTCGGCACAGACGACGCGGGATGGAGTAACACTACGATAGCAGTCGCTTTGACGGCCGAGAGCGTCGCATGGGATAGCCCGACTGATATTTCTGCCGAGCTGCGAGGTAACTCGCAGGGTTCGGTCCCGAGTAAGGAGGAGTCTGATGAGAATAGCAATTACCGTCGTGGAACCCTCGCTGGACGCGGTCGTTGATCCGCGATTCGGCCGTTGTCCCTACTTTCTGATTGTGGAAACGGACGACTTGGCCTGCGAGGCCGTGGAAAACCCCAATGTTACGCTGGGTGGAGGCGCCGGCATTCAATCGGCGCAATTCCTGAATGAGAAAGGCGTCGGATTCGTACTGACGGGCAACTGCGGTCCAAACGCCTATCGGACACTTTCGGCTGCCGGCGTCCAGGTAATCGTCGGCTGCTCCGGCGTGGCACGGGATGTTGTTGAGAAGTTCAAGAATGGGCAACTGCGTGCGGCCGAAGAGCCCAATGTGGCAGGTCATTTCGGCACGGGTAGCCCCAAAGTGGATAGCCAGACAGCGCCATCGCGGCAGCTCCCGGCGAGAGACACCGGCCAGCAACCTCCAATGACCGGCATGGGAATGGGCCGCGGCCGTGGTGGGCGTGGCGGTATGGGCGGAGGGAGAGGTCGCGGTGGCGGTCGAGGAGGTGGGATGGGAAGGGGTATGAGCGGTGGCGGTATGGACGCCGGTACTTGGCCCCCCGCGCCAATACCCCAATCGGCCCCTCAGCCGCAACAAAGCACAAACAAACAAGGCGAACTCAGCCTACTGAAGCAGCAAGCGGAGGGCATGGGCGAGCAGATGCGGGAAATCCAGGAGCGAATTCGTCAGTTGGAAGAGGAAGAAGGGGCTTGAGGCGATGATGGCCGGTTGTGCTGCCGTCTCAGCGGTAGCAACACTTGTGGCTTTCCCAGAAGAAACGGAAAACTAGGAAACCAGATTTCAAGTTATCCAAGCTGAAGACAATACCGCGTATTTCGGCCCTTTCCCAACAGGAGGAGTATTGATGTCGTCAACCGAAAAGGATTCCAAGATCGCTCTTGTCATCGCGATCCCGGTCGCGGGAGGCCGGCTGTGCATGCACTTCGGGCACTGCGAGCAGTTCGCCTTGCTCGACGTGGATACCGCGGGCAAGGAGATTCTGAACTCCCGATTACTTGATCCTCCGCCTCACGAGCCGGGCGTGCTTCCGCGATGGCTGCACGATCAAGGCGTGAATCTGATCATTGCCGGCGGCATGGGCGGGCGCGCCCAAGGCATCTTTGCGGACCATGGAGTTGAAGTCATTGTCGGGGCACCCGCCGAACCGCCCGAGAGCATCGTCCGGAGTTACCTCGACGGCAAGTTGCAGCCGGGTGAAAACATTTGTGACCACTAAACCGGAAGGAGATGCGTAATGAAGATAGCCGTAACATCGCAAGGCCCGGATTTGAATAGCCAGATCGATCCTCGCTTTGGACGCGCCAGGACTTTCATTGTCTTGGACACCGATACGGACGAGTTCTCGGTGCATGACAATACGCAGAACGTCAACGCGGCGCAAGGGGCGGGAATCCAGGCGGGCCGAGCAGTTGCCGACCTTGGAGTCGAGGCGGTCCTTACCGGCAATGTGGGTCCCAAGGCCTTTGCCACACTCCAGGCCGCCAATGTCAAAGTGTATCCGGCGGCCTCCGGGACCGTGAAGGATGCCGTTGCAGAATTCAAGGCGGGGGAACTCCAGCCCGCCGACGGAGCCAATGTGGAAGGGCACTGGATGTAGGGGACACCCATGAAAACGTTTTTCGACTGCATTCCGTGTCTCATCCGCCAGGCGCTGGATTCCGCACGCTTGGCAACACCGGATGAAGCGGTTCAGGAACGTGTCCTTCGCGAGGTACTCCGGGCCGGCGCCGAAATGGATCTGCGCCAAACTCCGCCGGCAATGGCTCAGCGCATTCACCGGGCAGTCCGGGAATTCGCGGGTCGAGACGATCCCTATCGCGAGATCAAGGATTGGTCCAATCGGACGGCCCTGACATTGTACCCGACGCTGAAGACTTGCATTGAGGAATCGGACAATCCAATGGAGACGGCCGTAAGACTCGTGATTGCCGGCAACGTGATCGACTTCGGCGTGAATAGCCACTTAAGCGAGACTCAGGTTCGCGAGTCGATCACGCACGCTCTGTCGGCCCCGCTTGAGGGAGACGTGGAGGAATTCCGCTCCGCGCTGTTCGGAGTTGACCGTATCCTCTACTTGGCCGACAACGCTGGGGAAATCGCCTTCGACCGATTGCTTATCGAGCGATTGCCGCCTGGAAAGGTGACGGTTGCGGTCAGGGGCTTTCCGGCAATCAACGACGCCACTCTGGCGGATGCCGAAGCCGCGGGCATCCACGAGGTGGCCGAAGTTATCGGGAACGGCTCGGATGCCCCCGGCACGATTCTCGACGATTGTAGCGAGTCATTTCGGGACCGTTTTGATAAGGCCGATCTAGTCGTTGCGAAGGGGCAGGGGAACTACGAAACGCTCAGCGAAGTCGACAAGGACATCTACTTCCTGCTGAAAGCAAAATGTCCGGTGATTGCCCGGGATATCGGTTGCCCAGAGGGCGCCATGATCCTGGAACGTTCAAAGCCGATGGCCGATAGCGGGAAAGGTCCGTATCGGAAACAGTTTCAATGATAGGACGGAGAACACAATGTCCGTGTTTCCTTGACGCAAGTAGACTTTTATGGAAGGAGATTTGTTATGCCAGGTGGAGATAGAACAGGCCCGATGGGAATGGGTCCAATGACGGGACGCGCGGCAGGTTACTGCGCGGGATTTGCGGTTCCCGGATTCACGAATGCCCCCGGCGGGCGTGGATTTGGGGGGCGCGGAGGTGGTCGCGGGCGGCGCAATCGGTTCTCCGCCACCGGCTTGACCGGATGGCAACGGGTCGCGGCTGGCATGCCGGCCTTTGGAGGCGGGCAATTTGCCCAGACCCCGCCTGCTGTAAGTGAAGAACAGGAACTCGATCTGTTGAAGCAGCAGGCGGACCTTCTCGGTAACTCTCTGGAGCAGATCAAGCAACGTCTTGATGAACTCCAGGCACAACCGTAATCAAGGCAGCGATAGGAGTTGATTTACCAGTGCCTCGATTGGCTCCTTTGCCTGAAAAGATGCCCTCACAAGTAGGATTCTTATGAAGATTGCCATCGCCAGCGGCAAGGGCGGCACGGGCAAGACGACCGTCGCTACGAACCTTGCCTATGTAGCTTCCCGTCACGGGCAAAGCGTCGCGTATCTCGATTGCGACGTGGAAGAGCCCAACGGCCACATTTTCCTGAAGCCGGAGATCACGGATCGAAAACCGGTGGGAAGCTTGATTCCGCAGGTTGACGCCGAGAAGTGTACGCTTTGTGGCGAGTGTGGTGAAATCTGCCGGTTCAGCGCGATCGTCCGTGTCGCAAAGAAGGTGCTTGTATATCCCGAGCTTTGCCATGGCTGCGGTGGTTGCTCGCTTGTTTGTTCCGACGGCGCGATCACCGAGGTGTCTCGGGAGATTGGCGCGTTGGAGACCGGACGAGCCGGAGCCATCGAGTTTGCCCAGGGAGTCCTGAACGTTGGTGAGGCAATGAGCCCCCCACTGATTAGGGCAGTCAAATCCACTGCTTTCGAGACGGACGTGACTATCGTCGACGCCCCGCCGGGGACCTCCTGCCCGGTCATCGAGGCCGTCCGCGGAGCGGACTTCGTTATCCTTGTGACTGAACCGACGCCGTTTGGCTTCCACGATTTGAAACTCGCCGTGGAGATGGTTCGCGTGCTGAAGCTTCCGCTGGGCGTGGTGATCAACCGGACAGGGCTCGACGGGACGGACATCCGTTCCTACTGCACCGCGCAGCGGATCCTCGTCCTGCAAGAGATCCCGGATGACCGAAAGCTAGCCGAAGCGTATTCGCGAGGCTTGATGGCCTGCGAAGCACTGCCGGAGTATCGGGCGATGTTCGCAGGGCTGTTGAAATCAGTGCCTGCAACGAAAGGTGGTGCCGGATGAAAGAGCTTGTGGTCATCAGCGGTAAAGGTGGGACGGGAAAAACGTCCATCGTTGCTTCGTTCGCCGCACTGGCTGAGAACGCCGTGGTGGCCGACTGCGACGTGGACGCTGCCGATTTGCATCTGGTGCTTGAGCCGAGGATCGTCCGGCGCAGTCAGTTTTCCGGTGGTTCCCGCGCAAGAATCATGTCCGGCCACTGCACTGCCTGCGGAAAGTGCGAGGAGGTCTGCCGCTTCGACGCGATCTTCTACGACGGGCCGGGCAACGGCCGGGTCGAGAAAACCTTTCGCGTTGACTCCATCGCCTGCGAGGGCTGTGGGGTATGCGCCTGGTTTTGCGCCGAGAGTGCCATCGAGTTTGCTCCGGTGAACAACGGCGAGTGGTTCATCTCCGACACGCGACTGGGTCCCATGGTTCACGCCAAGCTGGGGATAGCCGAGGAAAACTCCGGCAAACTTGTCAGCCTCGTCCGCAACGAGACCAAGAAGATCGCCGCGGGGCGAAAGCTCGATCTGGCGATCATCGACGGGTCGCCCGGGATCGGATGCCCGGTCATCGCCTCGATTACCGGCGCGGATCTGGTCCTGGTAGTAACGGAACCGACACTCAGCGGTTTGCACGACCTGGGGCGCGTGACGGAACTGACGAGGCATTTCGGCATCAAGACGCTGGTATGCGTCAATAAATGGGATCTCAACGCCGAGTTGACCGCGGAGATCGAAGCCAATGCTCGTCGGATCGGCGTGGAAGCGGTTGGGAGAATTCGTTACGACCGAGCCGTCACGGAAGCTCAGATTAAGAAAAGGGCTCTAGTCGAATACGCCGAGGCCGGTGCGGCAGTGGACGTCAAGGAAGTTTGGTCGCGGGTTTCCGACAAGCTCGGTGACCTGAGCCCGTTTACGATACTGTGATCGTGAAGCAGAACAGTCCCCAAGGCGATTTGAGTTTTGGAGTGATTGGACGAGAGACGACCTCCATGACAACGGAAACCGCATTGGACACTTCAGCCAACCTCCGCAAGGAAGCCCACCCGAATTGTGTTGTGTGTAGCCCTGGGAATGAATCCGGATTGCGCCTTGAGTTTTCCATGTTGGATGACGGCAGCGTGCAGACACATTTCCATTGCGACGCCATTTACCAGGGTTTTCCCGGCATGTTGCACGGAGGAGTAATCACTTCGCTGCTGGACGGCGCCATGACCAACTGCCTGTTCGCGCATGGAAGCACGGGAATCACGGGTGAATTGAAGGTGCGGTTTTGCCATCCGGTGGCTACCGGCCAAGGTTCGCTTGTACGCGCGTGGATGGAAGAAACTCCTCCCCCTTTCCACGTGTTGAAGGCGGAACTCATTCAGGAGCAAGAGGTCAAGGCAAGGGCCACGGGGAAGTTCGTGGAACACCCTGTTGCGAACGGGGTGTTGCCCGTGACCAGCCCTCTTCTGAAAAACAATCACCTGGCCCGAGTTGGAGACTAAGACCATGAAACGTGTTGCTATGCTTGTCTTGCCGACCTTCCTTCTTGGTATCTGGTGCGTTGGGCCGGCTCCGGCAGATGACGCGGATGACGTGGAGCAAGAGGTGGCCGAGCAGTTTACCGTTCGTCCCATCGGCTGGATCAGGAAAGCCGACGGTCGCACCACGATCGAGTTGAAGACGACGTACCAGCCGGGGCTACTCGGCCTGGAAGGTTTTTCGCACGTTTACGTATACTGGTGGTTCGACCGCAACGACACGGCCGAGAAGCGCGCGACCTTGCAGATCCATCCCAGCCCTCCTGGGAACATGAGGCACCCGCTGACCGGGGTATTCGCCACCCGGTCGCCGTTCCGCCCCAACCTCATCGCCATGACCCTATGTAAAATCATTTCCGTGAAGGATAACGTCGTCCAGGTCGAGGGGATCGACGCCTTTGCGGACACACCGGTGCTGGATATCAAGCCCCACGTGCCGAGATTCGACACTGCCCCCAACGCCACCATACCGTGGTGGCTGAAAAGGAAATAGCCGACGGCGAAGATCAACACCCAAATCCATACGTCGGACGGACAGAAGCGACTTGGGGGTAAACGTCCATATGAGCAGACCAGGAGGAAGTCGTGCGAAGTTCATTGCCTTTGTTTGTCGGATTAGTCCCGTTGATCTTTGCCGGATGCGGAGACAGGCAAATCGGAAGCGACGCGGCCGAGCGGGCCGGTAAAGCGCCGGCCGACACTGCCGAAGTGGTCATCCTGGCCGGCAGTTCTTTCATCCCCCCGACCGAACAGCTCATCGCCGAGTTCACCGAGAAAACGGGCGTGAGCGCGGTCTACACTACGGGGGGCAGCGAGGATCTGTTGCCCCATGTTAAGGCCCGGCAAAGAGGCGATATCTTCATTACTCACGATCCCTATCTCGACTATACCAAGGAGGCGGGGTCTTGCTCGGATCACGTGCATGTGGGCTTTGTGGCGCCCGTGCTGGCTGTCCAGAAAGGCAACCCCAAGGGCATCAAGAGGATTGATGACCTGACAAGAGACGGACTCAAAGTCGCCCTCAGCGACCCGAAGTATTCGACTTGCGGCGAAATGGTCCGAGATCTCTTGAGGGAGAAGGGAATCTACGACGCAGTCATGAAGAACGTCGGAAACCGGCTGACCAAAGGCCACAGCAACCTGGGCAACCTGCTCAAGACTCAGACCGTGGATGCGGTCCTCATGTGGAACGGCGTGGCGAACACCTTCAAGGAGCATTTGGATATTGTCAGAACACCGTACGAATACAGTAGCCAGATGAAGGTGCATGTCATCGGACTCAGCTATTCCAAACAACCGGAAGCGGTTCGCCAGTTTGTGGAATTCGTGCGGGAACGCGGTGAAGCGGTATTCTCCGAACACGGCTACGTAAAATAGCCTGGCCTAGGCTGGAAGGAAGTCATAACATGCGACGACTTTGCCTGGTGATTGTTATCCAGATCGCTTTTGCAGCGGGTTGCGGAAGAACGGACCAGGGCGTTCAAGGGACGAGCGAGCAGCCCGGTGAGAAGAGAGGGCTAGTAATCTTCGTCGGTGCGGGTATCCGGCCGCCGGTCGCGGAGTTGGCCGACGTTTTCGCCAGCGAGAACCACGTCGAGGTTGTGCCCGACTATGCGGGCGGCGAGTTGCTGATGAGCAGGATCAAGTTGGCCGAAATAGGCGATATCTACATGCCCGGCGACAAGCATTACGTCGACCAGGCCGCCGAGGCCGGCATGGTCCTTTCGCAGCAGCCCGTCTGTTACTTTGTCCCCACGATTCTGGTCCAGAAGGGCAACCCGAAGGCAATCACCGGTCTGGCGGATCTCGTCAAACCGGGAATCAAGTTAGGGCTGGGCGATGAGAAGGCATGTGCTATCGGCCGGAAGTGCAAGAAGATCTTCAGCAAGAACGGCATTCCCTGGGAGGACGTCGAGAAGAACCTCAAGTACCAGTCGATGACCGTCAACGAGTTGGGTATCCAGATCCAAGCCGAAAGCCTCGACGCCGTTATCGTGTGGGATGCGGTAGCGGGGTACTATGCCAAGCATGGTGACGAGGTGCCGATCCCCAAAGAGAAGAACGTCATCTCCACGGTGGATGCCGGCGTGCTCAAGTTCACCCAGAACCAGGATCTGGCCGAGGAGTTCGTGGAACTCGCATGTTCACAGCGCGGTCGTGCGATCTTCAAGAGACATGGCTACCGAGTCGACCCACCCAAATAGCTTCGGTGAGATTGATGAAAAGCTCCGCATCCAAGTCGCCGCGCAACGGCCATCGGGTATTCGCATGGGCCGCTTACTGCTTGCTGGCACTCTTTATGGGCTCGGCCCTGTTTGGTGTCTTGGCCAACTTGGCCGAATGGAAAGGCGGAGTGCGATACTTTACCGCGGCAATGTGGATATCGCTGGCGTTCTACTTCATCACGGCTCTACTTTCGATCGACACCGGCACGCGGGGCTGGTCCGGTCGGATGTTTTCGGTAGCAGCCTTCTTTTTCCTGGCGGTGTTCCTCGCCTTCGCCCTCTTTCTGGTCCTGTCCAATGCGTTCTACGTTGACAAGGCAGCCGTCGTCAGGGTCGCTCGTTCCCCGTTCATTGCCAGCGCCCTCCGCCTGAGCGTCGTCACCAGCGTGACCGCGACGGCGCTTGCCCTGCTCTTTGCGATCCCGATGGGGTACGCACTGAGCCGCTACTCTTTTCCGGGACGGGTCCTTGCCGATACGATCGTCGACATCCCGATCGTCTTCCCGCCGCTGGTCGCCGGGCTTACGCTGCTGATCTTCTTCTCTCAAACCGGCACGGGCAGATGGATCGAAGAAGATCTGGGCGTGAAGTTCGTCTTCGACCCGAAGGGGATCGTGCTGTGTCAATTCGTGGTCTCGGCCAGCTTTGCGATACGTTCGATCAAGACTGCCTTCGACGAAGTCGACCGCCGGGTGGAGAAGGTGGCGCTGACCCTGGGATACACGCAGTGGGGGAGTTTTCTTCACGTGTCCCTGCCGCTGGCCCGACCTGGCGTAATCGCCGGGGCGATTCTTACTTGGGCACGCGCGTTCGGCATCTTCGGTCCGCTGATGATTCTTGTCGGCTCGTTCCGCGGGAAAACCGAGGTGCTTAGCACGACCATCTACTTGGAACAATCGGTGGGCAATCTGGAAGTTGCCCTGGCGGTGGCCTTGCTCTTGATCTCGGTGGCCACGGTGGCTTTGTTGACCATACGCCTGGTGGGCGGAAAGGCCTTGGTGAAGTTATGATCCGCGGTGAAAGCGTCGATTTTTCGATTGGCGAATTTCGACTGGAAAACGCCAACATCGAGGTGGCCGACGGGGAGTACTTCGTGTTGCTTGGGCCGCCAGGTTCGGGAAAGAGCGTGCTGTTGGAGTGCCTCTGCGGCCTAAACCGCGTCCAAAGCGGGCGGGTGTTTGTTGATGGCCAAGACATGACCGACGCGGAGCCCCGTAGACGCGGCATCGGCTACGTACCGCAAGACTACGCCCTGTTTCCCCACCTCTCCGTGGAGCGGAACATCCAATCCGGCCTGCGCGCCCGGCGCGAGTCCCGCGGCCAGATCCACAAACGCACCATGGCGGTAGCCGACTTGCTGGGCATCGGCCATCTGTTGAAGCGAGGGATCGTCGGCTTGAGCGGTGGCGAGAAACAGCGAACGGCGCTGGCCCGGGCGCTGGCCATCGAGCCGCGCGTGCTGCTCCTGGATGAACCGGTCAGCGCACTGGACGAGAGCACTCGCGAGAGGATATGCGGCGAGTTGCGACAGTTGCAACGCGAGCTGCGGATCACCACGATCCACATCAGCCACAACCTCGAAGAAGCTTTCTCGGTAGCGGACCGCGGCGGGATATTATTCAACGGGCGCTTCCAGCAGACCGGGCCGCTGCAAGACCTGCTGCGCCGGCCGGCAAACGAATTCGCAGCCCGCTTTATGCGTTGCCAAAATATCTTGACGGGCCGATCGTTGGGGCCCGGCCCCGACGGAGCCACGAAGGTCGCCGTAGGCGAAGCCGAGTTTCTGGTTCCCGGCAGGCACGAGGGGCAAGTCCAATTCATAGTCCGCGCCGAGAACCTCCGCGTGATGCGAGCGGATCGAGTGCGACCAGACCAGGATGGCGCCGTGTTGGCGGTGGCGGTTGCCCGGTTAATCGATCTAGGGGCATACGTCCGCCTTCACTTAACGGGCCCGGTTACGCTGGTGGCACACCTGTCACATCCCGTCTATACTGAATTGAGACCCTGTGGCCAAACGAGCCTCGTGGCCATAGTACCCCCGGAAGCCGTGCATGTCTTGTCCGCGGACCCCGCAGATGCACCATCGGTTCCCGAAGACAATGAAGATCGGGAGGTGCCATGAGCAAGTACATCTTTGGCCCCGTACCTTCCCGTCGCCTGGGCCGGTCGCTGGGAGTAGACCTCGTCCCGCTGAAGACGTGCAGCTACGACTGCATCTACTGCCAACTTGGCCGCACCACCTGCAAGACCACGGAACGAAAAGAGTGGGTGCCGCTGGACGACGTTGTTCTCGAATTGAAGGACAGGCTCTCGGTACGCCCCGATTACATCACTTTATCCGGGTCCGGCGAACCCACCCTCTACTCACGGGTCGACGAACTCATCGACCGGATCAAGGCCATCACGGACGTGCCCGTGGCGGTCCTAACGAACGGGTCGCTGTTGTGGCAGGAAGAGGTTCGCCGGCAGTTAATGAAGGCCGATCTCGTCATTCCCTCGCTCGACGCCGGCGACGAAGTCATGTTTCGTCTTGTCAACCGTCCCCACGGAGACGTATCTTTTGAGAGGACGTTGGCCGGGTTGGTGGAGTTCCGCCGTGCATTCCGGGGTGACTATTGGCTCGAGGTGTTCGTGCTGGGCGCGTACACGGCAATCAAGGCCGATTTCGCCGAATTGGTCAGATGCGTTAGTCTCGTCGGACCGGATCGTGTCCAGTTGAACACCGTGACGCGCCCGCCGGCCGAGAGCTTCGCGATTGGCATCTCGCGCCAGCGCCTGACTGAACTGGCAACGATGTTCGATCCACCGGCCGAAGTAATCGCCGATTTTCGGGACGTTCACGCACACGCCGAATTCGCTGCTAGTCGAGAAGACGTCCTGAGTCTATTGCGAAGACGCCCCTGTTCCATGGAAGACATTGCCGGTGGGCTGGGCATGCACCGCAATGAAGTCGTCAAGTACATTGAAGACCTCAACGGCGAAGGACTACTTCTGCAAACCCAAACGGAAGGGCGATTGCATTACCGTGCCATGCAATAATCCTCCCTAAACGACTCGAGCACGGTATACCACGGACCCGACAAGTGTTTCGAGTGCTGCGTTGGATCGGTATTCAACATCGAGTAATAATGGACGCGTCTTACCACCTCTTTTGAAGGAGAGAAGATCCATGAGACGTCTTTCTGTTGTGTCGTTGTTCCTCTTGCTCGGAGTTTTGGCGGCCTGTTCGGGCCGCGCGGCGGACAACGAAAAAGAACCAGCGGTCAAGAAGTTCACGGTGTCCCCGATCGGTTGGGTAAGGAAGACAGAGGGACACACCACGATCGTCGTGGACAAAAAGTTCCAAGAGGGATTGCTAGGCATGGACAAATGTTCGGAGGTTTGGGTATTGTGGTGGTTTGACCGCAACGATACTCCGGAGAAGCGCTCGATCCTCCAGGTTCATCCCGGTGGCAACAAGAATAACCCCGTGCGCGGCGTATTCGCCACGCATTCACCGGTTCGCCCCAACCTGATCGCGATGACCAGATGCAAGATCATTTCGGTGAAGGACAACGTGATCGAAATCGAAGGCATTGACGCCTTTGCCGACACGCCGGTGCTTGATTTGAAAAACTAGTCCGTTAGAATGGCCGTCTGATCCCGACATGGTCGCGGAGTGTAGGTCTCGGGCCTGTCGCAAAGCATTCATTTCCCCGAAAGGACTTGTCGTCATGTTCAGGAGATCGGCATCGCTGTTTTTCGTTTGCATTGCGGTCACGGCGCTTGTCGGCGCAAGAGGAACGTTGGCACAGGATGCCAAGGCACCTCGTGACACCGTTGACCAAACCAAGTCCGCCAAGCCAAACAACCGAGCGGAGTCCGTTCGCGCCGTGCTCTCTCATCTTGGTGTGGGAAAAGGCTCGGCGGTCGCCGACATCGGAGCGGGTCGCGGAACGGATACGTGGGTACTTGCCGAGATCGTGGGTGAAGCGGGTACTGTTTTTGCCGAAGAAATTGGCGAAGGTATGGTCAAGTCATTAAAGGAAGCGGCTGAAAAGAAAGGCCTTTCCCAAGTCCGTGCCGTGTTGGGCCGCGACGACGATCCTTCCCTGTCTCCCGGTTCCGCGGATCTCGCTTTCGTGCATCACGTCTACCACCATTTCGCAAAGCCCCGGGAGATGCTGCGGGGAATCTGGCGGGCTTTGAAACCGGGTGGCTATCTCGTGATCGTCGACAAACAGCGCGGCACGCTGCGCGACTGGGTCCCCCGGGAGATTCGAGCGGAGAAGCACTACTGGATCGCCGAAACCACGGTGTCCAGGGAAGCCAGGGAAGAGGGATTCGCTTTCGTCACGTGTGCTGAACAGCGCTGGCACACGAACGATGATTTCGTCCTGATCTTCAAACGACCGAAAGAACTGAAGAGCCCCGGCTGCGACCCCGATCTTTTTCTCTCCTTTTCCGTGGAGAAGGCGGCACCTCTGTTCCTGCCCTCCGCGCGTCCTTACCAGCGGCCGGTATTCATCGCGTTGGGAGAGGCTCGCAAGTTAATACCATCCCTCCTGAAAAACTCCTCGGGCGAGGGGCTCGAGATCGTTCTGGAAGAATGGGCCACGCAGAAAGAAGAATGGCCACCGCTGCCCTCCAACGTGTCCTTCCCTTCAGTCCTGACGGCAAGCGGCGTCCCCCCGTTGGGCCCCGAGCCGATCGACGTCGTCTTCTTTCTGGATAGCTACCACCTTCTTTTCCACGGGAAGACCTTACTGAACAAGCTCCACGAGAAGCTATCCCCAACCGGCTGCATCTACGTTCTTGATCGAGAGGCACGGAAGCCGCTTTCCCGGCGCGAGGCCAGCCACCGAAAAATGATACCACGGACAATGGTAGAACGGGAAATGACGGAAGCCGGCTTCTTCCTCTGGTCTCGCGAGCCGCAGCCGGCCCCCGACCGTTTTCTTCTTATCTTCGGAAAAACGCGATCCCGAGAAATCCTGCCGGAAGGCCCAAAGCAATGAGTTGCAGGGGCCCAGCGATTCCTCGTTTCCGATCACACCGTCAGAGTGTGGCTTCGGTGGGCTGAAGATGATTCGCTGATTCGGACCAGAATGCCGGTATCTCCATCGCTGGGCCGCTGCAGGGGTGCGGAGCCCGCGCTGAAGATGCACCGAAAGTCGCGGGTCCTTGTGCCCCCCTAGTGGCGGAGCCACTTCGTCCAATCGGCGAGATCCACGCATAATGGGTATTCCCGAGAATAATTCCCCAAGAATTTTCCCTCTGGCCCGTCTAATACAACAGAAGCCACGCCAAGAGGCGGCGGGGTCGCCGGCCATCGGGTGCTGCCGCACCGTTGGCGCCCTTGCCCGGACTATTCATGCCTCTGGGGATTGCGTGACACACTGTTGTCGATCGGCTCGCGGAAGTAGTACCCACCATGCCCGGTGTCAACGTGCCAGCCAAAACGGACGTGTCTCGGACGACCTCTGCCAGTGACGAGCAACTTGTTGCCCGCTATCGGCAGTCGGACGAAAGCGGCGCGTTGGAGGAGCTTGCCCGGCGGCATTTGCCGCGAATCAACGGATTGCTGTACCAGATGGTGCTGGATGAATCGGCGGCCGACGATCTGACGCAAGAGGTGTTCCTCAGAGTACTTCGCCAACTGGACGGTTTTCGCGGGGATTCGAGTTTCGCCACCTGGCTCTATCGGGTGGCCATGAACACGGCGTACACGTACTTCGGGCGGCGTAAGAATTCGCCGCTGGAGTATCGCCCCGCGCTATGCGAGACGGACACCATCCGGGCGAATCCCGAGGGGCCCGTGTTGCGGGACGAATTGGACGATCAAATCAGCGCGGCGTTGGCTCAACTCTCGCCGAAGCTTCGGGCGGCAATTGTGTTGACGTCGATTCAGGGATTGGAGCCGACCGAAGCGGCAAAAATCGAAAACTGCACGAAGGCCACGATTTACTGGCGTATCCACGAAGCGCGAAAGCAGCTTCGACACCGATTACGGGATTACCTATCGCCATGAACCAGCCAAACCAACCGAACGAACTCGATCGGGCCCTGCGAGACTGGACGGATCGCCGCCAGGATCGCAAAAACCTCGACTCGCTCACGCAGCGGATTGTCGTTGCATTGCAGGAGGAGACGCCGCAAGGCGGGGATATCCAACCGGCGAAGACAGCCGGGATTCCGCCGTCGGGCCGGTTTTCCCGCAGCGCGGCAATTTGGCTGTCGATCACCGCGGCGGCGGCGGCGATCTTCGTGGCATGCTGGCTGATTTTCTCCCGCGGCAAGAACGGCGAAGTCGCTCAGCCTGAACCCATCGATCCCGGCGTGGCCGAACGGCCGGAGACACTACCGCCGGAGTTTGCCTGGCTCGAGAAGAGTCAACTGGCCGAGAAAGCCGTGTTGCTTCAGGAGATGGAGCGGCTCTTCGATCATCGCCTGCAGTGGATTGCCGAGACCGACGGTCGCGTGCTGTTGGAGGTGCAAGACCGTGGCCCCGGCGGCGGCGAGGAACACTCGAACGTTCCCATGGCGGCGCGCGTGGTGGTGGTTCGTTGGAACGAGCAGCGGCCGCGGTGGACGCCCGTTTGGGCCGTCGACGTGCTCGTGCGACAAGACCAAGTGGTGCGGCTGTCGTTGGACAGAGCCGGCGCGCCCCATGGGACGGAGTTGTCCTTATGGGCGTACCCGGTGGACGAGCGGACGATAGCCGTCGACTCCAACCTTTCTCTATCTCGCTTGGCGTTGGAGTCGAGCTTCAATGGGATTCAGCAGTCGGGAGTTCCCGTCGCGATGCACTCGATCCGGCAAGGCGACACGCAGTATCGAGTGTTTCAGACGGTTGTCCGGCTTGATGGGGAGGCCTAATCGATGAAGACGATCTATAAATGCCTGACGTTGGCAACGACTGCCCTGCTGCTGTCGGTCGCGTCACGGCCGATGCTTGCCGAAACGCCGGGTGTGAAGATTCGTGCGCGCGAAGGCTGGTCGACGTTCTTCGGCGGCCAGGAAGCTTCGTTGCATTTCCTGATTAACAGCGAGAAACCGCTCGACGGCCGGCTCGCGTGGAATCATTCGGTGCAGCGGCGAACCATCGCCAGTGGCGAGGCCGCCGTGAAGATCGACGGGGCGGGCCAGGCCGAGGTGGAGATTTCCCTTCGCCTGCCCGAGGTGCGCGGGGGGGTGATCTTCGACACGGACTTGGCTCTGCGGGTGATCGACTCTCGCGGCAAGGTAATCGCCGGGCACGATCGCGTGCTGCGGCTCTTTCCGGCCAGCGCGTTTGCCGGCCGGCAAGAGTGGCTGCGGGGACTCAAAATCACTCTCTACGATCCGGCCGGCGAGACGCGGCGAGTGCTGGACGAAGCCGACGTCGAGTACCGGGACGTCAACGGTACTTCCGCGTTGGAACGAACCACCGAGGGCACGGTGCTGATCGGCGAGGGCGTGTCTTGGCGCGATCATCGCGGCTTGCCGGGGGCCGTGGAAAAGCTGGCGGCGGGAGGGATGGCGGTTATTTGCCTGGCTCCGGCCGACGGCGAGTTCGATTTCCCCGGCACGGCGGAGAACCGACCCCGTCCCAAAGAGATTGCGTTTCTAGGCACCGACGTGATTGGCCAAATAGACAAGCGTTTGGATGCCGACGCCTGGCCGCCCGACGGGCAGGTCATCGCCGCGAGGCTGAGCGTCGGCGCGGCACGAAAAGGGGCAACCATTGTAGTCGACGATTCCGGCCGGGGATGGCCCTGGCTGGAAGTGGTTTACCCGGGCGGCGGCCGGTTGATCGTGTGTGGTTTCGGTGTTGTTGGGCATTGGGACGCCGGGCCGACGCCGCGCTGGCTGCTATTGAGGATATTGGAGCGAGTTGCTCAAGATGCTGACAAACCTGTCATTTCACGGGAAAAGGAGTAAGTGATGCGAAAGCGAATTCTGACGGCGGTATGCCTGGCCGCGTGTATCGCACTGCCGGCCGTATCGGCCCGGGCTGCCGATACCGTTTATCCGGCGGCGGTTTTCCCGTTCCTGGAGCGGGGCAACGACGTGGCCGACCTGGGGCCGCAAGTGAGCGACCTGTTGTTTGCCAATCTGGTGGCCAACCCGGAGATGTACCTGGTCGACCGCGAGGACCTGACGAAGATTCTCAAAGAGCTGGAACTTAACCTCTCCGGCCTGGCCGATCCGACCCAGTCGACGCGAGTAGGCCAACTCACGGGAGCCAAGGTCCTGATCACCGGATCGGTACTCCAGGTGGATACCAAGCTTTATCTGGTGGCCAAGATCATCGGCACGGAGACCAGCCGCGTGTTCGGTGCCAGCGTGAAAGGAAATGTCCGCGACGATCTGGACACCATGGTCGAACAGTTGGCCGAACAAGTCGCCAAGACAATTGCCGATCGGGCGGAAGAACTGGTCGCTAGGCAAATCAGCCGTGAGGACCGGCTGGACGCCCTGAAGGAAACCCTCGGAAAAACCAAACGCCCGACGGTGCAAATCGAAATCGAAGAGCGCCACGTGGGACAGGTCACCATCGACCCCGCGGCGGAGACGGAAATCACGCTCTTCTGCACGGAGCTCGGCTTCGACGTGATCGACCCCAAGGAGGGCGACGAGCGCGACGCCGACATCCTGCTGACGGGTGAAGGCTTCAGCGAGTTTGCCGCCCGGCACGGAAACCTCGTTTCGGTCAAGGCACGGTTGGAGTTGAAGGCGGTCGAGGCGGAAACCGGACGCGTGTTGGCGATTGACCGCCAGGTGGCCGTGGAGGTCGATCTGACGGAACAGATTGCCGGCAAGACGGCCCTGCAGAGTGCCGCCGCCGACATCGCCGAGCGGCTGTTGCCGAAGATCGTTTCGACCGGGGCGGAGAAGGCCGGCCACCCGAAGCGGGAGAAGGACTAGTTCCGCACCCGCGATACGCCGGAGGCCAGGGTAACATGAGCGATCTTCTTTCGCGGTTTTCATCTGTTATGATCCTCGTCCTCGTCGCCTGCACGCCGGCGGCATGGGGTGACCAGGACCAGAGACCCACCGTGGCGGCGCTGCCGTTTGTCGATGCATCGGCCGGTGCGCGTTACGCGCCCCTGGCCGAGGCGATCGGCGATATGTTGATGGTCCACCTTTCCACCGCCGAAGGGCTCCAGTTCGTCGAGCGGGCAGACATTTCCAAAGTGCTTGCCGAACATGAGATGACTTGGCCCCAAAAGCGCGACGGTCAGTTTCGCCTGGGGCAACTCGTGGGAGCCCAATTCGTGATCACCGGCAGTGTCACGGCCGTCGGCAGCGAGTTTCAGATCAACGCCCACCTGCTGGAAGTATCCGGCCGGAGGGTGGCACGATCGGCGAAAGTCGTCGCCGGCGGTGACCGGCTGGTCGATCCGGTCGACCAGTTGGCTCACGAGTTGGTCGAGGAGTTGAACCTGGAACTTCCCGAGTTGAGCGAAGCCCAGATCGACCGTTCGCCCGAGGCCAGCCTGCATTTCATGCGCGGGCTAGGCTACTACTTTGCCCAGATGCCCGAGCATGCGACGGGGCAATTCATGAAGACCCTGGCGATCGATCCGGCTCATGCCCGGGCGAGGTTCCACGGTGGCTTAACCTACTTCGAGGCAGCCGAATACGAGCACGCGAAGATCGAGTTTTCGCAATTCGTCGAGCAATTCGCCCAACACCCGCTGGCGTCCCGCGCCGCGCAGTTGCTCGACCAGTGCAAGGCGATGCCCGAGCGTCAGCCCGGGGGTACCGCAATTCCCAGAACCAACGCCCCGCCGGCCCCGTCCGACACGCGCGGCTCGCCGGAGCCATCCGACTCCCAGGCAGAGCGGATTGCGGTTCTCGATTTCGTCAACCGAAACCCGGGCGACCAGCGCGACTGGTTGGGCAAGGGTTTGGCCGACATGGTGATTACGGATCTTTCGGCGTCCGACCGGTTGACGGTTGTCGACCGCGAGCGAATCCAGGAGATCACGCGCGAGTTCGAGTTGGGCGCGGCGGGAATCCTGGACGACCGCTCGGTTCCCGACGTGGGCAAGATCGCCCGGGCCAGATGGCTCCTGTTCGGCACGTTTCTCTGCCGGGGCGATCGGCTGAGCATCGAAGCCCTGCTGATCGACGTGACGACCGGCCAAACGTTGCGGATTGAACAGGTCGAGGGTCCCTTGGCCAGAGTTTTCGAGTTGGAGCGGTCCCTGGTCGGCGCGGTGGTCGAGAAACTCGACGTACCCATGACAGCCGAGGAGCTCAGCTTGGTGAGAATGCTGAGAACCGAATCGCTTCCGGCGCTGGAGCATCACGCGCGGAGCCTCGGCCTGTTCGACTCCGGCCACTGGTACGACGCCCTGCGCGAGGCGAAGCTTGCCCGCCGGGCAGACCCGGCTTACCTGAAGGCCGCCGCCGGGGCGGCGCGGCTTTACCACGAAGTGGGGCAACCGAAACATGCCATGGTCGAATTTCGCCGGCTGGTCGAGTTGGATCGCGAGGACAGCCTGCCCGACGAAGTGTACTTCCGCATGGCCGTGGTCCTGGACGAGGCCCTGGCCGACCGCGACTCGGCAGTTGACGTCTTTCGGCGGATTCTCGACCGTTACACGGGCGACTTGCCGCCGTTTCGCATCACCGATCCTTCGCGACCGTCCGGCGGTTGGGACGACGTCGGCGGCAAGGGCGGGATCGACAAGATCGCCGAGCGGAACAAGACCCGGCTGCGCGCACTCTCGCGGTGGGCCGCTTGGCAATTGCAGGCCGACAACGAGTTCCAAGCCGCGCAACTGTATGGGCGAATTCGCCATTTTCTATGCGCGAACGGAATGCCCTTGGGAAACCAGTCTCTCGGCGTGGGGTTGCTCGGCCGCAACGGTCTGGGATACGTGCCGCTCTACTGGCAATTCGTACGACTCAACCGCGACGCCACGCTCTATCCGGCCTTCACGCTCCGTGTGGTCCAGCCCAATGAGGAGGTCACGGCGCAAACTGAAGCGACTCACGGATACCACCAGTGGCAACACGGCCGCGTATGGCTGGCGCCGCCGGGCCATGAATTCGCCGCCGTGAAATACCGCACGGACACCGCGCCCCGTGAAGATGCCGGCGGCGATGGCCGGGTTCAATTCGATTTCAGAAGCCCCGGCGGCCAACATGACCGGTTGTTCGAGTTCATCAAGGTCAAACCCGACGGGAGTTGGCAAGAGTTGAAACTGGATTCAGGCATCCGCGCCATCCAGACCTACGTCCATCATGTTGACCGCTGGCAGATGCGATTCGAGTTGCGTCGCTGGACGGAGGCGGCGCGGATGCCGGAAATCGGTGGCTTTCAGGTCAACGTATTGCCCCACAACGCTCAACTGTACATCAACGGGAAGCACAGAGGAAAAGTCGATAGCGGGTTGGCCTTGTTGCGTATTCCCGCCGGACCGTACCACATTGAGGTTCGCTGGCCCGACGGGCGACGGCGATCGACAACGATTCAACTCGAAGCAGGGCGGCGGGAAGGGGTCTGCCTGAACGCCGGCGTGGAAACCGTTTCGCGGCAGGTCATCGCCGATCAGGGCAGCAACACGTGTCTGATGATCGACCGCGTCGGGCGGACATGGCTCGTGTGGGACGAGGTCAGTTCGGGCGACGTCATGCGGCTGAGCAAGGAATCGAATCTTTTCTCTGCCACCACCACCGACGGCATCCATTGGAGCCACCCGCGGCGGTTGCCCGTCTCTTCGATGAGTTGCGACGCGGCACCCGTGTTGCAGCAGGATCGGCGCGGCATGTACTGGCTGGTGTGGGTTTCCGAGCGGGGGCCGAAAAGCGACAAGAACCTGTGGGCGGCGTCTTCGCCCAACGGCGTGGAATGGTCGTTCCCGCGGAAGATCTCCTTGCCGGAAGAAGTGCGGAAAGACATGGCCCGCTGGCGGGGAAGCCGGCCCGGGACGGTTGCGTTTGCGATCGATATGCGCAACGTCTTCTGGCTCGTGTGGCAAGGTTGGCTGTTGCGCAGCGATGACGCCGTGGCGTGGCACGTCGACTCCGAGCTTCACACCGGCGGCAATGAGACGCCCGATCGCATGACCACCAAACACTGCCAACTCCGTTGCGACTCACAGGGCCGGCTGGTTTTGGCCGCTGGCAGTCACGGCGGCGTTCGGGGAACGAAACTCTGGCGGCGCGACGTTCGCGGCCGGTGGCAATCGCTGGCGCATCTGACCGACAGTCACTCCTATCACACCGGCGGCGTGGCTTGCCGCGGCGATGGCTCGATGCTCACCGTTACCCCGCACGGCAGCAACCTCCGCGTTCACCAGTTCGCTCCCGACGGAGACGAGTCGGAACCGATCATCGTGGAGAGCTATCTCACCAAGCCGTTCCATCCGTCGATTGCCCCGCTACCCGGCGGGAAGTGGCTGGTGGTCTTCGGATCGAACGAGGGGCTGGTGGCCGCCGTTTTCCGCAGAGATCAAACGCAAGCGGCCACAGGGCAATAGGGTTACCCCGTGCTACGAACCTCAACGATCGTCAACTTTCCGGTGTTAATGCCATGAATGGAATGTCGCGAATCTCCATCGGGATACTCATCTTCCTCGGTTCCATCCACGAGACGATCGCCGCCAAAGCGCCGGTGCAAGATACTCTTCCCCCCCCGCGTCTTGCGCTGTGCGCCTCCGGCGGCGAGAAAGCCGACGGCATGGTGGCCCTGATGGAAGTCGAGTTGTCGCGGCGAGACGACGTCGTGCTTTTGGACCGGGAGCACATCCGCAAGGTCTTGGCCGAACACAAACTGGCCCTGGAGGGCTTGCTCTCGGCGGGCGAGGCGCTGAAGGTTGGGCAATTGCTCGGCTGCGACGTGCTGGCTGAATTGCACTGCGAGGAGGCGACCACGGACCACGCCGAAGTAACGTCGCTGGTGGCTTTCGACGCGCTGACCGGCGCGCGGTTCTACGATGGTGCGTTGCCGCCTGGCGAGGAGCCGGACCGTCGTGCCGCGGCCGCCGCGGTGGCGATGGCAGTGGGTCTGGGGAAGTGGCAAGGCGGACCGGCGGTGCCCGATTGTCGCACGCTCTCGTTTGTTAGTGTGCGACAGCTCGACTTGCCCGAGACTCTGAAGCACGCGCCGAAAATGTTGGCCATCTTGATCAAGCGCCGGCTGGTTGCCTCGGCGGAGGTCGCCCTGCTCGAGCGCCGCCGGCTTGATCTTATCCTCAAGGAATCCCGGCTCTCCGCCGTCCGCCGCAATGCACTGTTGGAGTCCTCGGTGTCGGTGGACCTGGATCTGATCAGCGGCCGCGAGAACGGCGACCTGGAGCTGCGCGCCGTGCTGACCGACGGCGCGAAGAGAGAATTGGGCACGGTCGGCGTTTCCGGGATGTCGACCGATCTCGATGCACTGGCCACGCAACTTTCACGGCGTATCATCGCCAAACTGAAGCTTGCACAACCCGGAGAGACGGACTTTGCCGCCGGCGTAGAGGCCGATCGTTTCCTGGCCGAGGCGCTGCGATTGGAAGTGCGCGGCCGCCACGATGAGGCAAAGGTCGCGGAACTTGCCGCCACGATGCTGGCCGAGGCCGCGCTGGCCAGAACCCCTTGGGACGTACACGTGCAGAAAGTCGCCTGCCGGTTGTTGCGAAGACAGGTGTCGCGAGCCCAAAGTCCCTCGAAGGCGGTGGAGTATCTCCAGCGGCACGTCGGATACTCCGAAAAGTGGAAATACGCCGACGACGTCTCCTGGTTTACCACCGGGCTTGCCGAACAGCTTCACTTCACCTTGAGGCGGCTTGGACCCGCTCGCGAAAGAGATCAGGTGAAGACCCTGAGGCATCGCTTCGGCAAGTGGTGCAAGACGATGGCCGAGCGGGATCCGCGCTGCGTGGGAGATCTGCGCTGGGTCGAGGCCTGGTCGACGAATCCCGGCGAGTTGCTCCGCGATTGCCGGCAGTACTTCGACTCGCTCCCCGACGGGCTGGGGGTCGCGCGCTACGCCGGGGCGCCGGAATACATACCCGCAGGGTTAGGGGGTGCACTCTATCGTATCGCGGACTTTTCGCCGGCCGAAAGACGAACTCTTCTTGATCTGTACGATCGATGGGGAACGGGCGGAAGAGTGGATCGGCCGCCACACTCGTCAATACGCTCCAAAGGGGACACCGAAACATCGCTCGACCGGCGGTTGGATCTCTTCCGCAAAATGCAGAGCCACGTTTGCGCGGCGATGCTGGTGAACCGCTTTCCCGGCGACTTCCCGGACCCCGCCGCTTTAGTCGAGGCCCGCCTGCGTCAGGCCGCCGCCGTCGTCTTGGAGGATCCGACGCTCTCCGGCCGATTTCTACACCTATGCCAGTCTCGCGGGCACAAACCGCCGTCCATCTATCAACCTCTTCCTCGCCGGGAGATCACTCAACAAGTCTTGCGGTTGGCCGAGGCACTCGATCGCAACCAAGTCGCCTGCCCGCTGTTGCTGGAGTATCTGGACGAGCACGATGCGGACCGTGCCGATCATCCGGGCGCGCACCTGGAAAGGGCTTGGGCGCAGCTCGATTCCCCCGACTACACGCCGCCGGTGGGCGACGTGCTTCACCCGCTGTTTTCCGAGGTGTTTGTCGAGCGGCTGCGCAAGACCTATCGGGCCCGCTACGGGCGGGACGTCACGGCCACCGAGGCAAGCCCCATCGCCGAGGCCGAACTGGAATCCATCGCTCGAGTCTTCGAGTTCGACTCGGTTCCCGGCGTCTCCAGCATCGAATCGTCCCAACTGGCCGGCGATTGGGTCTACCTGCTGTGCTTGCACACCGATCCCCGCAGCTACGAGTTGCGCCGTGTCAACCTCCACTCCCACCAACGGGAGGTCCTTGGTGAGATCATCACGGGTCGGCAGTACCGCGCGCGGACGGGCAACGAAATGCACGTTGGCGAGGAGACGGTCTACGTACCTACGTCCGACGGGTTGATCTGCTTCGCCCGGCACGAAAAGAAGACCTGGACGATAACGCAAGAAGACGGCCTGCCCGCGGCCCGCGTGACCGCGTGTCTAGAAGCCGGCGGCAAACTGTATCTCGGCCTGCGCGGCCGCCAGGAAGGCTACCTGGTGGTCTGCGATCTGGAAAGCCGCGAGGTAAACGTCCTGGCCTGCAGTGGCCGCAAGGAAAAGCGATCCGAGCTGGACGACTGCCCGCCCAGTACGATCGACAGTCTGGTGTACGATGAACCGCGTGGCCGGATCTTCTTCACCGCCATGTTTCTCGAGCCGGAAGCCGCCGATCGACCGTGGCTTTGGGTATATGAACTGCAGTCCGGTGAAATTCATGCCGTACACCGGCGTCCGTATCATCCACTTCAACTCCGTATGTTGGGCGACGGGAGATGTGTGCTGCATCTGGCCGACATGCACGGCTATCGCGACGTGACCGAGACGCTGGTGGACGGGCGGCAAGTGAGAGTTCGGGTGCGCGCTCCTTCGCTCGCCGGTGCCCGCGGCTATGCCGTCTGGGACCCGGCCACGTACGCCGCCCAGCCGCTGGAAGACCTGCTGGAGCAGTTGGTGCCGGTGATCGGCAACCTGGCACCCGAGCGGCTGCGAATTCGCTACGAAGTACCCACGTTTTGCGGAAATGGTCACCTGCTGCCCGGCAGCACGAGCAGCCTGGCCCTGTTGGGCGAAACGTATCTGGTTTCTTCGGCCGTCCGCCGAACGCCGCTGGCGCTCGACCCGCCTCACGAGCGGTACATGATCAACGCGCAGGCCGGTTATGGAAAGCGATGGCAACTCATTCCTCGCGACGACACGGGAGGAACGGCGGAAGACTTGCCCCTGTTGGATGACGAAGTTCCGTTCATGGTTCGGGAGCATGACGGCCAAATCGTGGCTTGCACGCAGGGTGGAGTGTGGCTGATAAGACCCGCCCTGAAACACGGAGAGGCTCAGTTGGTCGATGGGGAATCACGGCTGGAGGAGGAATCTTCGCGGGGCAAATCCGCAGCGTCCGCGGGCACGCTGGTCGTGAAATCGCCGTTGGGGTCGCTTGTGCGGATCGACAAGGACCAGGGCTACAGAACCTGGAAAGACGGCCGACTGACGTGGAATGATCTGCCGGCCGCGACGTATACCGTAAACGTGGACTATCACGGCCGCGGGGTCAGCCGGAGGGTTGACGTGCGATCCAACGAGGTCGCCACCGTCGAGGCCTCTTTCGGTGAAGAGGACGTCAAGACGCGATGGCTCGATCTCGGCGGGGGATGCCGTCTGAAACTGGTTTGGGTTCCGCCGGATCGATCCGAGGAGGCGGCCAAGATCAACCTGTCGTACGGCGACGGATTCTGGATGGGGCAGTACGAGGTGACCCAGCAACAGTATCAGGCCGTCATGGGCACTAACCCGAGTTCATACCGCGATCCGGCGCATCCGGTCCAGCGCGTGGGACGACACGAAGCCCAACAGTTTTGCCGGCGAGTGACGGGCAAGTGTGCCGGACAGTTGGACGGCCTTGTCGCGCGGCTGCCGTCGGCATCCGAATGGACCCATGCCTGGCGCGGCGACGCGACCGGCAAGTATAACACGGGTGACTCGGAGGACGATCTGTTGCGGGCCGGATGGATGCCCGAGAACGGCTCCGGCCGGCCTCACCCGGTGGGCCTGAAGATGTGTAATCGCTTCTGGCTACACGACATGCACGGCAACGTGGCCGAGTGGTGCGAGCGGGGAGGAAATCGCGGCGGCTCCTGGCGCTCCGGCGGTGAAAGCCCAGCCGACGCGACCGGGTTTCGGATTCTGGTCACGCAACCCGATTCGGTGCTCGGCAGAGACGGGCAAGGATGGACCCATCTGACGCACATCGACCCGATTCACGCCCAAGTCGGCTGGGGAACCTTCATCCGCTACCGCAATCGCGACACCAAGCCGGGGATCGGCGGAACCACTTTTCACACTGTGATGAACGTACACGCCAATTCCTCGATCAAGTACAAGCTCGATGGCAAGTATACGCAGTTCACGGCAAACTACGGCCTGTGGACCGGGGCACACGGGGTCTGTCGCTTCGTGGTCCTCACCGACGGAGAAGAACGATTTCGTTCCGGACATATTTACGGCCTGGGCGGAACCAGTACGATCGGAGTGAAAAACCCCGTCACGCTGGACGTGTCCGGCGTGGATGTACTGGAGTTGCGGTCCGTGCAGGCTGACGAGAAGCCACTGGCCAATGCATGCGGTCTGTGGGGAGACGCGAAGATCAGGTAACCAAGCTTTGAAAACACGGCTCTGCGGAAAAGGGCCCGTTTCAACCTCCAGAGGCTCAAGGCAATGAAACGGTCGATCGGCGGATTGTTGATACTCTTGTGGATCGCCACTCTTTCGGCGGCCGCCGACGTCGATGAGGTCCCGTCCACGACGCGCGGCAAGGACAAGGACGGGTGGACCCACCTGGGGTTTGTCAAGCCGCTCAGCCATTCGGTTGGTTTCGGACACCTCGAACAGTATCGTGGCGGCGAGGCGAAGGTCTCCATCGGCGGCAAGACGTTCGGGCTGGCATTCGGTGCACACGCCACCTCGTCGATCAAGTTTAAGTTGTCGGGGAAATGCGACCGCTTTCAGACGTCTTATGGACTGAAGACGGGTGCCGGCGGCGCGGCCGTGTTTGTGATCTTGGCGGACGACAAGGAGGTCTTCCGGACGGGAGAGATCTACGGCTACGGCCATACGCACAACCGCGGCACCAAGACCCCGGTCAAACTGGACGTCCAGGGCGTAAGAGTACTCGAGCTAAAGGCCATCGCCGTGCGCGGCGGAGCCGGTGCATTCAGTTGCTGGGGTGATCCGAAAGTCAGGTGACCATCTGGTGGGTGGTTCCGCAAAGCCGTCGTACCGTAGCTTCTCGGGTGCACCCCATTCCCAAGATCTCCCGCCACGCAACGGTGGCTCCACGTCCGAATCCGCCCTTTCCCAACTCGGGGACAGCCTACTCGCCTATCGTGATTCCCGGGTTATGCCCATCACCAAAACCACGGCAATCCGGATGTTGTAGTCTCCAGATCGTCCCCTCCCTTGAATCCCCCCTCGTGCGGCATCGCTGCATGCACTTGACTACGCACGCATTACGGCTCTATCTTACTGACATCCCTTGGGCCTACGGACATCCCCTGGGCCAACGTCCCCGGGTACTGGAGATTTGTGTGGAAAAACAAGTTCGGCATGCCAATAACGTGATGCAAGGAGAAACATCCATGAATATCGTGCTTGTCATCCCCACGGGAATCGGATGTGAAATTGGAGGGCACGCGGGAGATGCCAATCCGGTCGCCAAACTCATGGGGGCGTGCTGCGATAACCTGATCCTGCACCCGAACGTGGTAAACTCGTCCGATGTGAACGAAATGCCGGAGAATAGCTGGTATGTTGAGGGGAGCTGTCTGAACCGGTTTCTAAAGGGCGAGATCTATCTGGAGAGGCCCCATCTGAACAAGATTCTCATCGCCGTGAATAAGGCCGATTGGCAGTCGATCAACGCGGTTTCCGGCGCCCGGGCGACGATCGGCTCGAACGTCGAAATCGTTGAGTTGGAGAAGCCGCTGGGACTGATCGCGAAGATGAAGGACGGACTGGCCAGCGGGGAAGTGATCAACTGGGAGCCGCTCGTGGAGCAAGTGAAGCAGTACGAGTTCGACGCACTGGGGATCGCCACACCGATCACGATCGACGAAGCCACGCTGCGGAAGTACTTTGAAGTCGGCGGCGTGAATCCGGTCGGGGGTGTCGAGGCCGTGGCTTCCAAGCTGATCGCCTCGGCGCTCGACAAGCCCGTGGCGCATGGGCCTGTCGATTACGCGATCCCGGGATTTTATGAGATCGTGGACCCCAGAACGGCCATAGAAATTGTCACCTTGAACTTCATCCACTGCCTGTTGAAGGGGCTCAACAAAGCGCCAAGGCTCAGCAACACAAAGAAGAACGGATCGCTGGGCGTCGAGGACGTGGATGTGATGATCAGCCCGATAGGCTGTCTCGGGGAACCTCACGAAGCCTGTCTGAAGCGGGGGATTCCCATCGTCGTGGTAAGAGAGAACAAGTCGGTCCTGCACGAATACCCCGACGGCGATGAGCGATTCATCTTCGTGGAGAATTACCTGGAGGCGGCCGGCCTGATGATGGCGATGAAAGCGGGCATTCACCCCTCCTCAGTTCGCAGACCGTTGGGGCCGACATCCGTTCTTTCCGACATAGTGCAAGAGTCGCCCAACGAAGTTCACCAGCCCACGCGAACTTCGTCGCGATGATCAACGCGATCCACAAGTACGGGGGTTACCCGTAGGGACACCAGCCATCGGTTTGCCGCTTTCCCTCGGATGAGTTTTTTGGGAAGGACAGGCGAAAAAATGCCGAGAAATTCACCAGGCGCTAGACACAAGGGGGGGGGGCGATGTTAAGATAGGAGTCGCGTCATGCCTGGAACGACTTCAGGCTCAAACCCAATGGGAAATATCGGCGGAAAGGTGTTCTGGCATGTTTCAACGTCTTCTTCTGGTTCTTACCGCGGCAGTTCTGCTTGGCGCCTCACCGGCTTCCGCCGAGACACCCGGCGATGAGCCGTCGCTTCGCTCG
The DNA here is from genome assembly GCA_964444795.1 of uncultured Planctomycetaceae bacterium. Lineage (GTDB taxonomy): Bacteria > Planctomycetota > Planctomycetia > Pirellulales > Thermoguttaceae > JABMRP01. The sequence goes on from CAYUIQ010000004.1 coordinate 43,467, forward strand.
CAGCTTGATTTCCCGTTGCTCTTCACGAAGCGGCGGAATATCCAAGGGATCCACATCTACGATACCTATTACAAATGGTTCCCCGGCGGCGGCATCTACGTGCTGGAGAATCCGTCCGACCCGCCCGAAAAACATCGCATCCGAACCGTCATCGATCCGCAGTCGAAGGAAACGCTCGGCGAGGGAATGTACTGGCAGCCCGAGCTTTCCTACGACGCGAAGCGCCTGCTCTTCTGTCATAAAGGGACGGCCAGCGGCAGCACGAGTATTTACGAGATCGGCATCGACGGCACCGGGCTGAAGCGACTGACCAACCCGTGCGATTGCGAACGCGAGTATCATGGCCGAGGCGGCGGGGTCCACGATTTCGGGCCCAGCTACCTCCCCGACGGGCGGATCGTCTTCACCTCGAACCGCTACAGCAGCCTGATCCCTTGCGCCAACGAAGGCTCCGACATCTTGCATACGATGAACGCCGACGGCTCGGACATTCGCGCGATCTCCGTCAACTGCGAAACCGAATTCGACCCGACCGTGATGGAAGACGGGCGGATCCTCTTCGGACGCTGGGAGTACGTCGACAAGACGGCGCTGACGGTGCAGTCGCTTTGGACCGTCTATCCGGACGGTACGAACGAGACGGCGACTTACGCGAACAACATGGTCTTTCCCGAAGCGATCCTCGATCCGCGTCAGGTGCCGGGCGACCGATACCTCATCGTTGGTAGTTTCACGCCGCACAACTCGCCGCCACGCGGAGCGGTGGCGATGATCGACACGCGGATGGGCAAGAACGACCCGGCCGCGATCCACAACTTCGACACGCCGAATGATCCGACAAACAATCGGGGCAGTTCGTGCGACCCTTATCCTCTCTCGAAAGACACGATCCTTTACAGCGGAAAAAGCGGCCCGTTCAACGCGATCATGATGGTCAATAAGGAGGGGCAGCGTGAAGTGATCCTCGCCGATGCGACGATCGACCTGCACGCGCCGATTCCGGTCCGCCCGCGACCTCTCCCCAGATTGAAGCGGGACTTGACCGACCGGAGCAAGACGACCGGCAAGTTCTTCGTCCAGGACATCTACGAGGGGATGCCCGAGGTGAAGCCAGGGACGGTCAAGTATCTCCGCGTGTTGGAGGACACGAGTCGAACGAGTCCGACGCCGGGCGGAAGCCCCGTCAATCAGACGTTTCTCGTCTCGTCGGCCCTGTCATTTACGATGAAGGACTACATGGGGGTCGTGCCGGTCGAGCCGGATGGAAGCGTTTACTTCGAGGTGCCTTCCGGTCGGGCGGTCTTCTTCCAGGCTCTCGACGCCGAAGGGCGCTGTGTCCGAAGTATGCGAACATTCATCCAGGCGGTCCCCGGGACGACGCGTGCTTGCATCGGCTGTCATGAAAACAAGCGGTCGGCCTACGCCCCGAGGAAGACGGCGGCAATGGCGATCGGGCGACCGGTGAGTCGGCTTCAAGACGAATCGTGGGGCTCCGGCCCGATTGTCTACACCGAACAAATCCAGCCGATCTTTGATCGTCATTGCGTTTCGTGCCATGGCGGCGAGGAGGGAATCGCCGCCGGGCTCGACCTGACGGGCGGTTGGACCGAGCTTTTCAACATCTCGTACGAGCATCTCTCGAATCGACGCGAGGTTCAGTACAAAGCGCCGGTCATCGGCGGCATCGATTGCATGAACGGCACGTCGTACTACTCGTCGACGATCCTGCCCTCCTACTCGCACGGCAGTGGCAAGTCGCTCCTGACCGACATCCTGGTCGATAAGGCGAAGGGGCATGAAAAACGATTCGATCTGCCGCGCGCCCAGCGCGACTTGGTGCTGGCGTGGATGGATTCCAACGGCCAATTCGGCGGCACCTGGGATTACGTCCAGAGTGGTTTTTACGCCGCCGGGTGGAAGCAGACCAGGGCGAGCCTTGAAGGCGTCATGGAGAAAGCGAGTTGTGTGACTTGTCATCCGCGCGGCGACTTTGAGGTCGACTGGTTCAACCTTCAACGGCCCGAGTTGAGCCGGATTCTCCGCGCCCCGCTCGAAAAGGGCGACGAAGGCTTCGGCCTGGGGCTCTGTCGCGAGAGGAAAGCCGACACGAATTTCAAACGGCTTCGGATGATGACTTCCGGCGGATACCAACACGCGGTCAAACCGCTCTCCTGGTTCCCCGCCCAGGAGTGGAAGGAGTGGGACGAAAGTGGTCAGCCGCTGGTGACCTTCAAGTCGACCGAAGACGCGATCTACCAGGAGATGCTCGCGATCATCCAGCAAGGCCGTCAGGCGGCGCTTGCCACACCGCGTCTTGACATGCCCGGTGCCCAGGTGGTCGCGGGCACCTGGCGAAAGATCGTACCGCGTCCTCTCCCGAAGGAACTGCCCAAGCTATCGGCCAATCTCGACGGCGAGGCCATGGTACACCTTGCCTGGCAGCGCAACACACGAACGTGGGGACTTGCGTTCGAGATTCACCGTGGCGACAAGGCGGACTTTACCCCATCGGCCGACACGCTACAGACCGAGACTCGATTGTTTCGATGGCGTGACCCGGAGGCCAAGGGAGGCCCGACCCATTATGCGATCGTGCTGAAGGACGAGCAGGGCAAGAGCAGCGAGCCGATTCGCGCGTCGATCGTCGTCCCACCGCCGAAGCCGCCCGAGCCGGTTGCCGAGCTCGAAGCAACGGACAAAATCGGCGGCGTGCGACTTGCCTGGCCTGTCGATCCGCCCAGCAGCCTGCGATATCGCGTCTACCGAGGGCCTGCTGATGGCGGTGAGTTCACCTCCCTAAACGAGACGCCGTTGGCCGGCGGCCCATTCGAGGACACGACCGGCGAGGAGGGGATCGCCTACCGCTATCATGTGCGAGCGGTCAGCGCAAGGGGAGGGGAGAGCAAGCCGTCGCCCGAAGCCACCGGCATGGCGAAGCCTTGGCCCAAGGGGCCGGTGCTCGATATGCCGCTGGCTCAGAACGTCGAAGGCAAAACCTTCGATGACAAGCAAGTGACCGGCCGGCTTGTCGGGGCCGCCAAGATCAGCGAGGGGGCGCTCGATCTGACCGGTGGCGGATATCTCCGGGTGGAGAACTCGGATCAGAGATTCGATCTTGCGGAAATGATCTCGGTCGAGTGTTCGGTCTATCTGACGAAGCCGGGCACGATGCCGGTCATTCTCAGCCATGGGGAATGGCAGCGAGCGGGCTGGTTTGTGCAGTCGATCAGCGGCGGTTGGCGCTGGCACGTCGGCGGAACGGACTGCGACGGCGGTCGTTCGGTGACCGGCCAATGGATTCACCTGCGAGCGACGTATGACGGCAAGGCCGCGCGGCTCTACCAGGATGGCAAGCTGGTCGGCGATGTCCCGTGCCGTCCAAACCTCGCTCCGTACTCGGCTCCACTCATGATAGGCCAATACACGGCCAGGCAAAATCCGGAATTCCAAACCACTGGCCGGATGAAGAATGTCAGGATCTATCGCGGACGAATCGGGCAGTAGGATCGAGGCGCAACTGGAGCCACCTTCCGTCCTCCTCCAAGATGCGCCCTCCGTCGATCCCCGCATCAGCCAGCCATTGCCGCATGGCCGCTTTCTCGATCGGGCGCACCTTGGAACACATCACAGCAGCGACAAAACCGCCCATTATCGCCGCTTGCCACCAGCAGGACCTTGCGGGCACGGGCACGAACGGTTGACGCGGCCGGCACGTTCGGATTACGCTATTTGGGTGGCAGTTGTGCCGTTCCGCATAAAGTATCACCCGCGTGACGCGGGTAAACGAAAAGCGAAAGAACCTAGGTGGAGCCAACGCCATGGAAAACGATCTGACACGACGTGGATTTGTACGAGCCGCAGCGGCGGGTTCTGCCGCACTGACCTGGCTGGGCGCCCGCGGAGCGACGACGGCGTTCGCCGCCGAGGCCGACAAGCCGGCCTTGCTCGGAGGCACACCCGTACACAAGGGCGGCTGGCCCAAATGGCCCGAGTGGCGCGAGTCGTGGGAGCCGGAAATCGTCGACGTGCTGCGCAGCGGCCGATGGTGCAGTGGCGGCGGCAGCGGCAAGGTGGGCGAGTTCGAGCAGGCCTACGCGAAGATCCACGGCGCCAAGCGCTGCGTGGCCACCGCCAGCGGCACCACCGCGCTGCTCACGGCCCTGCACGTCATGGGCGTCGACGCCGGCGACGAAGTGATCATCTCACCCTACACCTTCATCGCCACGTACAACGTGGTCCTGATGCACAAGGCCCTGCCGGTGTTCGCCGACACTGATCCGGCCACGCTGACAATGGACCCGGCTTCGATCGAGAGTCGGATCACCGACCGAACCCGGGCTATCGTGCCGGTGCATATCTACGGCATGCCCTGTGACATGGACCCGATCAACGCCATCGCCAAGAAGCACAACCTGGCCGTCATTGAGGACGCCTGTCAGGCATGGCTAGGCGAGTACAAGGGCAAAAAGTGCGGCACGCTGGCCGATCTGGGCTGCTTCAGCTTCCAGAACTCCAAGCACATCCCCGCGGGTGACGGTGGGGCCGTCACCACCAACAGCGACGACTTGGCCGACCGCTGTCTGGCCTACCACAATTGCGGCCGCGCCACCGGGAGCTTCAAGGGCAGCGGCTGCTTCAGCCGCGGCACCAACTACCGCATGATGCACTATGCGGCCGCGCTGCTCCGGCAGCAAATCGACAAGCTCGTGACGGAGACCAAGCGGCGGCAGGAGAACGCCGACTATCTGACGGCCGGCCTGAAGGAGATTCCCGGCATCCAGCCCGCGCGTCTGCCGGAAGACAGCCGCGCCGTTTGGCATCTCTACGCATTCCGATACGACGCGGCCCAGTTCAACGGTCTGCCGCGCGGCAAGTTCATCAAGGCCCTCCAGGCCGAAGGCATCCCCTGCGGCGGCGGCTATCACGAACAGTACTACGACGGCCTGCTCGACGAGGCGATCAACTCGCGAGGCTTCCAGCGTCTCTTCTCCGCCGGGCGGCTGAAAGCCTATCGCGACAGCTTCGGGGAGCTCAAAGGCAACAAGCAAGTTTGTGAGACGACCGTCGGGATGTTCCAGACTCTGCTCCTAGCCGACCGCGGTGACATGGATCACATCGTCGAGGCGGTTCGCAGAATCCAGGCCCACAGCGCCGCGCTGGCGACGTGAGCCATTGAAAGAACGTATGTAGATTCCGTCAAGGTGAAAGGACAGTCCGATGAATCAACCGATGAAGAACCGTCGCGAGTTCCTGGCGACCGTCGGCGCCGCGGGCGCCGCGTCGATGCTCGTGGGATCGGATGGGACCCGAGCGAGCCTTGCCGCCGAAGGCCGTGAGAAGCTTGCGATCGAGGGGGGGACGCCGGTGCGGAAAACCCCGCTTCACTCTCAGCCCTACGGGCCTCAGTTCTACGACGAGGTCGAGAAGCGGGAACTCGTCGAGGTCCTCGATTCGAGGTCTCCCTTCCGCTGGCGGGGCGGAGGCTCAAAGGTCCTCCAGTTCGAGAAGTCCTACGCGGAGCACCTCGGTGTGAAGCATGCCCTCGGCGTAACTTCCGGGACGACGGCCCTGTTCACCGCCATGGCGGCGCTCGAAATCGGGCCCGGCGACGAGGTCATTCTTCCCGCCTGGACCTGGTACGCCGACTACGATGCGATCGTCCTTTCGGGAGCCTTGCCGGTCTTCGCCGAGATCGACGAGTCGCTGGCCATTGATCCGGGGGGCATCGAGCATCGGATCACGCCGCGCACCAAGGCGATCGTACCCAGCCACCTTCAGGGAGGCACGGCCGACATGGCCCCGATCCTCGCGATCGCACGCAGGCACAAACTCCGCGTGGTGGAAGACTGCGCCCAATGCTGTGGAGGACGCTACAAGGGGAAGTACGTCGGCTCGGTGGGCGACATCGGAATCAACAGCTTTCAACTCAGCAAGACCATCACCTCGGGCGAGGGCGGCGCCGTGGTCTCCAACGATTCGGAACTCTTCGAGCGCGCCGTCCGCTTCCACGACGTCGGCGTGGTCCGCTCGCCCTACAAGGAGTCCCTCGGCGGCGGCCTGTTGGCGGCCTTCGCCTCGTGCAACTTCCGCATGAACGAGTTCACCGGAGCGGTCCTCAAGGGGCAGGTCCAGAAGTTGGAGACAATCTGCTCGCGACTCCGCGCCAACAGCCGCAAGGTCCGCGAAGGCATCGCCGACCTGCCGGGGCTGAAACTACGCAAGACGCCGGACCAGGAGGGGGATCTGGGCGTCACGGTCTTCCTGGACCACGGCACCCGGCAGCGGCGTGACCGCTTCTTGCGGGCCCTTCGAGCGGAGGGAATCTCGGCCTCGGGCCCGGGCGGTTCGGTGATCTTGCCGATCGACCAGCGGATCGAGAAGAAGGCGACCGTCCACCCCGACTGGCCCTCCTTCAACAGCCCCCAGGGAAAGGCGATCCGCTACGGAGCCGAGTCCTGCCCCCGTACCATCGATATCATCAACCGCTTCGGTGGCGTGATCATGGATCCCAACTTCACCGATGAGGACCTGAGCGACATCGTCCGGGCGATCCGCAAGGTTTACTCGGCCATGGGACCGGCTTAGGCGCCGTGGGGCACGTTTCCAACGTGCCGGTCTCTTGGTCAAATAGGGTGTCGGATGTTTATGATGTATCCTGGCGAACCAGCAAGCACGTTGGAAACGTGCCTGACAACCCAAGGCACGTTGAAAACGTGCCCCACGTTAAGAAAGGCGGGGCGCTTCGCCGAACGGAAAACCGACAATAGGAGACTCCAATGACACTCAGTCGAAATATCTCGCGGCGCCGACTACTGGGGCGAGGGTTGGGCGCCGCCGCCGCGGGAATCGGCCTGCCGCTGTTCATCTCGTGTCGGCAATCGCCGGCTGTGGGGCCAAGCAGCCCGAACGTAACTCCGGAGGTGGAAGAGACGACTCCAAGCCCCAACGATCAGGTCGGCGTGGGGGTTATCGGATGCGGACGACGCAATGGACAGCTTGTCACGGGAGTCGGGGGGCAGGGGAAGCTTCCCCCGTACGCCCGTATCGTCGCCGTGGCCGATTTCAACAAGAGACGGGCCGACCAGTGGGCGGCCAAGTACGAGTGCCCGGCCTATCAGGAGTACCGCGAGCTGCTCGAGAACAAGGACGTGGACGTCATCATCTACGCCACGCCGGAGCATTGGCACTACCTGCCCTGCATCCATGCCGTCCAGGCGGGCAAGGACGTCTACGGTGAACAGCCCTTAAGCCATACCATCCGCGAGGGGCGGGTCATGGCCGACGCGGTCCGAAAATACCGGCGCGTGTTCCAAACCGGGGAACAGCAGCGATCCCACCCGATGACGCGTAAAGCCGTGGAACTGATCCTCAACGGGCGCATCGGCAAGGTGCATACGGTCATCGGTTACAACTATCCCAGCCCTTACGAGTGCAACTTCCCCGCCCAGCCAATCCCCGACGGGTTGGATTGGGACCGCTGGTGCGGGCCGAACGAAGTCGTGCCCTATCACACAGACCTTTACCTGTCGCGGGTACCTTACCTCCGGAGGGGTTACCGGGCTCGGCCGGCGGAGAAATACGCAATCGGCCCGGGCTGGATGTCGTTTAGGCCCTATTCGGGAGGCGAACTGGCCAACTGGGGCTGCCACGGATTGAGCATGGTCCAATGGGCGCTGGCAGTGGACCGCAGCGGTCCGGTCGAGGTTTGGGTGGAGCCGGCCGAGAAGCTCCCCAAGGTCGTCTACGACAACCCGGAACTCCGCGAGCGTGGCGACGCCCTTTGCAGCAAGAGCATCATCCACTACCGATTCGCCAGCGGCGTGGTGCTGAAGCTTTCCGGAACCGACCCGCGGCTCGGAGGCGGGGGGACCTTCATCGGCGAGCGGGGCAAGATCACGGTCTTTCGCGAGGGCTATGAATGCGATCCGGTGGGCCTCGACGAAGACCCGCTTCCGGCCGGCGCGACTCGCGTCTACCGCAATGACCACCACATGGGCAACTTCTTCCGCTGCGTGCGCTCGCGCAAAGACCCGATCATGGACGTGGAAAACGCGCATCGCGTGGCCACCTTGTGCCATCTGGGCAATATCGCCCGCTGGCTAGGACGCCCTCTCAAGTGGGACCCGGAAAAGGAGGTCTTCCCCGGAGACGACGAAGCGAACACGTATCTCGATTGCCCGAAACGCAAGGGCTACGAACTGCCCGATCAGGTGTAGGAAAAAAAGGGGGACAGGTCCAATTTGTGCGAAACACCCTTCGGGCCGTTCCGGCAAATTGGACTATCCCCTTTTCCCGGAATCACGCATTACCATTTAGGGAGGAGCAAACTGATGGCACGGCGATCCATGGCAGCCATCGCGATGGCCTGCTGCTTGGCAACGGCGGCCGACTGCCCGGCCGCTCAGCAGACGGCCGAACCGTCGGTCCGATACGTTCCCCTCGATGCCCCGGCAGGCATGTCGCGGGCCGTGGTTGTCCAGGGGCTTCCGCTGGTCCACACACGCCAGCTCTTGCCGCTGGATCGTGAGGGAAGACTCGTGGGTGAGGGTTCGGCCGACAAGCAGATTGAACAGGTCCTGGACAATCTGGAGGCGGTGCTGGACGCTGCCGGCTCGGGCCTTGACAAACTCGTTCGGCTGAACGTCTACGCGCTGTCGCACCAGACGGCCGGCCGCGTGCGCGAGCTGTTGAGCAAGCGTCTGGACCCCGCCGTCCGCCCGGCGATCACCGTGGTCCTGACGCCACTGCCTCATCGCAAGGCGGTGGTGGCCGTCGATGCGGTCGCAGTGGCCGCCGAGAAAGGCCACGATGTGGCCCTCGAGCGATGCGAGGCCGTGGCCGGCGACAAGCAGTGCGCCGATGCCGCGGTGATGCCACGAGGCGGCGTGGCGTATCTGTCCGGTCAGCCGGAAAAAGGAGGGCTCGCCGCGTCGGCCGTCGACAAATCGCTGTCCGCCCTGTTCGGAAGACTCAAACAATTGAAACTCTCGCCGGCGGACGTCGTGCGGGTGAAGGTGTTTCTGACACCGGCTTCGTCGGCCGACGAGGCGTTGGGCGAGGTGAAAAGGCTCTTCCCGGGCCAACTCACTCCGCCGGTGGTCTTCGTCCAATGGATCGCCTCGGTGCCGGTCGAGATCGAGCTTGTTGCGCGGTTGCCGCTGGCGGAACAGTCGCCTCTGACGGAAGGGCCGGCCGAGACCGTCGAACACTACAACCCGCCCGAGGTGATCCCCTCGCCTACCTTCAGCCGCGCGGCGCTGGTCCGCACCCAGCGGCAGATCTACATTTCCGGTCTGTCGGCGCGCGCCGCGGGCGACGGCGAGGCCCAGGCCCGCGATGTGTTCGACCAGTTGACGCAGATCCTCTCCGCGACGGGCAGCGACCTGCGTCATCTGGCCAAGGCCACGTACTATGTGTCCGACGATGACGCCAGCGGCATGCTCAACAAGTTGCGCGGGGAGTTGTACGACCCGGAACGTCCGCCGGCCGCGTCGAAGGTTACGGTGCATGGCGTGGGGAAGTCGAACCGCACGCTGACGATGGACATGATTGCTGTCGGCAGTGGGCGATAGATGCAGGGTAACCGTTCACGGGGGACGGTCCCCCTCGCGCTGAATGCGGGAGTGGAGGTGCCCGCACTGTGCGATATCAAGGAGCCTAACCTGAACCGGGCAATCGATGTTGTGGATCAGGCGCGCGGCCGCGAACCCGAAGGATATTCAAGAGGCCCGCAGGACCGCCACGCCCCGTTCTCATTGACCACGGGTTACACGGAGGTTACAACCAACTGGTAACATGCCCGGCCAGTGGATTGCTTGGCAGGTTGTCTCCAGTGCGTTCCAGACAGACCATGGCGTTACCCACCGTCAAGTAACCAAGAAGGTCGAGGCAAGCCGTGAAGAAACTCAAAGTCTATTCCATAGCAGCTTGTATGTGCGCGTTTGCCTGTGCGGCGGCTGCGCAGGATGGCGCCCGACTGCTCCGGCAGTCGGGAATTCAAGGTGGCGTGGTGGTCCATTTGGGTTGCGGAGACGGAACCCTCACGGAGCAACTCGCGGCGGGCCGGCAGTACGTAGTGCATGGCCTGGACACCGACGCGGCCCATGTCGATGCGGCCCGAAAGCGATTGCTGGCCGCCGGACGTTACGGCGCCGTTACGATCGACCGCTGGGACGGCCAGCGGCTACCGTACGTGGACGGATTTGTGAACCTGCTGGTGGTTGAGGATGCGGGGCAGGCCCCCGCGGACGAGCTGCTGCGTGCCTTGGCACCCGGCGGCGTTGTCCTGAAAAAACAGGGCGGTCCGTGGCACAAAACGGTCAAGCCCTGGCCCTCGGAAATGGACCAATGGACGCATTACTTCCACGGTCCCGACGGCAATCCGGTTGGAGACGACCTGCTGGTGGCGCCTCCCACGCGGCTGCAGTGGCTCGGCAGCCCGGGCTGGGCGCGGCACCATGACCACATGGCCAGCATGACTTCCCTGGTATCCGCCAACGGCCGCCTCTTCTACATTCTTGACGAAGGTTCGCGGGCGTCGATCCAACTGCCCTCGCATTGGCGCCTCATCGCCCGCGACGCTTTCAATGGCACGATCCTCTGGAAACGCGACATTCCCGAGTGGGCCAGCAAGGACTTCGGCCTGAAAAGCGGCCCGGCGCACCTGTTGCGGCGTCTTGTGGCGGTGGGTGATCGCGTCTACGTGACCCTGGGCATCGACGCGCCCACGTCGATCCTGGACGCTGCCACCGGCAAGACTATGGCAACCTGCCAGAACAGCGAAATGACGCGCGAGATCGTGGTAGCTGGCGACACGGCCCTGTTGGTCGTCGGCCACGAGAAGTCGCGATTGCCTAACTACCGCCGGGTTGGGACGTATGTCTGGTCGAATACGAACGCCTCGAATAAAGGCTGGGGCTGGCAGGGCACGACCCGGAGTATCGTGGCTTGCGATGCCGTTTCGGGAAAGCTCCGCTGGCGGAAGCAGTCGCCCGTGGCGCCGTGTTCGCTGGCAGTGGAAGCAGGCTCGATCGTATTGCACGACGGGCGGACGCTCGTCTGCCTCGACCGGCGCACCGGCAAGACGCGGTGGGAAGCCGAGGAAACGCCCCTGGCACTGCCCGTGCATAGTAACACGGGCCCGCGCGTGTTGATCCACGAGGACATGGTCTTGCTGGCGGCCAACAACGGCAAGGTGTCGGGCTGGACTCTGGACGAGGGAAAGAAAGTCTGGGAGAACCGGCAGAAACCCAGCGGCCACATGTCGCTAAGAGACCTGTTCGTGGTCGACGGCCTCGCGTGGACCGCCGCGATTGCTGGCAGCCGTGACGACGGCGTTTGGGCCGGATACGATCCGAAGACCGGCCAGAAGAAGCGCGAGTTTCCGCCCGACGTCCAACTGCACTGGTTCCACCATCGCTGCTATCCGTCGAAAGCGAGCGGGAAGTATCTGCTCGCGGGCCGCAACGGCACCGAGTACGTGGACTTGGAAAAAGAGCATTGGACGCCCAACCACTGGTTCCGTGGCGGCTGCATCTACGGCGTCATGCCCTGCAACGGGATGACCTACGCCTCAATGGACGCGTGTGGCTGCCAACTGGAGGCCAAGCTCAACGGGTTCAAGGCCCTTTCGCCGGCCCGCGTGCCGCAACCTGCGCCCGACGAACTTACCGGCCAGTCCCGCTTGGAACGGGGCCCGGCCTATGGTCGGACCCCGGGCCCGGTTGCCGGCTCCGGCGACTGGTTGACATTTCGACGCGATCAGGTACGTAGCAGCGCTATGTTAGTTGGACTGGAAGAGACGGGCAGTAATTGGGAAACACAACTCGGCGGGCGTCTGACCCAGCCCACCATTGCCGCCGGAAAGCTGTTCGTCGCGTCGCGCGACACGCATACCCTCCACGCGCTGAACGCCGATACCGGAAAGGCGCTCTGGTCCTACACAACCGGCGGGCAGAGCGATACTCCGCCCACCTATTGGAATGGGCTGGTCGTCTTCGGGTCGGCCGACGGATACGTCTACGCGATTGGTGCAAACGACGGAATGCTGGCGTGGCGTTTCCGCGCGGCGCCGGTGGACCAGCGGATGATGGCCTGGGAGCAGATCGAATCGGCCTGGCCCGTGCATGGCAGCGTGCTGGTGCGCGAAAACGCCGAAGGCCGGGCGATCGCCTATTGCACGGCCGGTCGCAGTCTTTACCTCGACGGCGGCATCCGCTTCCTGCGACTCGATGCGGCCACCGGAAAGCTGCTGGGAGAGGTCGTATGGAACGAGAAAGATCCGGAAAGCGACCAGAGCATGCACGACGCCTACCTGAAAACAACCCCGGGCAACACGATGCCCGTCGGCCTTTCCGACGTGTTGTCGTGCGACGGAAGGAACCTCTGGATGCGCTCGCAGAAGATCGATTTCGAGGGAAAACGATCGGAGATGACGGTCCTGCCGGCCACGGATCAACCGGCGGAAGACGCCCATCTGTTCTGCCAGATCGGGTTCGTCGACGATTCGTATTTCTTCCGTTCCTATTGGACGTACGGTCGCCGCATGACGGGTGGGTACGGCGGTTGGTATCAGGCCGGGCGTTATGTTCCCTCGGGACGTATCCTCTGCTTCGATGATGAAGCCGTGTACGGCTATGGCCGCAAGCCCGAGTACATGGTCAATGCGTCGGTGGTCGAATATCAACTCTTCGCCGCCAACAAGGCGGTTAGTCCGGAGGATATCGCCGCCACGCAGAGGGCGGAGCGAAGCATGAGTCAGCGCCGGCCCGAGCGGAACGCGGCTTCCTCGGATTGGCGCGTGCGGTGGTATTTTGCGAAGGAAGAACTGTCCGCGGCGCGGCTTCAATGGTCGGTGGACCAACCGTCGATCTTCGCTCGCGCTATGTGTATCGCGGGCGACCAACTGTTCGTGGCCGGTCCGCCCGACGTGGTGGACGAGCGCTTCGCCTACCACGGTCCTGACGATCCGCAGGTCCGGGCCCTGCTCGCGCGACAGGAAGACGCTTACGCCGGCGGTCAGGGCGGCCAGTTGTGGGTGGTCGACAAGACCGACGGCAAAGCGATCGCCCGGTACGCGATGGAAACGATCCCCGTGTTCGACGGCATGGCGGCGGCGGGGGGGCGCCTGTATCTGAGCACAATCGACGGCCGCGTCATGTCGTTGACCGGTTCCGGCATGGCGGCCTTGCCGTCGCTTGATGCGCGGCCGCTGCGGACCGTATGGGACGAGCCCGAGGACCCGAACTACCTCCTGCCGCTACCGGAACCGAAAGATGAAGACTTCGCCACCGTGCGAGGATGCAAGGTGTTTGCGTCGAAATTGGGATATCGCCTGAAGGCAAACGGCAAGGGAACATTGGGCGTGGCGTTGAAGAAGCTCGACGAGCCGATCACGGGCACGGCCACGTTCCGCACACGGATCCGTGCCGTGCCGGAGGCACAGGGCCTGCTGCGCAACGGATACCTGGCATTCGGCGCCAGCGCGAAGGAAGCGGAACTCGTTAAGTGTGGCGTTCGTCTCCAGCCCCAGCAGGCCAGCATTATCCAGGGACCGCTCTTGGATGAAGGGCGGGCAGCCGTCTCCGCCGGAGTCGACGCTCCCGAGACCAAAGGGCTGGAGGTGGTCGTGACGGTCGACTTGGCGGCGCACAAAGTCTCGTGCGTCGCCAACGGCGTGAAACTCGAAGCGAAGTTGAAGTCTCCGTTACCCACGATCACCCACCTCGGCTACGTGATGGACAGCGCGCTGATCGACGTGGCCGGTATCGAAATCGAGAGGTGAAGCGGCCCTGCGATTTCACCGTGAACACACGCTTTCTCCCCATCCATCGGTTTGCCACTTTCCCTCGGATGAGTTTCCTGGGAAGGACGGCGTTCGGTGTCACTCGTGGAAGCTGAACGAATAGAGCTTCGAGTCTCTCAGTTCGAACCGCAAACGAATTTCGTTGCCTTGGCGTGCTTTGAGTGAGAACCCTTCCTTCCACTGTACCTCGCCGTCGGTGACGGTTTCTGTAATCGGTTCACCTTCGGCCAGTTTCTTGTTCTGCCGATCGAGAACCGTGACCTTGATGGACCCGTTCTGGCGAACGTCCGCCGAAAGGCGGAGTGTCTCGCCGGTGCAAGCGATCGGCGTGGTTGTCATCAGAGCGGGTTGGTTGCTTTCGACCGGTTCGTAGCCCGCGAAGCCGTCGGGTCGCAGGGTCGCCAGGCAGAGAAAGGCGTTGCGCCAGTTGCCGTGATGCCAGTCGCTGCCGCCGTAGTAGACGCGGATCTGGTCCTCCTGGAAGACCGGATACGCGCCGGCATACACGCAGCCCCAGTCGTAGGCCATTTCCTTCTCGCTGTTGGCGATCAGGGGTGTGTCGGGGCAGACGCGGTGCCACGTCACCGTATCGGGACTCCAGGCCAGTTCGCACCAGACGCGGTCCTCTTTCGGATAGATAACTGCCACCAGCCCGAGGTAAACCCCACCGTGGAAGAAGGTCGGCATGGCATACGTCTGGTGGCCTCTATCCGTTCCCTCGAGTACGACTTTGGCCTTGGTCCACTTGAGGAAGTCGTCGCTCTCGGTCCGGGCGACCTGGCGCCCTTGCCCGCCCCAGGTGCGGGTGATTCCCACGTATTTGCCCAAGGTGGGCGCCCAAAGCGCATTGTTGTGAGTGTCACCCGCCACGTCGATTTCCGGGCAAGGTATGGCTTTGCCCCAGTGAATCCCGTCGGCCGAGAAAGCGACGGCGACTCCCTGGAAGAAGGCCTTGTAACGTCGTGCCGGGTCCGGATCGCGAAGGTCCTTGAACACACCGGCGCCGTGCGGCCCTCGCCAGAGAATGTTGTTCCGCTTGGAGCCCTCGAACTCCACCAACCCCAGTTGGGGTTTGTCCCACTTGATTCCATCTTTGGAAACGGCGTAGCAAATGGCCATCTCCCGGCCACGCGGCGGTCGGTAACGCGTCTCGCGCCGCTGTTGGAGCGTCATCCCGGCGGCCGAATTGTCGACGATAAAGGGACTATACCAGCACTTGTACAGTTTGTCTTCCTGGTCATAGATTACATTGGCATACAGGTTATCGAATCGTTTCTCCCAGGGCTTGTCCTCCGCCATCAGTGGGTTGTGCTTGCTCTTGACCGGCTTGCCGAGCGCCAGTGTCGCGTTTTCGGCCGTCTCGATGATCCGGGAATCGAGCACCAGGAATCGCGTTCGCCTGACCGACGATTTCGCGGCCGTTTCGTCCGCCGTGGCACGACTGGCCGTGAGGGGTGTTGAAATCAGGGCCAAGATTACCATAATCCTGGCTTGTCGGCTGAGCGTGTTGCTCTGCTTTGGCATTTGATGGCTCCCTACAAGGACCATTGGTCCGCCGAAGGCGGAAAGCCCGGTAAACCGGACTGACGGT
This sequence comes from uncultured Planctomycetaceae bacterium, assembly GCA_964444795.1. GTDB lineage: Bacteria > Planctomycetota > Planctomycetia > Pirellulales > Thermoguttaceae > JABMRP01. The sequence continues at coordinate 58,862 of CAYUIQ010000004.1, forward strand.
CAGCCCGTACCACCCACGAAATATCCTGAAGAACCGTAAGTTGCTTGATGTCCCATTGGACTGATCCTCCTGATTCGGGGAGGTCGCCGGGGACCCCTCAAGGGATTATCCCATGACAAGGGGTCTTGACGCAATCGTTCAACCCTAACGGAGCCCAGACAATCTGCTGCCGCGATGAGAGGACGACAAAATGAATGCGGATGACTGAGAAGCCGGAGCGAGAATGATGATCGCGGCATGGGCCATGTTCGGTATGGTTGCCGGCGCACGTCTGGCGATTGGGCAGCCCGGACCGGCGCCGCCCGACGAGAAACAGGACATGCGACGGGAACAGCCTTACGTTATCGCACGGGTTGTCCGATGGTCGGCCCAACTGCTGGAGTATCAGGCTTTCCACGATCCGGTGCCGAGTATGGGTCGTTTCGGAGAAACACTTTGGCGCGGAGCGACTCGTTCTCGAAGGTCAGCCCGAAATCCGCGGAGCGGATACTCTTGGCATGCACCGGCAATGACGGGCCTCGCATCGGCGATCCGGGATGGCCGTACACGGTGGATTCGAAGGTTTTCCAGTGATCGTTCCAGACGTAGGCCCCTCCCCCTGGACACAACAACTTGGTCTGCCAGAGGCTTTCGTGCAGCCCGATCGGATCCTTATTCGGGAAAAGTCGCTTCCACTCGTTGAGGATGGGCAGATTTGCCCAGGATCTCTGCTGCATCAGCTCTCGATAGTCGCCGGTGATTTGGCTGAGGAGGGTCAAACAGTGTTGTTCTACATGCACCGTCACATTCTCACCGCGCACGGTCTGTTCTTCGGTGCTTCGTTGGCCCACGGGCTCTTGGTGGCCCCGCGGGCGGCCGATCCGTCGATCGATGGCGCGCTGGAGCACGCTTTCACGAAAGGCGATGGTCAGTGCGGTGCCGGAAGCCGTGTAGTAGATCGACGGCGAGTCGAGGCCCTGCAGGGCATCACGAATCTCCTGGGAAATCTCAAACTTGAGGGCTTCCCGTAGCGACACTTTTGTATACGGTTCGTCGCGATACGTTCGCGACTCCCAAGTCAGCATCCCCGGGATGGTTTGCTCCAAGAACGCGCGCAAACCGCTGAGAAACTTCGCCAGTTTCAGCCCGCTGGTTACTTCGAGTTCGATACCCACGGGCATTTGGAGCAAGACGAGCGGTCGGACTTGGGGTGACTTCAGCATACGCGACCGCTCGTCTTCGGAAATCGCCGGAAACTCTTTCCAGAACGGATCGTCGTCGACATACACCGTGACCGTCCCGCCAAACCATCCGAGCGGATCGTCGCCGATTGTGTCTCGTTGTTCGCGCAGAGCCATTGCGGCAAACATCAAATAGCTGCGCATCGGTTCGGACTTCTTATTGACCGCCAACGTGATCCGTGCCAGCGCGTCGGGCGATTCACCGTCGGGCAACGAAATCGACGCACCCTGCACGATCGATCTCAGTTGAGAATAGCTCGAGCGGACCGTCAAGGGCATCACGGTCACGTCGGCCGATACGCCGTCGTCGCCAACTCCCAATCGCATCGCAATCGGGTCGAAGGCGACGGTCCACTTCCGCTGGTAAGCGGTCCGCCAGCGGCGATAGGCGGATGCCTCCGCCGGGGTTACCCGGTCCAGCGGCAGTTCGGCGACGGGTGTCATGAAATCGAGCGATCCATGGAGCGGAGAGTAGATGCCGCCGGTGCCGGCCACGAAGTCGGGGAACATACCGCGGGGCAACCCCGCCAGCGGTGAGTTCAGCGACGAATCGACGTAGATCGCCTGGGCCTCGGAGAGCACGGCTGCATTTCGGATGCGGCGTGCCTGGCCGATTCGCCAGCGAGGTCCGCACCAGCGACGAATCGCGGCGTCGCTGATCACCACCAAGCCCGTTTCCTCGGCATCTCCAATCGGATACCGATCGCGGAAGTAGATGTATTCTCGCGAACCCCCGAGCGACGGTTCCCGTGCCGACCGCACGTCGGCAATACGACGTAACTGATACATCGAATTGGTGAGAACGACGAAATCATCGACGCTTGCCACGTAGCTGCTCACGCGCCGGTCGGGCGATTGCACGCCGTGATAGGGAAGTCCCCCGATTTCCCCGTGTACGAACCTGGCTTCGGCGTGCCGCTTCGCCACGGAAGCGATCTCTTCTCGCAGCAGTTCCGCCAGCATGGCCGGCCGAGGTGATTCGAACAGCACGGCCACGTCGGTGCCCATGCTCGCATGGATGTCCGACCCCGTCAGCGCCACACTCTGGACCAGCGACGGCTTGAGGAGTTGTTCCATTCGGTCCAGGGAGACGCACATCTGGCGCTCGTACCGCTGGCCGGTTCGGTGGTTCTCCGACCGCGGTTGCAGGAGGCGGAGAATCACGGTCTCCTTCTCGCCGGCATGCTTCCCGAGTTTGATTCCATCGGCAACCGAGCGAAAGAAGACCGCGTGCTGGTCGGCCGGAACATACGAGGCGAGAGGATCGACCTGGGGATGCAGATTCCGCGTAAGGCTTTTCCAATCGAAGGACCGCACGGTGATTCCCGGTAGCGAACTAATCGGCACCGTGGACTGACCGTCGCGCGTTTCGGTCAGTCGCTGATCGAGCGACAGATTTTCGCTGATCGCCCGGCCGCTGGTGAGCATGGCGTACCAATCCATGAGTTTCGTGTCGGCCATCGCCCGGGCAACGGGGGCCGGTGCCAACTTGACCCCCGGCCCACCCTGCAAACGTGCGGCCGCGTCTCGGGCTTGATGGCGGAACCAAGCGGCGCCCGGAATGCCGAGGTCTCTCAAACGCCGGTAGTGCGACAGCTTGACCCGGTAAAACGTCTCGCGATCGGAGCCGCGGTTGTCCATCGTAAATCGCAGTCGCACCATGGGTTTGTCGCCGGCATCCGGAAGAAACAGCCATCCCGAGGGGGCATGGTTTGCCTCGGTCCGTGCAACGACCATCCCACGGCGCCCCCCTGCATTTGTTCGCGCGTTCAAGTCGACGTATGCCTCGCCGGTGCCGTCGAGTACCGCGTAGGGCAACATCATTCTGTTCTGTCGGCTGGGTTGGGTCGAGTTGGACGCCGGCGTGGGCAATCGACCGCTGGTGATTTTCAGCTCATCCAACGGGACGGCGAAGTATCTCCCGTGGCCCGTTATACTGGGCGGAATCGAGGGCAAGGGGAGGTAATCCCCGGCCAAGGGTTCCGTGTGAGAGACGGGGCGGACGGGCGGCTGGGGCGGTGCGACCCTCGGTTTGTTCGCTGCGGGCGGTCGCGACGCCTGGGGTTTCAGTGCGGTGTGAGTCACGGGGTCTTCCGCAACACGTTCCAGCAGCAGCGAGACGGCTTTGCTTTCTCCGCGGCTCAGTTCCACTTCTGCTTGCTGTTGGAGCTGCCGCCCGTTGCGCTCGACCACGGCCAGGATTTCGTACCGGTATCGGTGTCCGGGCAACTGATGCTTGGAGACATATTTGCGATGCCCGCCCTCGCCCTTGGTTCGCACGCCGTTGATGTACACGACCGCGTCCCGCGGGACTGTCAGATCGAGGTACGCGTACTCGGATCGTGTCTGGGCAATAGCCAGTTGAGCGAAGAGGCAGGCAATTCCCGAAAAGACGATAGCCAGTGTGAGCAGGAATTTGGAGTTCATGAGTCGGTTTCCTCCGTACGTGCTTAGAACTGGGAACGACGAGTACACACTCGGGGGGAGCGACCTCACCGAGGAACCATGCTAGCAGCCCGTTGAAAAAGGGGACTTTGCCGGAATGTGTGCCACTGCTTGCTTGCAAGCAGTGCTTATTGCCGGGTTTTAGGCTGAGTTCCACGGCACTGCTTGCAGGCAAGCAGTGGCACACGACTTTCTCAACGGGCTGCTGGAGCGCCCCCAAAGAGTAACCGAAATGAATGAAGCCAACCCGCCAAGAATCGATGCAGTTTACCGCAACTCCCAGCGCTGGAGCATTCGGCTAACTTGGATCAGAAGCAGACGTTTTGCCGGCAGGCATGCCGCCGCCTGCACGGGTTCGTGCAGCATCTGGGATGCGGACAGGTTTTCCCCTTCGGAGATTTGCCAAGCCCGAAGCCGCGCAGACTCGCCTTCGCCGTCCGAAGAACGGAGGTGGCGGCTGATGCCGTACACCGCCTGGCCATCGGGAGAGATATCGGCCGAGTGGTAGTACAGGTCTTCCTTGGTCTTGTCCAAACGCTTGGCCCACTGGCCGCTTCGCCACACTTGGATCCCGACATCGGGCCCGTAACCTCCGAACACCACGTCGCCCTGGTCGGAGACGGCGATGCTGCAAATTGGCCCTGCATCCAGGAGCACGTCGAGCCCTCGATTACGTGGGGTCTCCGGCTCCCACATCTTGATCCTCCACTGATCCCTCGAGGCGACGTAACCCGCGACTGCAAAGCGCCCGTTGGCGTGTGCCACGGCTACGTGGTCCCACCGTGACGAGACCGCAAAAGAGTGCACGGGGCTTCCATCCTCAATATCTTGCAGAAGAAGCTCGTTCTCGAACGACAAGAGAACCCAGATCGACTGGTCGTCGTCCCCCGGCAGGAGCGTCTCGGGAGACCGGTCGAAAGGCCCCGCCACGGGGATCGGTTGAAGCTCCGGTACGGCTCTCAACTCGACGTACGGGTCGCCTTGACACAACGACGCAACGCGCGAGCCGTCTGGGGACATGCAAACTTTCCGGACAGGTCCCGAAGCATTGAACTGCCCCACGAATTCGTTTTTCTCCAGATCCCAGAGGCACACGATTCCGTTGCCATCGCCCGAAGCCGCGTAGCAACCGCCGGTGGATATGTGGATACTGGTAATCGCCGATTGGTGAGTCTCCCGAAACTTGCTCACCTCGGCGAACTCCTTTGGTGACTCTTTTGGTGGAATCTTGCCTTCTCCAGTGAGACCGTTGTTGGCAGCCTCCGGCGGATTGTGCTCCCGCCCACGGTTGGCATTCCAATACACGACGCCGACCACAAGGGCACACACGGCTGCAACGGCGGCAGCCCAGCCGATTCGACGAAACGGAGACACCCGCTCGGTGCGTGCCGCCCGGCGCAGCGCCTTGGCAAAATCGTGCGCCGTGCTGTGGCGATCGGAGGGCTCTTTGCTCAGAGCCTTCAGGCAGACTTCCTCAAGCGGCTCGGGAATGGCATCGTTGATCTGGCGTGGTGGTTTGGCGTCGCGCCGCACGATCTGGTCGATCAGGTTTTCCTGCGTATCCGCGGAGAAAGGCCGTCGCTGCGTTAAGAGTTCGTAGAGCGTGGCGCCAAGGCTCCAGATGTCGGTGCGTCCGTCCAGGTGGTCGGCACGGCCTTGCGCTTGTTCGGGCGACATGTAGCAGAGCGTGCCCGAGATCTCGCCTCGCTTGCTCGACTGCTCGGTTTCGTGAACCGCCAACCCGAAATCCGCCACGTTGGGTGTACCGTTGCCGTCCAGGAGGATATTCGCCGGCTTGATGTCGCGATGGACAAGCCCTTTGGTGTGGGCAAAGTGAATCGCATCGGCGACCTGCGCGATCAGATCGGCAATCTCACCGAAGCTGAGTTGTTTGACGATCTTCCGGTCGGCGAGCGTCCCCCCCTCGACATAGTCCATGACAATGTAGCACTGGTCGTTCTCCTGCCCGATGTCATGCACGGTGACGATGCCCGGATGCTTGCCCAGTTGGGCCACTTTACGAGCCTCGCTCTTGAAGCGAGCGATGCTCTTTCCGGAGGAGAACAAATCCCCGCGCGAAACCTTCACGGCAACCAGCCGCTGAAGTTCGGGATCTCGGGCAAGATACACCCGGCCGAAACTTCCTTTGCCGAGCAGTTTCACGACTTCGTAGCGAGCCACCGACTTTGGCAGGGGTTCGGGTGGCTCGGAGTCCGCGTCGGTTCCCCCCTCGGATCTGTCTCGGGTGCCTTTGACCGATTCCGAAACCTCCTCAAACAGCCCGGAAATCGCCTCGGTATACTCCGGAAACCGGCACTCGTAATCCTCGGCACGCGGGTCCTCGCCTCGGTTTCTTCGATACTCGATCTCGAGTCCGAGCAACTCGGTGAGCAGGAATGTCCGCACCGGCTCCTTCGCTTCCATCTTGCCGTGATAGGCTTCGATCCGCGGAGACTCCCCATGTTTCCACGCCTCTTCAAAGGGGGTGCAGATCTGCTCAACCTTCTCGTGCTGGTGTGCATCCAGCGAGTCTTCGGACGGCGAGTCTTCGGACGGGAAGTCGTCACCGGGCATGATCAAACTCCTGTCTCAATACTATCGATTTGGGGTGGTCGTTCCCAGTTCTCCGCGTCCCGGCGTGCGTGCCACACGCAACCCGACCCCCAAATGTCTGAAGTCAACAGGCCCGGAGGCGCGACTGGCCGAACGGCAATAATCCGGCCACCAGACATAGGAGCCGCCTCGAAAGACTTTCATTTTGCCTCCGCTTGGACCGGTGGGATCAAGCAACGGCTTGGCGCCTTGCCACGGCTGATATGGGCCGTACCAGTCCTGAACCCACTCGCGGACGTTTCCGTGCATGTCACAAAGGCCCCATGCGTTGGGAAGTTTCTCGCCGAAAGGTTGCGGGACCTGGTCGGGTGTGTTTTCTCGAATCCACGCGTAATCGACCAGTTGTTCCGGGTCATTTTTCAAGTTGTCTCCAAAGCAAAAGGCGCCGGTACTGCCGGCTCGACAGGCATACTCCCACTCGGCCTCGGTGGGCAGTCGGTAACCGTTGCCATTGCGATTGGGTATCGTGACGACCTCCCGCTTGTCATCGAGCGTATTGATGACGTAGTAGTGCGCAAACCCCTCGGCTTGACTCAAGGCATTGCAGAACTTCACCGCCTCTAGCCACGTCACGTGTTGCACCGGGCGTTTCCCGGCCCACTCCTTGAACATATTCCCGGGGGCTACCTCCCTGGGGACGCTCGGGTCGATCGACGGATCCCATCCCATGGTTGCCAAGAAGGGGCCTCGCGTAACCTCGTACGCACCGAGCAAAAACGGCGAGATCTGAACGGTTCGTTGGGGAGATTGGTTTTGGAAGGCCCGATTGGTGCCCCGCTTCGATCCCATGACGAACTGGCCACCCGGAATCTCCACCATCCTCATCGGGTCTTTCGGCCCATCGTATGGAATCACTCTGTCGACCACGTGTATCACGCCATTGGAACACTGAATGTCCTGCTGCACGACGGCCGCATTCCCAATATGGAGTCTTCCATCTTTCCGCTCGACCGTATGATCCAACTGCGATACCACGGTCACCTTGCCCGCTTTTTCCAAATCGCCTGCAAGGAACTCTCCCGCGGCAGCGTGATTGACCAATAGCTGTGCGAGCGTCAGGTTATTCCCCTCCTTGTCTAACCTGCTACGCATCGCCGGCGAGAGTTTCTCGAACCCCTCGTTCATGGTCGCCAGAATGGTGAAGGGTCCGGCGGGCGGTTCAAGGGCCTTGTCCAATCCGGACTGAACTGCGTATCGAACGAGCGTGGAGAGCCTCGGGTCGGCCCGGGCCGTGTCCATGATCGACATCAGTTTAGCCGGAGGCATTTCGATCAACTGCGTCAGTTCATCCGTTTCGTCCTCGCCAAGCGGCCGTGCTTGAGATGGCGGCATTTTCCCCTGTTTCACGCTCTGCAACAAAGCCGACTCGGAAGGCTGCCCCCAAACGACGTTCTTGGGGTTATCCACATCCAGCACGTCACGGTCCGGCACCACGCGATTTCGTGCCCCGTGACAGGCGCCGCATTTCTGGCCGAGGAACTCGACGAGTTTGGCACGGTTCGTTTCCCACACCGACACCGGCACGGAAGACGACCCACTTGGCGGCTGTGCCGCGACGTTCGACGAGATACTAAAGCCCAAGGCCAGCAATGCGGCAAGCACAATGGCTCGTCCCGGTACGGTCGTGGCACGAGCGGATTTGGCGGAGTTCATGGGTCGGTTCCTTCAGGTTGGGAAGAATCCGCTTCCGGGAGTTGGAAACCGGGGGGCAACAACACATGGTCGATGACGTGGATCACGCCGTTACCGCAGTTCACGTCCGCTTCGACCACTTGCGCGGTGTTCACGAATATTTTGTTATCGATGCGCCGGATGGTGAGGTCAAGGTTGAGAACGGTCTCTACCTTGCCGTCTTTCACGGCGTCGCCCAGCGACTTTCTTCCCGGCAGCGCGTGGTAGAAAAGTAGCTCATTGAGTTTCTGCGGGTCCTTTATCAGACGCTCAAACACGTCATCCCCGAGCTGCTCAAACGCCCGGTCGTTCGGCACGAACACCGTGAACGGTCCCCCCTTACCGAGTTCCTCGAGCACTTTCGCCACTTTGGCCGCCTCCAGGACCTTCTTGAACTGGCCCTTGGCGACCAGGGTGGCTTCGATGTCTGGGAGTACGGGCACGGCGATGCTTGCACCGTTGGTATGTTTGTCGTCAGTCACCACGATGGAGGGGCCTGGCGACGGCGGCAAGGATCCAGGATATGGTTGCGCTGAGGCTGGGTGTGGCGCGGATAGGCCGGCGGATCTCCTGGGATCGTGTTCGACCACGGGCCTGTAATTTATGCGGGGGTCGTAGATACCTCGCGCGGCGCGAGGGCGGCCAGTGTAACAAGGGCCATAGTAATAGACCACCGGGGGCTGATACACCCTGCGCGGCGATCCGTAGCAGCGTCGCACGGGGGGACAGGGCCCCCATTGTGCCAACGTCTCGCTTGCGGCAAGGCACGCAATCAGGAAAAGCGTCGTGGAAAAGAGCGTTCGTTGCATGGCCTTTACTCCTTTGTCAAAGTCGAGGGAACCGCTTGTGTCACCCGTCAGACGGCCGAGGGAAATTCTTCCTTCCAGATGGCGCGGACATAGTTCAATCGCCGCTCGACCGTGCGTTCGGCACAGCCCACTTTGTCGGCGATCTCTCTGTTCGTATAGTTCTCCATTTTGGCCATGGCGATGCTCCGGAGTTCTTCCGAGGGGAGCATCTTCAGCAATCGTCGCACCTCGTCGGCCACGATCGCGGCAAAGTCGGCTTGGGTCTCGGGTTTGGCGACCGGAACCACGCGCTGGTACATCGAGGTATCGCTGCCGGCCGGAAACGACCCGGATAGCACTCGCGCATCGCCCATGCCCGTTTGGCTACGGCGAATGAGGTCGACCGCCTTGAAGTGAGTGATTCGACACAGCAGACGCCAGAGGGACTTGCGGCCGTCGAGATCTGGAAAGCGCCCCTTCTCCGCGGCCCGACAGAAACTGTCGAACACGCTCAGGGCTACATCCTCCTCGTCCTCCATGCGTCGCGGCAGCCCGTTCAACTTGCGCCGAGCCAGCCGCACGAGATCGGGGAAATAGCGTTCCCAAAGGCATCGCGCCGCGGCGCCGTCGCCTCGCTTGACTTCGTCTAACCAGACCGAGATGGAGTTGGGTCCCGCCACGAAAACCCCCCCAGAAAGGGAATGGTGTTCAGCTAATCATACTACCATAGCTGGGCAGGCAATCAAGAACTTCCTGTAGTCTATTACCGAGATTTCACACTGCGACCCGCCAAATCTCTCGTTTCCCGGCGGTTGACGGGCCTTACTCGCTACTGAGTTGACGGCGAATGCTCGTATGCCAACAGCGCTTCCCGAAACGCTGCTACGTCGGCGAAGCGATCCCGCGGGTTCTTGGCCAGCGCCGTGTGAATGATCTTGGCAAGTCCGGCCGGTATGCCGGACCGCCGCCGCTGGATCGGCACCGGCTCGGAGAGGAGGATGTTGATGACTTGGCGTTTGTCGCGATTCGGGTCCATAGCGTATACCGGCTGGCCGGTGCATAGATAGTAGAGAGTTGCGGCGGCGCCATACTGGTCCGCCGCCGGACCGACGTTGCGAAAGTCGAGAATTTGCTCCGGCGCCATGAAGGACAGCGTTCCGCCCATGGTGCCCAGCAGCGTCAGGCCGCTCATGCGAGATTCCAGATATACGCGGGCCAGACCGAAGTCGGCCAGGCGGCAAACCTCGACGGGCTCGTGACCGCTGACCAGCAGGTTGGCCGGCTTCACATCACGATGCACATAGCGCTTCTGGTGCGCGTAATGAAGCGCGTCCAGTGTCTGGCAGACGATTCGCACCGCACGGTCAATCGCCAACGGACCGTGTTGCTGGACCAGTTGCCTGGCATCGCTGCCCGCGACAAAGTCCATCACAATGTAGAATAGCTGGTCCAGTTGCCCCAGTTGATGAAAGGAGACGATGTTCGGATGCCGCAGCGCGCGGAGGATTTGAGCTTCGCGGAGAAATCGCTGCACGTCCTGATCGCTGGGAACACACGCCGGGCGAATGATCTTCACGGCCACCCGAGCGCCGTCGGCCGAGCGAGAGGCCAGGTAGACCACGCCCATGCCGCCGCGCCCCAGCGGCGTCGCCACCTTGTAGCCCGGGATTTCCGGCAACTCGGCCCAGGCCTGCGTTTCGGGCAGCGACGCCTCCTCCCCGGCGGGCCGATCGTTGCCGTGCCGCCGGCTGCCGCCGGAGAGTTCGACTGCCCCTTGGGCGTAGTCCTCCGGCATGCGGATGGAAACGCGCATCACCGTATCGCCACCTTGGATGAGGTCGCCATGTCGCAGATCCGCCCAGTCGACTTGATTGCCGTTGACTTTGGTCCCGTTCAAGCTGCACAGGTCCACCAGCCGGCATTGAGGCGGATTCACCTCGACGAGGAAGTGAACTCGCGAGAAGAAAGAGTCCTTCACCGGCAGCCGGAAATGCGCACAGGCGGCGCGACCGACGACAAAGCTGTCGTGCTGTGTGAAGGCGAACCGGCGGCCTCGATGCGGCCCGATGATCACCTCCAAGACGACTTCAAAGTCTGCCTCGCCGGGCCAGGCCAATTCGACCAGTTCCCGCTGCTGGGGGAATCGATCCTGGTACTGCCGGAGCGACACGTCGCCTCCCCCTTCGCGCAGCAAGTCGGTTTCCAGACGGATCAGGTAGAATAGCGCGGCGCGCTGAAGCTCGGGAGGCACTTTGCTCAGAGAGGACTCGATCCGCGGCGAATGTCCCGCTCGAAAGGCCTTCTCGAAAGCCAGGCACGCGTGGTCGATTTCCTCGAGTTCCTCGACGGAAAGATCGTCTTCGTGGAATTGCTTGGAGGTCATGATGATGCTTCCGGGCGCCCCCTGATGTCAAATCGGCCTTTGACTATCAGAGTCAGGGGTATTTCTCCCAATGCTTGATGTCGATACGTTCCGGCGCCTGCTGATCTCCGATTTGCATGCCCGTAATGGAGTGGACCAAGCGCTGAAGTTGTTTCACTTTCCACGAGACGGCGGACGGTAACGGCCGGCGGCGGATCCTGCCGCTGCTGGATCCGCAGAGAACGTGGTCGCCTTCCCAGGGGATGAGCATCGTAATCAATCCCTGGTTGGGCAACGACGGGCCGATCGGCTCGCCGGTGGCCCAGTGCCAGAAGCAGACGTTGCCGTGCAGATCGCCCGTCGCTACAAGCTCCCGCTCCGGCCAGACGTGAACACGAAGGATACCCGTCTGGGCGTCGATGCGTGTGTCGGATTGCCAGTCCACGTCCTTGTCGCGGCGCCAGATCTGTACCCCGCCGGCAAACCCCACAGCCAGGATCGATCCATCTTCGCTGTAGGCGGCGCACAAGATCGCATCGGGGTGTTCGAGACAGTTGCTCTTGCCGTTGATCTTGATTGCATCCCCCGTCTCTCGGTTCCAGAATTGTACTTTTCCGTCCGTTCCGGCGGTGAGGATGTGCGACGAACGCGGATCGAACGCCACCGCGTAAGCTTTGCCACCGTGATCCAGCCGGATTGGCTTGCCCGTGCGGATGTTCGGGATCGGCTCGCCGGTGGTCATGTCCCAAAGCCGGACCAGACCGTCTTCGCCTCCGGTCGCACCGTACTGGTTGTCGACACTGACGGCGGCGGAGAGCACTTTGCCGCTGTGGGGCGGGGCGCCGCCGACTTGCAGTGCTTGAAGGTTTCCGCTCTCCAAATCCACGAGAAGAACGCGACCGTCCATCAGCCCCACGATTGCCCATTTGTTCGAATCCGCGGCGATGGAAGTTGCCGGCCGCTCGGGCTGAACGACGCGCACTTCTTTCAGTGGAAAATCGGAGGCATCCAAGATGCTGATTCTTCCCTTGATGAAACCGCCGACCACGGCGACGTTTTTCGTGCCCGGGATGAGGACGCCCGCGTATAGTGGGGGTTGGGTCTCACCATCCCGCGTGGGAGTGCCCAGGGCGATGTCCCATAGCCGCGCCACGCCGTCGTCGCTGGCGGAAATAAACGCCAGCGGGGAAGCCGCGGAGTCTTCGTCCGAGGAGAGGAAGGCCACGTCGCGCACATCGCGGCCATGCCACATCGGATGGCCCAGCAGGCGGCCGCTGGAAAGCTCCCACAGCCGGGCCGAGCGGTCCTGGCTCGCGGTGAGCAGGAAGCGGTCGTCGGGACTGAACTCGACGGCGTAGACTTCGCTCAGATGCACAAAAGGGCTGCCTTCGGGTTTACCGGTCTCGGCGTCCCATACTCGGGCATCTCCTTTCAAAGTTGCCCCGACGGCCGCCGCCACGAAGTTGCCGTCCCGGCTGAAGGCCACGTCGTGTATCAGGCCGTCGTCGACGCTTTGGGACCAGGCCCCCGGCCCCGTGATCTCCTCACCCGATTTGACGATCCAGATCTTTCCCGAACCGGTCTTGCTGTCGCCCGTGCCGATCGCAAGGCTCTTTCCGTCAGGGCTGTACGCGGCGCAACGGACCGGCGTCGGCAAGTCGTACTTGTCATCCCAACGGCGGATCCGCCAATCCCATTCATACACAACCCCCTTGCTACCGGATTGTCCCCCCACCACCACGCGTGATCCGCCCGGAGAAAAGGCAACCGCCTTGAACTGATCCCCCCAGTCTTCCGGCCCCGGCTCTTCCTCGGAGAACGTGCCTCCCTTCCACCGCCACACACGGAGGAAGGACCCCACTTTGTGCTGGAAGGTTCCCACGGCGGCGAAGGTTTGGCCGTCGGCGGCGAAGGCAACCGCTTCCGCGGCCCCGGGCAACGCGAAGTGTTGCACTTGCTTCGGATTTTCGCTGAAGACGTCCCAGATGCATATCGCCCCGCCGCCGTCCTCCGTTCGCGTAGCGATCACGGCAAGATGGCCCCGCGGGTGGATCGCCACGCAGCGCGGCTGGTGTTCCACGCCGTCGATACGATGAGGCAGCACCTCCTTGAGAGGGTGGAGTTCGCGCAGCCACGTCGCCAAGCCGAGCCGAATGGCAGAGTTCCAAGGAGAATCGACTTCCTCGGCAAGCTCAGCCAGCCGTAGGCTCTCCACGAGATAGACGAGCCCCTGCGGAATCTGCCCATTATCGCACAGGGTGTGCCCGTGGTGGAAGTAGGCGATCGCTTGATGCTTGATGGCCGCCTTCTTCTCTTCTTCGGCGAGTTGGCGCGCCGCCTCTGCCTTCCTTCGCTCTGCCTCCGCCTCCCTGCGCGCCTCTTCCTTCTCATCCCTTTCTTTTTTGACCTCGTCCACCTTCAGGGCCCGCTCGTTGCTCAGCCGGGTCTTCATCGCCGCAAAGACGGCCAAGGTTACCACGAGCATGAGCAGCAGCGCGGCGCAAGCGCCCAGGGTCGCGGAGAGAATCGGCTCTCGCCGGCACCAGCGGAAAAAGCGCTCGTGCATCCCCAGCGGCCGGGCGATCGTGGCACGGTCCTCCTGATACCGTCGCAGGTCTTCGGCCAGTTCCCCGCAGGAGGCGTAGCGGTCCTCCGGCCGTTTGGCCATCGCTTTCGTGCAGATGGCTTCGACGTCCCGGTCGATGGACCTGTCGATCTGGCCGGGTTTGACGGGATCGACGTACAAAGTGTTGTGGATCAACGCATTGAGGGGCCCTTCGAAGGGGGGCCGGCCGCACAGCAATTCGTAGAGAACGATGCCCAGGCTGTACTGGTCGCTGTGGGGCCCGACCTCGCCGTAGTCGCGGCTGATCTGCTCGGGCGGCATGTATCCCGGCGTACCGTGAAACCCGGCCTTGGCCTCGGCGGCCTCGCCGGCGGTGTGCTCGATTTGCGCCAGGCCGAAATCCATCAACAGCGCCTGCCCCTCGTCGTCGACCATGATGTTGCTTGCCTTCACGTCGCGGTGCAAGACCTTGGATCGGTGAGCGTAGTCCAGCGCTTCGGCCAGACTGATCACAAGTTGCATTGCTTTGTCGTGGGGGAGCGTGCCATGCTCGAGCCGCTCCCGGAGCGTGCATCCGGAGATGAACTCGATGGCCATGTAGAATCGCTTCTCGTCGAAACCGGCATCGTGAACGGCGACGATATGAGGATGGCGGAGTTTGGCCGCGGCTTTCGGCTCCCGGAGAACGAACGGGCGGACGTGGTCATCGTCGAGGGCCGCCGACGTGGCTACCTTGAGTGCCAACTCGCGGTCCAGCACCGGATCGTAAGCCCGGTACACGTCGGCAAACCCGCCTCGACCGACCCACTGGCGGATTTCGAAGCGCCCGATCTTCTTTGGGTGATCCGGCCGGCCCGGCGTGTCCCGCAGCGGCGGCGCGTCGGGCGGCAGCGGTGGTGCAATCACGCTCGCGCTCACGGGCAGGGGCGGCAGCGGCCGTGCAACCACGCTCACGGGCGGGTCGGATGCTTCCTTGTCGTCCATCGGGGGTGGGGCGGCGAACAGCCCCTCGGCGTGCATGGCCGCTTGCCACTGGCCGCGGTCGCCCCGGCGCACCAACTCGGTGGCCGCGATCTCGCCGGTGGAAATCTTTTCTCGCAACTCGGCTGCCGTATGTGGGCCGTCCGCTTCATGGTCCCGCTTCAGGTACCAACAGCGATCTTCCGCGTTATCCAGTGCCGGCGCCCGCGGGGTCGCCGAGGTGGGCGTAAACGTTGCACGACACCAACTGCAGCGCGCACTTTGCCCCAGACGCGACGGGCTAATCTGAAAAGCGCGGCCGCACGCCGGGCAGGCGACGGGTGTCTTCTCCGAGCGGGAATGGAATTCTCGTTGCCCTCTTCCTTCGTCCAGCCCGTCACGATGCGCTTGCGCCGCCAGGCACATCTCGGTCTCGACGCGATAGACGAACTGGGTATCCGGTGGAGACACCTCCGTCTGTTCGTAGCCAGGATCCTGCGCCGCATCGTTGGGCATGGCCTCGGATCGCTGCAATTCCAGCGACGCGAGTTCCACGATCCAGCGGCGGATGTCACCGCCGTACGTCTCGGGATGATAAGAGCGGACCTCGCGGATGGCGCGCACCAGCGTGCTGGTGACAACCAGCTCGGACGCCTTCTCGTCGGCCAACTGCCGATGGCAGAATTCGTGGAGCGAACCCAAAACGCTCGTGCCAAGCTGCAGCACGGCATCGGCGTCACCCTCGAGCACGCGATCTTGCCAAGACCGATCAAACACGGCGGCCATGCTTGGCCCCCACCATGAAAAAGGGAACGGCTCGCCCGACTGGGTATCGCCCCTTACTGCTCTGGTTCCCGTTGCCACTTCTTGCGTATCAGTTGCAGAAAGCGCTCGACCGTCCGCTCGGAACACCCAAGCTGCTTGGCGATCTCCTTGTTCTGATAGCCCTGCATCTTGGCCACGGCCACGGTCTGCTGGTCGGCGCTCAACATATCGAGCAACCGCCGACACTGCTCCGCCACGGTTGCCGCGAACGCCGGGGTAGGGTCGTCGCCCATGACCTCAGCCAGGCCGTTGGGGACTTCGCCGGATTCCGGGCTTGCCAGGCCAGACTCGCCCAGCACGCATCCACCGCCACGCCGCTGGCGGGTCTCATGCCGGAGCAGGTCAATCACCTTGCGGGCAGTGATCCTAAGCAGTAACCGCCAAAGGTCGTCGCGATCCGCCAAGTCGGGAAAGCGGCCCTTCTCCGCGGCCTTAAAGAAGCTCTCCATCGCGCTGACCGCAACGTCTTCTTCGTCCGCCGCACGACACGGTACGCCGCGGAGTTTCTGCCGCGCCAGTCGCACGAGCTCGGGAAAATAGCGTCCCCACAGAGCTTGGGCAGCAGCCGAGTTGCCTTCCTTCAGTTCTTCAAACCAGTGCGTGACCGAGTCGTCCGGACCCATCGATACCCCCCCTAACGGATATCCATCACCCCCCATCGGTCAAGTGTAACGGCTATCGGTCGCCTGTCAACCGGTCCAGGGTGATCCTCTCAAGACGGCCCGTGGATTCCCAAAGCTTCCCCTTTTTGGCGGGTGACACCGCGCCGTAGCGGTTGCTGTATTGGACACCAGCGATTTCGAAAACCGAGAAAGGAGCTTAGTGATGAGAATGCTTCGAGTTCTGGCGATTTGGGCTGTGGTGGTGGTCGGGTCGACCAGCACATTGAGTGCGGGTCCGATGGTGCAAATCGTGGCCTTCGGCGACAGCCTGACCGACACGGGCAACGTCTATGCAGCCACCGGCGGCACGATTCCTCCGTCGCCACCGTATTTCCAGGGGCGATACTCCAATGGCCCGGTGTGGGTGGAGCAACTGGCCAATCGATTGGGCGTGCCGGTGCCCGCCCCCAGCCTGCTTGGCGGCACCAATTGGGCGTTCGGCGGCTCGGAGAGTGGTCGCGGCACGTCGTGGAAAGGCACACCGAATACGTCCGATCTGGTGGAACTATACGTGGCCACCAACGCGATTTCGGGGCACGAGTTGTTTACGCTTCTGATCGGCCCCAACGACATCTTCGCCGCCCTCACTAGTGGCCAACCGCTGGATCCGGCGGTGCCGGCCGACAACATCGGCTGGATGATCGAGACGCTGTACGCGGGCGGTGGACGAGAGTTCCTCGTGGGAAACTTGCCGCCCATGGGACAAACGCCCTGGGTCAGCAGTCTCGGCATCGGGCCGCAGGTCGACGCCCTGTGCATGGCCGTCAATACGGAATTGGAGGGCGAACTCGAAGACTTGCGATCATCGTTGCCCGGCGTGACGATCGACGAACTGGCCGTCGACGATCTGTTCCTGGAAGCCCTGGCCGATCCGGCCGCGTTTGGCATCACCAACACAACACACCCCGCCTTCGATGAAACCACCGGAGTCCTCGTCCCCAACCCCGAGGAGTATTTGTTCTGGGACGGGGTTCATCCGACAAGCCAAGTCCACGCGATTCTTGGCGATCGGGCCTATGTGCTGGTGGTTCCCGAGCCGGGTTCGATTGTCCTGCTGTTGATTGGCGGGTTCGTTCTGGTCCTGGCGACCGCGCGACGCCGGCGCCGATGAGGTCTGGCCGGTCGATGTGGCGTGCCGGGCAGGGCCTTGCCGGGGTAATGACGGACCGGCTGGCACCACGGCCTTCGGTGTCGCGTTCTCGAATCACGGGGAGTGGCACAATGAAGTTGACGTGTTTCCATTGCCGCAATTCATACGGAGTTGCTGCCGCTCAACTGGGCACCAGGGTCCAGTGTCCGCACTGCCGCCAGAACGTCGAGCTCCCCCCGGACGATTCCCACCGGGGAGGTGAGGAAGACGACTCCCGCGGCATCGGCGCGTGGTTGCGCTCGGGGGCATTCGGGTTTCTGTCATGTCTGATCCACGGGGCGTTGTTGACCATCTTCTCGTTGATCGCGACGGACTCCCGCCAGGACGGAGGGATCGGCGAAGAGGTCCGCATCGGCCGGTTGCCCAGCGAAGAACTCAGCGAGAACGTCGACGACCGGTTCGACCCCGCGGAGGCCGAACCGCTGCCTGAGGAGGAGCAGACCCTGGAGGATCTCTTCAAGGACGTTGCCATGGATCCCATCGGCGACGACGCGGGGATCGAGGTGCCGCTCGGCGAGATCCCACCGAGCGGTCCGGCCGGTGAAGGGTTTGCGATCGGTGGAGTTCAAGGAGGTGGCGGAAGCGGCGTCGCCTCGACCGCCACATTCATGGGCCGCAGCGCGACGGGCAGACGGTTCTGCATCATTGCCGATTGCTCGGGCAGCATGGCGGGGGCCAAGGTGGAGTTTGTCAAGCGGGAGGTTATCGAAACGATCAACGGGCTGACGGACCGGATGCGGTTCCAGGTGATCTTCTTCAGCAACGGGGCGATCCCCTTTCATCGAACCGCCTGGCTCGATCCGCGCAGAGACATAGCCGCCGTGGTGAGGTGGTTGGCTTCGATTCGCGGCAGCGGATCGACGCATCCTACCCCGGCGTTTGAAGTTGCCTTCGGGCTCCGGCCGCGTCCCGACGTCATCTTCTTCATGACCGACGGAGTATTCGAGCCCTACGAGGTCGCGGCAATTTCCAAACTGAACGCCCGCGGAGAGAAGAAAACGGTGATCCATACCATTTCATTCGTGGACCGGAGCGGCAGGCAACTGCTGCAGCGGATCGCCAGCGCATCGGGAGGCAAGTACAGCCATGTGCCGGGATTCTGAGCCAAGATCAATTCTTGCGGAGCCGACCCTCATCGGACGCAAACCGTGCGCAAGGATCTGACCGTTCGATACGGGCGGACCTGGCATGCGATGACAATCCAGACGCGGATCAGTTCCCAAGAAGACCCATGAGGTGACCCCATGAACTGCCTGGAGAAGGACGTGAAGCCGGAGAACGGAGCCGCGTTGCTACGTCGCCGTTCTCGGTGGACCCTGGCGGCATGGTGCGCGCTGGGGATCTTCTGCTTCGGTGCCGGGCCGATCGTCGAGGTCGGTGCCGCGGATGCCGCGGATGCCGCCGATGCGACGACGGGAGCCGACGGCACGGCCGATCCTTCCGGCGACGAGGGACGCCGGCGTACGATACTCGACACCTTGATGGACGCCGGTATCGTCGGGCTGACTATTTTCCTGCTTTCGATGGTGGCCGTCGCCTTTGTCATCGAGCACTTCATCACCATTCGCAAGGAGAGGCTGATGCCCGCGGAGGTCCTCGACCACCTGGAACAATTGATCGCCCGGAGACGGGTTGACGAGGCCTTGCGGTACTGCTACCAGGAGCAGGACTTCTCGATGGTCTCCGGGATCGTACTCGCCGGGCTGGAACGCTACAAGGGAGCGAAGTTCGGTTTCGCCGAATACAAGTCGGCGGTCGAAGAGGCCGGCGAAGATCAGACGGGACGGCTCTACCGCAAGACCGAGGTCCTCGGCCTGATCGGGGCCATTGCCCCCATGCTCGGATTGACCGGAACGGTGCTCGGTATGATTGGGGCATTCAACACGATCGCGGATACGGGCGGAATGGCCCGGCCCGACCAGTTGGCCGGAAACATCGGCCAGGCCCTGGTCACCACGCTGATGGGCTTGCTCGTGGCGATCCCCGCCATGATCGCTTTCAGCTTCTTCCGCAACCGGATCGATTCCATCGTGGCCGAAGCCGGCAAGCGGATCGAGCGGGTGATGATGCCCTTGGGCGGCCAACAGCAACGCTAAGCGGGAAAGGTACCCCGGTGAAACTCTCCAAACGCGAGCGAAGCACGCGGGCAAGAATGAACATGACGCCGATGATCGACGTCGTCTTCCTCTTGATCATTTTCTTCATGACGATCTCGCAGGCGTCGAAAACCAACAAGGAACACATCGATCTGCCCGAATTGAAAGCAGCGGAAGATCAACGCCCGTCGATGATCACCGTCAACGTAGGCGGAGACGGCCGGGTGCTCGTCTCCAGTCGAGAGGTTTCGGTCGCCGAACTGGTCTCGCTGGTCGCCGCCGAACTGGGCCGGCTGGATAACGATCCGTACCGGCTGACCATGGTGATTCGTGCCGACCGGCAAGGCCCCAGCCGCGCGGTCAACCAAATCGTCAGGGCGATGGCCGGACTCGACGTGAAGCAAGTGAGAATCGCGGTTCGGGTACCCGACGCCTGATCGAACGGTCGGACCTCCGTATTCCATGCAAGACAAGTTCCTCTCTCCGCGGAATCCGCCATGAATCTGTCGAGCCGAAAGACCAGCCGCGAGAAGCAGATCGAACTGTCGATGACCAGTATGGTCGACGTGGTCTTCCTGCTCTTGATCTTCTTCACGGTGACTCTAAGCGCCGTGAAGACGGAACGTCAACTCGACTCGGGTATCCGGACGGATCGGAAGTCGGCCGGCCAGGCACGGAGCGATCTGGAGCCGGCCGTCGTCGACGTGGTTCGCGGTCAAGACCGGTTCGTTTACAGGCTCGGTTCGCGAGATATCGATTCGCGCCAGGAACTGACGCGAGTCCTTCAACAGTTCACAAACAAGGCGGACGGTGCCTTCGTGCGCGTCAGCGACGACGCTCCGTTTCGGATGGCCGCCGGCGCGGTTGGGGCCTGCAAGTCCGCCGATTTCCCCGTGGTTTCCTATGTCCCACTTCCCGCTGACAACTAGATGGTGGATTGCCGCGGCGACGGCAGTCGCGATGTCGGTGTGTCTGGCGACAGCCGGCCGGGCCGCGCGCAGCGGTGGTGATGAAGAGGTGGTCGATCGGTTCCTGACGCGTCTGGGATTGGCCGATCTGCGAATGATCCACTTGGAGCAGACGATCGCGGAGGACCGGCCGTCGGAGAGGCGGCTGGAGTTGGCCCGCCGTCTGGCCGACCTCTATGTCCAGCGCCTGATGCTTGCCGCGACGGATACAGCGAAGGCGCAAGACCTGCGCGACCGCATCACGATACTGGGTGAGAATGTCCCCGAGGTCAATACGGCCTTGTTCCAGGTGACGGTGCTGCAAGCGGACTACAAGCGAGCGGAGCGCGAGGTGATCAAGTGGCTTCACGATCCGAACGATCGGGCGGCCCATGACGCCGGCAAGGAGCTTCTCGATCGCATTGTGCCCGAGCTGAACGGGCATCGCGATAAGCTCAACGCGGAGGCCGACGGACTGCAGAGAGAAATCGACGAACTAGACAAAGGTGACCTTCTGACCATGAAGCTGAAGGAATTCGATCGCCTGCAACCGGTGGCGGGAAGGGCAACCTATTGGGCCAGTTGGGCGAACTACTATTACGGCCTTGTCCGGTCCCGGTCGGCCGTTGGCAAGGGTGAGTTCATCGCCGCGCAAGCCGGCTTCCGGAGGATACTCGGCATCGCGGAGGGAGAGCGTTACGATGAGATGGAGAGCCAGTGGCTCGGCCTGAAGGAGGACTGGGCGTCGCTGGCGATGATCGGACTCGGGCTGACGGAGGCGGCGCTGGGTAACGTCCAAGCCAGTCGGGATTGCTTTGCGCTGCTGCAGGATGTCAGCGCGCCTCCGAAGTTCCACGCACCTCCGAAGTTCCGCGATGAAGCACCGTACTGGCTCGTTCGGGGGCTCATCGTCGCCGGCCACTTCGACGACGCCCGCCGGTATGCCCAGCAGCAGATCGACGCGTTCTCCGGCGACGCCTCGCCGGGAAAGGTTGGGCTGTGCTCGGCGCTGATGCGGGCAGCGGCCGCCAACAGGGGAGAAATGACGCCCGAGCGGGCGAAGGCCACCAGCATGCTCGGGATCACAGGACTGTTGAAGTTGCGCCAGTTCGCGACGGCCCGACGGCTGATGGCCGAGCACGGGATCGAGCCGGACGAGCAATCGGGATTCTTCATCCCGTGGCTCGCCGGAGATACCCTGTTTTCCAAGGCCGAGCAGAGCAAGGATCCCAAGGACTATCGGGCGGCCGTGAAGAAGCTCTCCGCCGCGCTGGACACTGCAGAGGCCGCCAGCGAAATCGTCTCCGCCGCGGAATGCCGCAACAGGTTGGCGTGGTGCTACTACCGGTTGAAAGACTACGAGCAAGCTGCCGGGGAGTTCGAGAAGGCTGCCGAAGCGTTGGAGGCATCGGGTAGTAAGAAGGCCGTCACGGCGTTCTGGATGACCTACGTATCGTACCGGCATCTGATCTACGGCAGTGAGCCTGCTCGCACCTCGGCCATCGCCGTGTTGGAAAAGATCCAACGCCGTTTTCCCGACAATCCGCTGGCCGGGAAAGCGGCCTACACTCTGACCAGATTGCGCGACGGTTCGTCCGACCCGCCGGTCGTCGAATACCATTACCGCGCGTTGCTGCTTGCGCGCAAGAGCGGCGATGAGGCCGGTTGTCGCCTGCACGCCGATTGGCTGGTGCGGGAGGCCGTCGGCTCGAAGTACGAACTGCCGGCCCTGATCGTGCTGGCATCGGACGCCGATCGAGAGAACGCGCGGGAGCTCTACGCGAGAATGGTCGAGATTCTCGGCGATTCCGAAGAGGCAATCCGCTCGAACAAGAATGCCCGGCTGGTCAACGTGCGGCTGGCGGAGTGCCTTTCCGGCGCCGGCAAGCACACCGAAGCGGCCGAGCGGATGGAGAAGGTCCTGCTGGCCTATCCGAAGGACAGGAAGTATCTGCGACACGCGGGCCGGGCACGTTTTCAAAGCGGCGATTACCGGCAGGCCCTGCCGCATTGGCGCATTTTGCTGCTGGGTCTTTCCAAAAATTCGGACGCGTGGTACGAGGCAAAATACCACCAACTGGCCTGTCTGGCCGAGTGCGACGAGGAAACGTTCCGCAAAGTGTTCGACCAGTTCAAGCTGTTGCACCCCGACTTGGGTACGGAAACATGGCAAGACAAATTCAAGAGTTTACCGCGATAGTCGGGTTGCCGGGCACTGAACGGCCGGCGGCCGAGTTCCTCAAGAGACGAGCCATGGCAGCACCCGATCCGAAGCGTCCGCCGCCGCGATGCCGTAGGAATCCACTGATTCGGGAGTTCCTCAAGCAGGCCGAATCCATTCTGGCGGAGCATCGCGGCATGAATGCGACCAGCGAGGTTCGCTTGCGGGCCCTCGGAGAAGAGCTGGGGCTATCCGAGTTGGAGTTGAAACTCGCACTGGATACACTCGATCGTTCCCGGACCGCCGGTCCCAAACTCACGCGGCGGCAACGCCGGCAGCACGACCGCTTTTGCGAACGTGTTCGCGAGGCGCTCGGCAAAATGCCGCACGAGATCCTCCCCACGACCCAACGCGACGCATGGATCGAGTGGGGTAAGGCGAAGTTCGGTCTTTCGGAGGATCTGGCGGAAGAATCGGTCGACCAGCTTGCCACCCAGCGCGGACTTCGATTCGTTTCCCAAGCAGTGGCCGTCGAACATTTGACCCGCCGGGCCAAGAAGAGACTCGACGTTTCCTCCGTCATCGACGATCGCGTGTTGAAAAAGATCTATGCGGAAGGTCATAAGTGGGGACTGACCAACGACGACGTCAGCGCGGTCCTTGCCGGCCACGCAAGAACCGAAAGCCGGCATCAGTGGCTCGACCGGGCCGTGCTGGCCGTCGCCGTGCTGGCGGTGCTGGCGGTGGCCGGCCTTTTCTACACGCTGTTGGTTTCCGGCGGATCGAATGAGGAATCGCCCGACTCCGGCGCGGACGATCTCATCCAGGGCAGTGCGCCGTCAGCGCAAGATATGTCGGGTCGCAATCTGATGCCCACCATCGGGAAGTTGGCGGCATCCGCGCCGGCGCAGCCCCATTGGGCCACCGCACCACGGCGTTGTGGTAATTGCCGGCACTAGCCCCAAAGCCTTTCAAAGCTTGACACGGCGACGGGTTCTGCTAAAAAAAGGCGTTCTGCCGCATCCTTTCCTGCTTCACGGAGATCGCACGATGAAAACAACCGTTGCCAGAAGATGTGCGTGGGACCAAGAGAACCCCGTCACCCGCATGGCGGACGCCTTCTCCGAGCAACCGGCCGCGACCAACAAGGACGCCGACGGACAGTATCGAGCACTCCACATCAAGATCATGCGGCACCCCAATACGGCGATGGCCACGGCCAGTGACTTGGGCAGCGGAGTTCATCCGATCAACAAGTCGGGCTACGGCCGGCGAGCCTGCCGTGTGGCGCTGGGTCTCGTCTACGGCCGCAAGGTGGAAATCTACGGCCCGCTCTACGAATCGCACACCGCCGAAGGCGGCAAGATTCGCATCCGCTTCGGCCACGTCGGCCAGGGGCTGGCGATCAAACACGCCGATAAGCTCCAGGGTTTTGAAATCGCCGGCGAAGACGGCATCTTCCATTGGGCCGAAGCCAAAATCGACGGTGATACGGTCGTCGCCGGCAGCGAGAAAGTCGCGAAACCCGTCCACGTTCGTTATGCCTGGTCGAGGACTCACACCTGGGCGAACCTGTTCAACCAAGCCGGGCTGCCGGCGCCGACGTTCAGCACACGCTAACGCCGCGTCGTGCCACCTACAAGCACTTGAGGAATCGCCTCGAATGTGGTAACAACCGTCGTGCCATAGCAACCACTAAGTCGAACCCGTCCTCGATTGGAGACCACCAATGAACACAGGCAAGCTTTCGCGTCGGGCCCTCATCCACGGAGCCTCGATTGCCGCCGCCGGAGCCGTCGCAGCCCCCCTCCTGGCCCAAGACACAGCCGCCGAAAACACGGCTGCCGAAAACACAGCCGCGGGGATCAAGCGGGTCGTTAAGAAGGGGCGGATCAACCAGTCGGCCAGCCGCTGGTGCTACCGCAAACTCTCGCTCGACCGGCTCTGTGAAGCGGGCGCAACGATGGGCCTGGTGGGCATCGACCTGCTCCGGCCCGACGACTTTCCTACGCTGAAGAAGCACGGCCTGGTCTGCACGATGACCTCCGGCGGAGGCGCCGTCAACGACCGGACCAAGCACGAGCAGGCGATTGCCCGCATCAGCGCCGCGATCGAGGCCAACGCCGAATACGGCTTTTCCAACGTCATCGCCATGGCGGGCAACCGCGGCGGGATCTCCGACGACGTGGGAATCGAAAACGCGGTCGCAGCGCTGAAGCAGGTCGCGGGCCTCGCGGAGAAGAAGAAAGTCAACATCTGTATCGAGTACCTCAACAGCAAGGTCGACCACAAGGGCTACATGTTCGACAACATGGCCTGGGGCGTCGAGGTCTGCACGCGGGTCGGGTCTCCCAACGTCAAGATCCTGTACGACATCTACCATGCCCAGATCATGGAAGGCGACGTTATCCGCACGATCCAGACTCACAAGGACCTGATCGGCCACTACCACACCGGCGGCGTTCCGGGCCGGCACGAAATCGACGAGACCCAGGAGCTGTACTATCCGGCGATCATGCGGGCTATCGCGGAGACCGGCTTTACCGGCTACGTTGCCCACGAGTTTGTACCGACGGGCGATCCCCTGGCGTCGCTTGCCCGGGCCGTCGAAATCTGCGACGTCTGAACGAGCGGCAACTCGGGCATCTACTTCCGCTCCCATCGCGAACCATGGTGTCTTTTGTGATCGCCACATTGCCCCGTTGGCCATGCATACCGCAATCGTCGAACAACAAGACGTAGGCAGCAGGAGTAAGATACCATGAACAACTGGAACCAGATCCGGCTCGCTATTTTCAACGCGGTCTCGGCGGGGTTGGTTATCCTCGTTCTGACCCGCAGTTCATTGTTTGCGGCGGAGCAAACGCGGAGACCAAATATCATCCTGATTATGGCGGATGATGTGGGATATGAGTGTTTTGGATGCTATGGCAGCAATCAGTACAAGACGCCTCGCATCGATCAAATGGCGGCGTCCGGCGTGCGTTTTACGAATTGTCATTCC
Source organism: uncultured Planctomycetaceae bacterium (assembly GCA_964444795.1). Classification (GTDB taxonomy): domain Bacteria; phylum Planctomycetota; class Planctomycetia; order Pirellulales; family Thermoguttaceae; genus JABMRP01. Next base: position 84,332 of record CAYUIQ010000004.1, read on the forward strand.
ACGCCGCTCTGCACGCCGTCCCGCGTTAAGATCATGACGGGGCTGGACAACGTCAGAAACTACCATGACTTCGGAACGCTTCCCAAAGGGCAGACGACGTTTGCGCATGTGCTCAAGAACCAGGGCTATCACACCGGGTTCGCCGGCAAATGGCAATTGGAGAAGAAGCTGGGGCTCTTCCCGAAGGACGCGGGGTTTGAGGACGTGTGCCGGCTGATCGGAGAATGGCCACAGTACTGGAATACGCCCATCGCCATCCATGACAAACCTCTTCCCATTACGAAGGAGGCATACGGCCCGGACCTCTTCACCTCGTTTGTGACAGACTTCGTTAAGACGAATGCGGATAGTGACAAGCCGTTCCTGCTCTACTTCCCCATGACTCTCGTCCACTCCCCATTCCCACCAGCCCCGGGAAGCAAAGACCGCAAGAGCAAAGATCATCAGCGTAATTTCGAGGATATGGTAACGCACATGGACACCTGCATCGGAAGAATCCTCGATACCCTCGAAGAGACGGAGCTTGCGGACAGTACGGTGGTCCTGTTTACGGGCGACAATGGAACGAACGAGCAACTGTCTTCAACGCTCAATGGCGAAACCATCCGGGGAGGCAAAGGCTATACCAAGGATCACGGCACGCACGTTCCGTTGATTGTTGTCGGGCCGGGCATTCCGGCCGGAAAAGTATGTGAGGATCTGATTGATTTCTCCGACTTTCTGCCAACCCTGGCCGATATTGCGGGTGCGAGCCTGCCCAAGAATATGGAACTGGACGGACGTTCCTTTTGGGCGCCATGCCAGGGGCAAGAAGGCAACCCGCGCAAATGGTTGTTTAACTACTACTTTCCGAGACCCTATAGCAACCGTTATGACAACAAGTACCACCATTCTGAAACACGCTGGGCCAGAAACAAGCGGTACAAGCTCTATGGCGACGGACGACTCTTTGATTTGGCCGAGGACGTACTGGAAAAGAGACCACTCGCAGTCGACCAAGCCACTAAAGAAAGGACTTTCTTGCAGGGCGTGCTGGACGCCATGCCAGGCAAAGGCGACGGTATTGACTACAGTAGAACGAACTTGTGATTTCGCGGGTACTCCAAAACGACAGGAAGACCATGACAAATTCAACGGCATCGGCTCTTACGCGGCGACGTTTCCTCAAGAACGCGGCTGGGGCAAGTGTCGCGGCCGTGGCGCCTGTCCTCATCCCCAGTAGCGCCTTGGGCCGCGGCGGTGTCGTCGCGCCCAGTGAGCGGATCATCCTCGGCGGCATCGGTATCAGAAACCGCGGAGGATACGTGCTCAGTACCATGCTGCCGCTGCCCGACGTGCGGTTCGTGGCAATCGCCGACATTCGGGCCGATCGACGAACGGCCGTCAAAGCGACGGCCGACCAGCGCAACGGCGACGACAAGTGTGACACGTATCGCGACTTTCGCGAACTGCTCGAGCGCGACGACATTGATGCCGTGCTGATCGCCACCGGTGACCATTGGCACGCGCACGCTTCGATGCTGGCGGCCGAGGCGGGTAAGGATGTTTATAGCGAAAAGCCGTGTGCCATTTCGATCGAATTGGCCGGCCGTCTGGCCGACACGATTCACCGCACGGGTCGCGTGTTCCAGGCCGGAACGCAGCGCCGCAGTATCTCGAATTTCATCCATGCGATCAAATTGGCGCGAACCGGCAAGCTCGGCAATCTGCACACGCTTCATGCTTCCATCTATGCGCTACGCGATAGTCACCAGTGGTTGCCCGCCCAGCCGGAACCGGATCCCGAGATCGTCGACTGGAACATGTGGCTCGGCCCGGCGCCGTGGCGGCCTTTCAATCAGGCCTACGTCGACGGCCGATGGCGGGGGTACTACGATTTCGATTCCGGGGCCACGCTGCTCGACTGGGGTGCCCATACGCTGGATCTCTGCCAGGCGGGCGCGGGCGCCGACGGCACGACGCCGATCGAGTACGAACCGATCGATATGCCGAACGACAATGCGATCGCCTGCCGTTACGCCAACGGCGTGAAGCTGATACTTCGACGCGGCGGTTGGCTCGGGCTGGGAACCTGCCCGGTTCGTTTTGAGGGAGACGAAGGTTGGGTCGAGACGGGCGACACGGGCCGAATTGCCGTTTCCCTCGATTCCCTTCGAGCCGAGCTGCCGAATCCGACCATCACCGGGACCTCCACGCAAACCCATGTGCGCGACTTCTTCAATTGCGTGAAATCGCGCGGCCGCACGGCAGCCAACGCCGACGTGATGCGCAAGTCGCACATCGCCTGCCACGCGGCGGCCATTGCCTGGAAACTCGGGCGCAAGCTCAAGTTCGATCCGGTTACCGAGATGTTCGTCGGCGACGAAGAGGCGAACCGGCTGCGAAGCCGATCGGAACGCCAGCCGTGGGCCGTTTGACCGATACCTCACCTGGACAGAAAACACATAAGGACAATGGCCATGAATCGTATTCGGTACTTCATAGCGTCTATTCTGGTTGCATGTCTTTCGGCGATAGCCCCCGAAATATTGTCTGCGCAAGATTCGCCGACGGGTGAAACGGCCCCATTGGTTGCCGTGTTGAACTCGGCCGACGCACCGGTCTTCGACAAGGCCAAGGCGTGTCAGCGGCTGGTGATCGTCGGCGACGAAAGCGCCGTGCCCGCGTTGGCCGAGTTGTTGACCGACGAAAAACTGTCGGCCTACGCGCGGGAAGCGTTGGAAGGAATTCCCGGACCGGCGGCCGGCGCCGCATTGCGAGAAGCACTCTCCCGGCTTGAAGGCGAGCGGCTGATCGGTGTGTTGGGCTCGATCGGCGCGCGCCGCGATGCGACGGCTATTGATTCGGTAGCGCAATTGCTCGGCGGCGACGACTCGGCCGTTGCCGCGGCAGCCGCCCGCGCGCTCGGGCATATAGGAACCCCCGCGGCGGCCGATATCCTGCGGAAGACGCTGTCCGCCGCGACGCCGGAATTACGCCCCGCCGTGGGTAACGCCTGTTTGATTTGCGCCCAAAGTCTGGCCCGGCAGAATGAGACGGACAAGGCCGTGGCCCTGTGCGACGTGGTCGAAGAGGCAAACCTGCCGGAGCACGTCCGATTGGCCGCGGCCTCCACTGCGATTCTTGCGCAAGGAAAAGCCGGGCTGCCCCGGCTGGTCGAACAACTCGCGTCGGACGACGAGGCCCGATTTCGCCTCGCGCTGCAGGTCGCCCGACAGTTGGACGTCGACCCCTCGGCCGCGCTGGTGGCCCAGTTCAAAAAGCAGTCGCCCAAGCGTCGGGTGTTGGTGCTCATTGCGTTGGGCGATCTTGGCAATAAGGTCTCACTGCCGACGGTTGTGGAAGCGGCCGGTTCCGGTGATCGCGAGGTTCGCATCGAGGCGATTCGGACGTTGGCCCACTTGGGCGACGCGACGGTCGTGCCCGTGCTGCTTGCCGCGGCCACGCAATCCGACGAGCGTATCGCCGCCGACGCCCGTGCGACACTTGCCGTGCTCGATAGCGGCCAGATCAACGCGGCGATTGTCGAGTTGCTGGGAAGCGCCGACGCCGGGACCCGGCGAATGGCCATCGACGTAACGGCCGGGCGCAAGATCGCTGCGGCCGCGCCGGCGTTGTTGAAATTGGCCCGTGGCACCGACGCGACGGTCCGCGTACCGGCGATCCAGGCCCTGGGTTCCACGGCCCAGTTGGAACATCTTGCCGACTTCATCGCCCTGGCGATTGCCGCCGGCGACCCGGACGATGCCGCTGTCGTGCGGGCGTCGTTGAAATCGGCCTGCGTGCGGATGCCCCAAGAGGAGTGTGCCAGGAAGCTTGCGGCCGCGATGCCCGACGGATCGACCGCCACAAGAGTCTTCCTGCTGGAACAACTCACGTCGGTTGGCGGAACGACGGCCTTGAAGACGGTCGTCGCCGCGGCTAAGAGCAGCGACGACGCCATGCGGGACGCCGGGACCCGGTTGCTCGGCAACTGGCTCACCGCCGATGCCGCGCCGGCGATGTTCGACCTGGCCAAGACGCTGCCCGACGGCAAGTACAAGGTCCGCGCCCTGCGCGGCTACGTTCGCATCGCCCGGCAACTGAACATGACGCCCGACGAGCGTATGACCGTCTGCCGCAACACGCTGGCCATCGCCCAACGCAGCGACGACAAAACGCTCGTCTTCGAGGTGATAAGACGCTACCCGGTGCCCGAGGGTCTGTCTTTGGCCGCATCGCTTCTAAGCGAGGCGGACCTCCAACAACAGGCCTGTGTGACGATCGTGGAGATCGCCGACCGCGTTACCATGAAAGCGCCCGAGCAAACCGAGGAGGCTTTGCTGCAAGTGCTTGAACTCTCGACCGACGCGGCCCTGAAGGCCCATGCGGAGAAGTCACTCGTCATCGCCCGCCAGGGCGTCCGGCTGAAGAAGGAAGAAGCCCGGTTCACGCGCGTGTTCGACGGAACCTCGCTGAAGGGGTGGAAACAGCCGGGCAAGGTATTTCGCGTCGAAGAGGGTGCCATTGTCGGCGGCAGTCTGGAAAAGGCGATCGGCCGCGGCAACGATTATCTTTGTCTTGAGGGAGAGTACGGCGACTTCGAGCTCCGGCTCGAAGCGCGGCTCCTCGGGTCCGACTTCCCCAACGGCGGAATCCAGCTTCGCTCAAGCCGAACCCAGGCCAGCGGCTATCAGGCCGACCTCGGACCGCAATACTACGGCTGCTTGTACGACGAAGTGCGACGCGCCCGAATGCTCGCTCATGCCAATCCCAAGCAAGTGATCGAAACGGGCCAGTGGGTCGCCTATCGTGTTCGCTGCGAGGGGCCGCGGATTCGTATCTGGATCAACGGTACGCAAACGGTCGACTATACCGAAAAGGAGCCCGGCATTGCCACGTCGGGCGCCATCGGATTTCAGTCCCATGCCAATCATGCGAGTGAAACGTGGTATCGCAACATCCGGGTTCGCAGGCTCGACGACAGCGAACTGGAGGCTGAACCAGTGCGTGGAAGAGACACGACAACCAAAGAGTGATCGGCCGATTGGCGCACATCGCGTCATCCAATCCGTCCTCTGGATCGACGCGTGTCCGATCGAACGGTAGAATCATCGGATACAGTTTCTTGAGAAGCACGGGCCTCCTGAGGAGTTCGAGAGATGAACAGATTCCTGATCCCGCTGACGGTCGTCATTCTAACCGGTCCGCTGGCCCGCGTGTCCCTGCCGGACCAGGGCGAAACGAAAGACGTGGTGGCACCCAGGGCCCCGATCAAGGCCCATGCCTTCAGCCTCAACGACGTGCGGCTTCTGGACGGGCCGTTCAAAAAGGCCATGGACCGCGACGCAAAATATCTGCTGGACCTCGAACCCGACCGGCTTCTTTCGCGGTTCCGAGAATATGCGGGCCTCAAGCCCAAGGGCAAGATCTACGGTGGGTGGGAGAGTCGCGGGGTGTCGGGCCATATCCTGGGGCACTACCTGTCGGCCTGTGCGATGATGTACGCCGCCTCGGGCGACCGGCGTTTTCTCGATCGGGTCAACTACATCGTCGACGAATTGGCCCTCTGTCAGCAGGCACACGGCAACGGCTACGTGGGGGGCATCCCCGAAGCGAAACGAATCTTCGCCGAGGTCGCGGCCGGGGATATCAAGCCCGCCAACTTCGGACTCAACGGCGGATGGGTCCCTTGGTACACGCTGCACAAACTACATGCCGGGCTGCTCGACGCCCATCGCTATTGCGACAACGACAAGGCCAAGACGATCGTCACCGAATTGGCCGATTGGGCCGGTGGCGTCCTCGGCAAGCTGTCGGACGAGCAGTTTCAGACCATGCTCCGCTGCGAACACGGCGGCATGAACGAAGCGCTGGCCGACCTCCATGCCGTCACGGGCAAACAGGCGTATCTCGATCTGGCGGGCCGCTTCAACGATCGGCAGGTGATCGATCCGCTGGTGCGGCGCGAAGACCGCCTGGAAGGCCTGCATGCCAATACCCAGGTGCCGAAGATCATCGGCGCCGCCCGGCAATACGAGTTGACCGCCAACGAGGATCTCCGCACGGCCGCCGCTTTCTTCTGGAAAGTGGTCACGCAGGATCGGTCCTTCGTCAACGGCGGCAACAGCGAGGGCGAACACTTTCGCCGCAAAGGCGAGTTATGGAAACATCTCACGCCGACGACCGCCGAAACCTGCAATACCTACAACATGCTGAAACTCACCCGGCACCTGTTCTCCTGGACCGCCGACGGGCAGTATGCGGATTACTACGAGCGCGCCCTGTACAACCACATCCTCGCCTCCCAGGATCCGAAGAAGGGCATGACGATCTATTTCTGTTCGCTCAAGCCGGGCCATTTCCATACCTACGGCACGCCGTACGACAGCTTCTGGTGCTGTACCGGCAGCGGGCTGGAGAACCACGTGAAGTACGGCGATAGCATCTACTTCCATCATGATGCGAGCCTGTACGTGAACCTGTTTATCGCTTCCGAATTGACGTGGAAAGCCAAGGGGCTGAAGGTGCGCCAAGAGACGCGATTTCCCGAGGAGCCGAGAACTCGCTTTGTCCTAAGCTGCGAGAAACGGGTCCCGCTTGTGCTGAAGATCCGCCGCCCGTACTGGGCGACTTCGTCATTGACGGTCACGGTCAACGGCGAGAAGGTCGATGCGGACAGTCAAAGCGGCGGCTACCTGACAATCGACCGGCAGTGGACCGCCGGCGACGTGGTCGAGGTCACGCTGCCGATGAGCCTGCGCGTCGAGCCGATGGCGAACAACCCCAAGAAAGTCGCCGTCATGTATGGGCCGCTTGTCTTGGCCGGCCAGTTGGGACGAGACGGATTCACGGATGAAATGCCCTATTCGGGAAACCAGAAGGCCTATGCAAACCTGCCGACGCCGGACGTGCCGGTGTTGATCGCCGGCGGCAAACCGGTCGCCGAGTGGGTCGAGCGGGTTCCCGGCGAATCGCTTCAGTTCAAGACCACCGGTGTCGGCCGGCCCGAGGACGTGTCGCTGATCCCCTTCCACGAAGCACACCATCAGCGGTACACGGTCTATTGGGATCTGTTCACCGAAGAAGACTGGCAGCAGAAGCAAGCCGAGTATGAAGCCGAGCAGCGGCGGTTAAAAGCACTGCAGGCACGTACCGTCGACGAGGTCGTTCCCGAGATGCAGCCCGAACGGGACCATAACTTCCAGGGCGAAAAGTCCTCGGCCGGCCCGTTCAACGGCCGGCGATGGCGACACGCTTACCCGGGCGGCTGGTTCTCTTATGACCTGAAGATCGCCGCGGAGGAACCCGTCGACCTGATGGTCACGTACTGGGGCAGCGATGTGGGCCGGACCTTCGACGTGCTGGTCGACGACCGCAAGATCGCCACGCAGAAGCTCGACCGGCAGAAGCCCGACGAATTCTTCGACGTGACGCATCCGCTTCCGGAAGAACTCACGAAGAACAAGGCCAAGATCACCGTCCGCTTCCAATCGAATTCCGGCAGCATGGCCGGCGGCGTGTTCGGCTGCCGGATCGTGAAGCGGGGTGGATAGGTTGATGAGGGTTAACGATTGCCCACCAACACAAACCGCTTCGCGGTATGTGTCGATCGGCGACCATTCCCTCATTACCGCGAAACGCCCCGGGTAACGAAACCCACGTCGACGCGAGTCCGACCGGATGGTAAAATCACCGAATCGACCCATTGGTCTCTACCGCGGAGGGATTTGCGATGAGAATCGAATGTCACCGGTTGACGTGGGCGCTACTCACCGTGGCGTGCCTTTCTTCTTGGGACGCGACCGCCCGGGCGGCTCCAACGGAGGAAAAACCGGCCGGATCGTTCGAGATTGCCGCCTGGACCTTCGATCGGGGGAACGCCCGGGTTTACGCGAATCCGAGCCAATATGCCGATTATCGTGATACCTATCCGGAACTCGCGGCCGGCGATGGGAATCGGACACCGTGGGTGGTCGAATATGACGTCGACTTTCCCGTCGACGCGACCTACACACTGCACGTCCGCTACGCCTCTCCCGAGCCACGGCCCGTGGAACTATGGCTCGACGGCCGAAAGGTAGGTACGTGTTGCGGAAACGCGACCGGCAACTCGCTGCCCTATCCGTATCGACGGCCCAAGGTACACGACGCGCAGCCGAGACCCGTGTCGGACCGCCATGGTGCCGACTGGGAGGAGGCCGCCAAGCTCTCGGTCACGAAAGGAAAACACACGCTGAAGCTCACGCGTGCCGCGTCGCCGCCGGGTGTGCTCGCCTTGCGACTGGAGTCGCCGGTGGCCTTTCCGAAAGATTGGAAGCCGGCCGGTTCCGAACTGAAGATCCCGCGGAGCCAAGGTGGAGAAAGGGCCCGCTACGAATTGGGTTGGGATCAGGCCGGCCCCATGGCCAAAGTCGGCCGAATCCCGCCCGTCTATCGTACGGCCTTCTTGCCGCCGGGCAGTGTAAACGTCGCGACGCTACGGCTGGCCGTCGAGGACGTGATTTCAGACTGCGGCCCGTGGTATCCCAAGGGACCGGAGTATCTCAAGCGGTTGACCGCGTTGGAGAAGCAGCAGCAGCCCGAAGACGCGCTTCAGTCGCTACGGCGCGAAGCCCTGCTCGCCCATCCGCTGTTGAACTTCGACAAACTGTTGTTCGTCAAACGATTCACCTACCGGTCCAGCCACATCTATAGCGACCACTGGGACGGCAGCCAGACGATGGGCGGCAACCTCTGTATCCTCTCGCCGGTCGCTCCCCATGGCACGGTCACGGAGATCGCGCCGCAACTGGCCGGCGGGCTGTTCGGCCGTTTCGACCTTTCCTACGATGCAAAGAAGCTGGTCTTTGCCTACAAGAGGTCGGCACATCAAGGCTACCGCATTTACGAGATCAACATCGACGGCACCGGCCTGCGACAGCTCACCTTCGACGCGCCCGAAGAGGCGGAACTGACGGCCCACTACGGCGAGCGATTCCGCTACGAGGATTGCGATCCGTGTTACCTGCCCAGCGGCAAGATCATGTTCGCCTCCACGCGATCGCAGCGGCGGGTCTTCTGTTTCGGCTCGACGGTCACGTCGCTGTACGTGATGGACGCCGACGGCAAGAACCCGCGCTGCCTTTCCGGCGGACCGGTCAACGAAATGACGCCCTGTGTGATGGACGACGGTCGGGTGATCTATACGCGATGGGAGTATGTCGACAAGGGATTCGGCAACGTGCAGAGCCTCTGGTCGATGCATCCCGACGGCAGCGGTTCGGCCCACGTGTACAAGAACGACATTATCCTGCCGGCCGGGATGATCAACGCCCGTAGCATCCCCGGCAGCCAGCGGATTGTGACCGTCGCCGCGCCACACTGCGGGCTATCGGTCGGCCCGATCGTGCTGGTCGACAATCGTCTCAACCGGCGTACCGCCGAGTCGATGACCAACATCACGCCCGAACTCGGTTACCCGGGCATGAGCCATCACCCCAGCGGCAGAACGCATGGCTACTTCAAGGAGCCCTACCCGCTTTCGGAAAAACTCTTTCTCGTCGCTCACAACCCCCATCCGCAAGCTCACGAGCCGACGGGCTATGGGATCTATGTGTTGGACGCGTGGGGCAATCGGGCCGAGCTTTATCGCGACCCGGACATCTCCTGCTTCCAGCCGACCCCGCTTCGGCCTCGCCGCAAACCCGTGAAGATTCCACCGGTTGCCCGTGCGGACGAGACCGTCGCCGAGACGAACCAACCGACGGCCGAGCAGCCGGCTACGCTGTTCCTGCAGGACGTGTACCGGGGGTTGACGGGCATCGAGCGAGGAAGGGTCAAGTACCTGCGGGTAATGGAGGCGATCGGCGTGTCGTGGGACGACGGATGGCGGTCGGGCCAACAGGGCGACGGCGCGGGCCTACAGGCATCGGCGGTCAGCCTCCGGGCCGACGTCAACATCAAGAAGATCCACGGCATCGCCACGGTCCACGCAGACGGTTCGGCCCGTTTCACCGTGCCGGCCGAGAAGAATCTCTTTTTCCAGGCACTCGATGAAGACTACATGGAATTGCAGCGGATGCGAACATTCGTGAACTTGATGCCGGGCGAAAAAAGATCCTGCATCGGCTGCCACGAGCGGCGCAAGTGGGCTCCCCCGTCGAGACCCGCCAATCCAACGGCCCTAAGCCATCCCACCGAAACGCTCTTTCCCCAGCCGGGTGATCGCGGTCCTCGCACCGTACACTATGCCTTGGATATCCGGCCGATCTTGGACCGGCACTGCATGGGATGCCACGGCAGCCCACAGCCCGGTCATCTGCCCCGGGGCGAGTTGGACCTTTCCGGCGAGTTGACCAAGTTGTACGACCGCTCCTACGAGAACTTCATCGACCGAGGACTAGTCAGCCATCTGAACGACGGCTACGGCAGCGCCAATGTATCGCCGGAGTTGCCACTGACGTTCGGGTCGCATCGGAGCAAACTCGTCGAGCGGATCCGCCGCGATCCCTGCGGGGCGAATCTCACCCGCGAGGAGTTCATCAAGATCGTCACCTGGATCGACGCCAACGCCCCCTATTTCGGCACGCATCGGGGCAAGAAGAATCTCCGGTGGAAAGACGACGCGGATTTCCGGCCGTTGCCGTTGGCGGGGAAGTAAGTGGACGACTTCTTAGAAATCATCCCCCTTTAGAAATCATCGTCGTCCAGCGGTTTGCCTTGGAGCAGCGAGGCGGCCTCCGAGGCTCCCTTGCCGTAGGGAGTCATCAGGTGGACGTACACGGCGTAGTCGATGTCGTCGCTGAGAAACTTTTGACGCGCGTCGCAATACGACGCCATCACGCCGTCGCCGTGATAAGACGACGGGCGAGGGTGATTGCCCTCCTGATCGTCGTTGATTCCCAATCCGCCCGAGGCTTGCCAGGTGACGCCGATGCGGGCTTCATTCGTGCTGGTCCAATTCGTGGCGGCGATGTTTTCGGTCAGCATCAGCGTGTTGGTCGCTCCGTCGTGTCCGCTAACGAAATCCATGGAGACCAACGTGCGATTGGCTTGGTTGACCCCGGTTCCGTGGTTGTGCAAGAGGCCGTGGGGAGCGCGGTCATTATCGCCGGGCATGCCGCAATTGCCCGGGTAAGCGAAGGACGTATCTCCCGCGGAGATTTGCTCGGGCGGGTTGGAGGGGCAGATCAAGGTCTCGATGTAGACCTCCTTTTGGTTGCCGTCGCGCCAGAGTTCCCAAAGGTCCGCCCGACCCATGTACTGGAACAAGACGACCGGCCAACTCACGTTGCGGTTGCCGTCCAGTTCATTGACGTAGCCCGGGTAATTTTGGAGCTGCGCCTCGTAGCGGAACATGGCGACGGCGACCTGCTTCTGGTTGTTCTCGCAGGTCGTCAGCCGGCCTGCTTCGCGCATGCCGGTCACCGCGGGCAGCAGCAGCGCCATCAACACCCCGATGATCGTCATGACGACCAGCAGTTCAACGAGCGTAAAACCTGTTCGTCGACAACGATTCATAATAAGTCTCCCTCTGATTCCCTGCCCCCGGCGGCGCCCTTTGAGCCCGTGCTTTGATTGTCTCAAATAGTCGGCCAAATATCCAGGCATTTTCACGGCAAAAAGGCTGAACCGGCCGAATTCCCCCCGCGTACGTATTACGTGGGCAGGGTCGGTTGGGGTCGCGACTCGTGGCATTTGGGGGGAGGGCCCCTCGGAGGAGGGCTATTTTGGCCGGGAAGTCCCCCTCCAGCCGCATCGCGAGTCCCCCGCCCAGCGGCCCGCAGGCGCCAGATTTTTCCCAAGAAGGCTGGTGTTTGCCAGGCATTTCTGCGAAAATAACAGATGAGGGCTACAGGGTCGAAATCGACGAAAAGGGAGGGGAGGCACTCAAATGACCACCCAAAAGCGTCAAGGCTTCACGCTGGTCGAATTGCTGGTCGTCATTGCCATTATCGGCATGTTGATGGCGCTGCTGATTCCAGCGGTCGTGTCCGCGGTGGAGAATGCCCGGCAGGTAACCTGCACGAACAATCAGGGCGAACTTGCCAAGGCGCTGATTCAGTTCGAGAACCGCAGGGAGCACCTGCCCGGCTACGTCAACACCATCCCCAAGCACGCAAATCCGGTGGGTTGGGTCGTACCGATTCTGGAATTCATGGGACGAACCGATCTCTGGGAAGAGTGGCGCGAGGGCGGTGCACCGGCGGTCGAACTGGCAGTACTCATTTGCCCCAGCGATGAGACCTTCGCGGATCAGGCAATGAGCTACGTCGTCAACACGGGCCAACCCGGCGACGGAGACACCCAGGCCACCGGGCTTTTCCACAACCGGAACGTTGCCCAGCCAATCAACTCTCAGATCGACCTGATCCCGGACGGGGCGAGCCAGACGGTCATGTTGACCGAGAACATTCAGGCCGGCCACTGGACGCACGCCGAAGAGCAGCGCGTGGGAACGACTTGGCGAAGTAGCCCTAACCCGTGTAGCCGCATTAATCGCTGTAACGATCAGGGGACCGATCCCAACAACATGGAATACGCCCGGCCCTCCAGCAATCACCCGGGCGGTGTCCACGTGACCTACGCCGACGGGCGGTGTGTGTTCGTGCAGGAAGACATCACTTACGACCTGTACAAGCAGGAATTGGCCCCCAACGACCGCCGAGCCGGGCTGTAGACGGGCCCCAGCGGTCCCTCGGCCGATCTTTCCGGGCGTTCTCCTCCTCTGCGCTGGCGGTGTGCCGTCAACCTCGTGGCGAGCCTCTACCTCGTTCCGTCCGTGAGCAATTTCTACCATGTCCCACGTTCTGGCGAACGTAGCTACAAACCCATGAATAATCCGGGCTTGCGTCTGGCTCAGACGGACTTATATTTGGGAAGACCACTGCCACGACCGGGATGCATACCCCCCGAACGAGTGGTTCCGGCTGTTCTGGTTTTCCTGCGAATTCTACGGATAATAGCCCGATGACGTCAAAAGCCCCCTCCAGCAATCCCTTGCCCGTTATCCCGACCGTTCCTTTCTCCCACTCCCCCACAGACTTGATGAATACCCAAAACCAACCCGCCGAGGAAAGTTCCTCGTCCGATTCCAGCCGCCGCGTGATCGTGGTTCTTCCCGCGTACAACGAAGAGGAGAACCTCGGCCCGCTCTTGGAGGGAGTCGCCCGGGCGATGGCCGACGACGGGTTTGATTATGAAGTGATTGTCGTGGACGACGGGAGTAGCGACCGTTCGATCGAGGTGACCCAATCTCATGCCCAGCGGATGCCCGTTCGCGTCGAACGTCACGAAGTGAATCAGGGGCTTGGTGCGACGATTCGCGACGGCTTGCGCACGGCCACCGAGATGAGCCGCCCGGGCGACGTGATCGTTGCCCTGGATGCCGACAACACGCACCCGCCGGGGTTGATCGGGTCGATGGTTCGCAAGGTCCGCGAAGGCAACGACGTGGTCATCGCATCGCGCTATCGCTACGGAGCCCGAGTGATGGGCGTTCCCTGGCATCGACGGATGCTCAGCAACGGCGCCCGGACGCTCTTTCAACTGGTCTTTCCGGTTCCCGGTGTTCGCGACTACACCTGCGGCTATCGGGCGTATCGCGCCGGACTGCTCAAAGACGCGTTTTCCCGATACGGCGACGACTTTGTCAGCGAAGCCGGGTTTCATTGCATGGTCGATATCTTGCTGAAGTTGCACAAGATGGGCACAATCTTCAGCGAGGTCCCGCTCGTTCTGCGATACGACCAGAAAGGCGGGGTGAGCAAGATGAACGTTGGCCGCACCGTGTTGCAGACGCTCGGGTTGATGTTGAGGCGTCGGTTCGGGAGGTAGCGATTAGGGGTTGGGGACTAGGGACCAGGGAATAGAGATTAGCATGTCCGACGCTCCGGTCGTGACGTCTGACGCTGAAGCGGAGTTGCTTGGCCCCGCGTGGGAGACGGTACGCCTATCCGGTCGGGTGGCGGCGATTGCCGTGGTGATGATCGTCACCGCGGGGCTCCAATGTTGGGGAATAGCCCAGTGGCCGTTCGATACCGACGAAGTCGCGTCGCTGGCGGAGATGGGCAAGATTGACCCGAGTGTCGAGGTCGACCGCCACTCCGAAGACAGTCTGGCCCGGCGCCTGCCGCGACTCGTGCCCGTGTGGTATACGGCCCAGCGGCTTCTGCTGAGCGTGCTTCCACCGAGCGAACCGGCCACCCGGCTCTTGTCGGCCGTCTGCGGTATCCTGACGGTGACCCTGGTTTTCGTTTTCGGATGGCGGCAGCGGAGTCTGCTGTTTGCCGTGGGGCTGGTCATTCTGCTGGACGGCAGCCAGTTGCTCGTATGGCTGGCCGCACAGAATCGGTTTTACACCACGGCCACGCTTTTCCTGGTCCTGACGACGATGGCCGTCTGGTCGCCCAAACAGGACAAGACGATGGTCGTGCTGACCGCGCTGGGCGCCGCCGCGGCCATGCTTTCCCACAGCATGATCCTGATCGTGGTGGGCGTCGGCGCCGCGGCCGCAATGGTCGCCTACCCGGCCGGCTGGATACCGCGCCGCGTGCTGGATCGCTCGCTGTTGGCGGCGGCCGTGTGTCTGCCCATCTACCTGTTCCACGTTCGGCCGATCGCCGGCGACTGGTCGGGCGCCGGGTTGCACTGGACCAACCCGCTCGTTTCGTTCGTCGCCCACGTGGGAGTTCCCACACTGGCGCTTTCGGTCTTCGGCTCGGTTCTATGTCTGGTGGCGGCCAAACATCGCGGCCCGATGTGCTGGTGGGCGGGCGTGGCGGCGGGTGTGGTCGTTTTCACCGCGGCCGTACCGCTACTGATGCCGGTCTGGAACCCTCGCTACGGCCTGCTGTTTGCCCTGCCGTTATGGATGACCGCCGCTTATGCCATGGAACAAGTGGCCGTGCGGCTCGGTTCGCGCCGTTTGATTCTCACCTGGTACGCCTGTGTCGCTTTGCTCTTGGCTCCGAAGCTGGCCAGCCATTTCATTGATGGTTCTCGGCACGACTACCGCGAAGCGGCCCGCGTCGTCTCGGCCTCGGCCGAACCGGGAGAATCGATCCTCGCCAACATGGAGCTGCGCACCAAATACTATCTTCCCGAGCGTTTTCGACCGGCGGTGCGGTTCTGGAACGAAACGAAGACACTGCCCGCGGAAGCTTGCTGGGTCGTCTACGGTTCCAATATCTGGGACCCCGTGCTACGATTCCCCGGCAGGCCGTCCGAACTGCGGGCCCAGATCGCCCGGCGTCGTTTCGACGAGCAATCCCACGTAGTCCGTGTTTACCGGGTGGGACCGGCGACGAAGCAGATACCGCCCGGCTGAGTCGAAAGACGGAGCCAAGATTGTCCATCACGAGGCCGATCCGTTGAGCACATTACGACCGCTGCTGATCTTCGGTACGCGACCCGAGGCCATCAAGATGGCGCCGGTCGTTGGGCAGTGCCAAAGCCGGGACGACGTCGAGCCGATCGTCTGCCTGACCGGACAACACCGCGAGATGCTGGCCCAGGTGACCGACTACTTCGGCATCGTCGCCGATAGGCAGCTCGACGTGATGCGGCCGGATCAAACGCTGGCCGGGCTGACCGCGCGGTGTATTGAAGCGATCGATCAGGTGATCGTCGACACGCAGCCCGATTGCGTCGTCGCCCAGGGAGATACGACGACGGTGATGGCCGCCTCGCTGGCCGCGTTCTACCGCCACGTACCTTTCGTACACGTCGAGGCCGGGTTGCGAACCGGCGATCTCCAGGCGCCCTGGCCCGAGGAACTCAACCGTCGCGTCGCCGACATCGTCACCGCCGTGCATTGTGCTCCCACGCAACAGGCCGCCGACGTACTCTTGGCCGAAGGATTCTCCCGTCAAACGGTCCACGTGACCGGCAACACGGTGATCGACGCGCTGCTGCAAACGGTCGATCGGGAACGCGCGCAAGCCGGCCGCTGGATCGAAAAATACGCCATGCTCGAAGATCGGCCCATGGTGCTGGTGACGGGTCACCGCCGGGAGAGCTTCGGCACGGGCTTCGACAACATCTGCGAGGCGGTGGCCACGCTGGCCGACCGGTTCGGCGGCGTCGAATTCCTTTATCCGGTGCATCTCAACCCGAACGTTCGCGAGCCGGTGTTCCGGATTCTCGGCGACCGGCCCAACATCCGGCTGGTCGACCCGGTGCCGTATCCCGAGTTCGTGTGGCTGATGGACCGCTCGAAACTCGTGCTGACCGACTCCGGCGGAGTGCAAGAGGAGGCCCCGTCGCTACGCCGGCCGGTGCTGGTCATGCGTCACACGACCGAGCGCCCCGAAGCGGTCGCCGCGGGGGCCGCCCGATTGGTCGGCACGTCGACCGAGACGATCGTCCAGGGCGTAACCACCCTGCTCTCCGATCCGGAAGCATACGCCGCCTGCCAGATCGACCAGAGTCCCTACGGCGACGGTCACGCCGCCGAGCGGATCGTCGATCTGATGCGGGGTTTGCGCGGTTAGGCCGGGCACTTGCGTCCGGCGTTGCGAGGGAAATCGGAAACTGCGTGGCACCCGAGCGTTGTACGATGGCCCTCCGAGGCCGTCGAAAAGAAGCGGCGTAGACGCAACGACGGCCTCGGAGGGCCATCGTACGGAGATCAGAGGCCGGGCCTACTTCAACTCCAGAGGGATCGTGTTGGAGCCCGCTTTGACCTCTTTCGTCAACTCGGGAATCTTCGCGCAGTTCTTTTCGCCGCGATACTTCTCGGGCAGAAGAGACGACTCGTCTGACGCGGCCGGAGCGGGGCCGCCCGGCGGATCCTGCTTGGAGAACCACACCTTGTGCTTGCCGACGACCGCCCCGTCGCCCGTTTCATGAGTCGACAGCGTGTAACGGCCTTCCGAATCGACCACGGCCGTGGCGGCGGAGGCGCCGTTCTCGGGCAGGAAATGCACGATCGCGTCGGTCACCGGCTTGCCCTGATACGTCACCGTGCCGGAGACCTCGCCCAGCGGTATTTCCTTCCCGCCGCCGCAGCCGCCGGTGATTAGGACGACCGCAACGCAGACGACGCACGTCCAAGCGACGTTGGCCCCGGCGACGTTTCGCAAGAAAGATCGGTTCACGGCTACTGCTCCCATTCCGTCATTCGGCCGCTGTCGCGGACGGCCGGTAGTCTGAGTAAATCGAAGTTCGGCTTTCGGTCGGAAACTGCGTCGAGCCGTCGCGGAACAACACATGGGCACGGCCGGCAACAACAGCCCGATGAGGATGCCGATCATCACCAGCAGTCCGGCCACGGTAAACCCGCGTTGCGCAGGTTGGGCCACGATAAGGCTTCTCGTTCCTTCGCCCCGAAGCGATTTGCCCCGTTTCGGGGGTCCATCGTCTCGTGCGGCTGACCCGGCAGCAAGACAACCAGCACCCTTATCATACCGCACGGGGGCCATCGTATGCAATCGGGCAGTCCCCCGTTTCGGCCACGGCACGACACAGACCACGCCCACGGGTAGCACCCCGTGGGTCGGCAGTTCGAGCCATGCCGACAACCGCCCCGCGGACCCGGGGGATGCAACCCCCGGGCGTGGACAGATTCTCTGAATTCGTACGAATTCAGCTACGCCTTGCGTTGCCGCCGGGCATAAACGGCAAACCCCAGCAATCCCAGCACCATCAGCACGATCGACCCCGGCTCGGGGACGCCGGAGGCGGCGGGAAGAAACGCGGTTGGCCCTTGTTGGATAAGCACGTTCAGGGCATGGTCGGTCAGGGCCAAGTCGAACAGGGCCGCGTCGTCGATCAAGCCCACCAGCGCGTCGAGGCTGCTCAGCCCGCCGGAAAAGTCGGCTTGGCCGATGGTAAAGCTAGTGTCGGCGAAGCCACCGTTGTGGTTGGTGGTGTGTTCGTTGAACCGGTTCGCGTCGTGCGTTCCGTTGAATTCGAGTTGCCCGTCCACGTAGATTTGAAGTAGATCGGTCGACTCGTCGAAGGTGGCAATGATTTGGTGCCACTCATCGTCGTTCACGGCCGTATTGGTGCGGGGATTAGCGACCCAGCCCGAGTCCCACTCGACTTCGCCGTTGCCGCCGCGGTTGCGCACAAACAGCGCCTTGGAGCCCTGGTTCCAGGCGGTACCGTCGGGATTCCTGGAGAAGATGGCACCGGAGTTGTCGTCCGTCTTGACCATTGCGTGCCAGGTAAACGAGGAGTTGAAGTCATAGGTGGTGGGGTCGGCAACGTCGAGATAATCTCCGTTGGCACCCAGGACCATTGCCTCGCCGGAGCCGCCAACGCCCTGGCCTCCCGTGGTAATGTCCGCCCCGCCGATCAACGTGCCGTCGTGCGTCGAACCGGCGATCTGGTCGGGAATCGTGGTGCCGCTCTTGGAGTCGAAATTCCAGTAGGAGAGCATCTCCGGCAGAGCAATGGCGGCCACGTAGTGCGCCTGGACTTGAGTCTCGGACAAGACGGAATCGTACATGGCGAATTCGTCGATATTCCCTTTGAAGTCGCGGCCCACGTTCCACGCGGCAACTTCGCCGCCGGTAGTGAGGTTCAGGTTGTTGCCAGTGGTGTGCGCGCTGTCGGCCCGAAGGAAACCGTTAACATAGATCTTCGTCGCTCCGCCCGCAGTGGCGTCATAAGTGCTGACAACGTGATACCAGTTGCCATCCTGGATCAGGCCGCCGGGGGTGTTGACGTTGTTCGGGCCACCGTTGTTCATGGCATGTTCGATGTCGCGGCCGCTCTTAATGTTGTAGTGCAGGCTGCTGCCGCTGCCGTCGGTGCCCCAGGTGTCGGTCGAGTAGAGCGAGGTGCAGCAGCCACCCGCCAGACCGTTGGTGTTGATCCACATCTCGATGGAGTGCTGGCTGTACGACCCCAGCGAGGGCAGGTCGATACGCTCGTCCGTGCCCAGGAACTGGCCCGAGTTGCCCAGGTCGGGCATGGCGCTGGGCTGCTCCAACACCACGCCGCCCAAGTAGGTGCCGTTCTGGTCGCCGCCGGCCGCATCGATGGCCGTTCCCGAGCCGCCGGCTTCCTCGAAGCGATAGTACAAGAATGGGTTGTCGGCCAGCACGGCGTCGTCGTAAAGTCCGGCATGCGCCACGCCGCCGGCTGCCAGCACCAGGAGAGCGAAGCCCGTGACCGCGGTAGGCCGTAGTCGTGATGTGTTACCTATCATGGTTCAAGTACTCCCAGAATGGAAAGACGATAGAAGTGAACGTGAGTTTCCGACAAAGTTGCCTCGTCTCCGTCGCTGTGACTCACGCGTCGTTGCGTCTGGTCGCCCCGTTCTCTGTTGGGTTCCGTCGTTTGTCTGTTGATTTGCGAATGATTTGACCGCCCGGCACGCCCCACGGTTCCATTAACCAGCGTAATTAGTGTAATCAGAAATGCACGGACAACGCCATTTTTTTCCGAATTTCCGTGGAAGTTCAGAACGGCCATGGTTATTTCGGGGTACACGTCCACACCAGCGAGAGCAAGGATCGACGGGAGGGCGCAGCGGGGGAAGGGCGGCCAGCCCGTTGAGAGAGCGTGGCTACGTGGGAACGGATGCCGTCGCGGATCCGGTGCCACCATTGAAAGAGTTGGTGGGACAGCGCAAGCAACGAGAAAAGGGCCCCGGCGACCCATCCGCCGGAGCCCTTCTCGGATTTCCAGTTGCTTCTTTCCGGCCGACCTCGGTTTCACCGCCGCCGCCGGGCATAGACCGCAAACCCCAGCAATCCCAGCACCATCAGCACAATCGACCCCGGCTCGGGGACCGCGAAGGACTCTGGCGAAACCGTCCAGCCGTGCAGGCCGTCGGTGAGTATTGCCCATCCGTCGCCGGGTCCACCCATGCTCGTGTCGAGGCCCAGTTTAATGGCGATCTCGAAGGAGTCGCCGCCGCCACGCTCAAAGAAAAAGGAGTACAACTCCGTCTGCAGGCCACCGGGCCCAACGGTGAAGGTGCCCACCGTGTTGTTGTGGCCGGTGGGGTCGTTGAAACCGACGAAGTTTTCGCCCGTGCCGCCCATGTTGATCTGCCCGCCCTGCCCGTTGAAGATGACGTCCTCCAGCGTCAGATAGCGTCCGTCATCGCTGGCTGCCATGATCGACCAATCGCCCTCGGGGATGTTTACGAAGGCGTGTGCTTTGACGGAGAAGTCATCGCCGCCGCCAATCGGGCCGGGACCACCACCGGGACCGTCATCGTTGATCGTGTTGTAGTTGAGCGTGGGACTGAAATTGCCGCCGCCACCGCCGTAGTCGATCCCGATCTCAACGTCGGGAACGTTGTTCTGGACGTTATAGATCTTCCCGCCCAGGTCCGGCGTGGTGCCCGTGAAGCCGGGGTTGGCGTCCAGGTGGTCCCAAATGACCATGGTCTCGTTCGTATTGTTGAGGTCGTTGTCATTCGACCCACCACCGCCGACGACGTTGAAGATTTCGACGTTGAACGCCGGCCCCGGGGGCTCGTACACGTAGTCGAAATATTCCAGTTCGTTCAGCGCGTGGCCGCCGCTGACGGTGTCCTCCACGTCATAGCGGATGTACTCATACGCCGCGGGCTCGTCAAAGTGCGTGCCGGCCACGAAGCCCTTCGTGCTGTTGCGGGTCGCGCCCCAAATGGACCCGGTGTCGTGCCTGTAGATCGTGGTGAAGCTCGTGCCGTCGTTGGAGCCCTGAACCTCCCAAATCGACGGGTCTCTGCCGGGCGAGTCGTTTGATGAAGTGATGGTAAAGGTTCTCAAGACCTGGGGTCCGGCATCGAATTGGGCCGTCAACTGATGCCCGTCGCCGCCGGGATCGTTGCAGCACCACTTATCGTTGCCGCCACCTACGCGGTTGTCGAACACGTTGAAGGAGAACTCACCACCGCCGAATGCGGGCTCGTCGGTAGATGTGAAGGTGGCGTTGTAGTTGATGTCGGCGTCCGCGGCCCCGTCATTCTCGGGGTCGGTCAGGTCGCCGCCGAGCAGGCCGCTAAGGTCAATCGGTGCGGCCGGTGGCGGGGGGATGTTGGCCGCGTCGTAGTGGGCTTGCACCTGTGCCGGCGTCAGCACGTGGTCGTAGAATGCAACCTCGTCGATGTGTCCCTGGACTTCCCGGCCGAGGTTCCAGGTGCCCACTTCGCCGCCGGTAGTCATATTGATGTTCGCCGCCGAGGCGTGGGCGCCAACGTTCTGGTTGACGCCGTTGATGTAGGTCTCGACGTCCCCGGCGCTGGTCGCATCGTAGGTGGTAACGATGTGGTACCACTGATCGGTCTGAATCGGGTTGCCACTCGTGTTGACGTTGTTTGGATTGCCGTTGTTCAACGCGTGCTCAATGTTGTTTCCGCTGAGATTGTAGTGGAGGCTGCTGCCGCTACCGTCGGTGCCCCAGGTATCCGTGGAATACAACGACCGGAGGCCGCCGAGTGAATCGTTGTTGATCCACAACTCCACGGTGTGCTGGCTGTACGACCCGAGCGAGGGCAGGTCGATACGGGCATCGCCGACCGAAAACAGCCCCGCGCTGCCCAACTCGGTCGTGACGCTCGGTTCCGCAAGCGTGACATTGAAGTAAGTGCCGTTGTTGCTGTTGCCCGAGGAATCAGTAGCCGTCGGGCCGGCGGCATCCTCGAAGCGATAGTAAACGAACGGGTTGTCGCCCAGGACCGCCGCGTCATAGGGTCCGGCGTACGCTACGCCGCCTACTGCCACCGAGATGGCAGCCGCCAGAAAGACAAGGTTACGGAATCGAGATGTCATGGGACGACTCCTTCAAAGACAAAGGGCAATAGATGTGAGTTCCAGTTGTCCGACCACCCGGCGGACCAAATTCCCAATCATGGTTCGAGTGCTCCAAGATTGGAAAAGCGATGGAAGTGTCAGTGAGTTTCCGACAGTGTTGCCTCGTCTCCGTCGTTGTTACTCACGCGTCGCTACGTCTGGTCGCCCCGTTCTCTGTTGGTTCCGTCGTTTGTCTGTTGATTGAAGAGTGATTTGATCCGGTTCAACCCCCCGACGCGCCCGCGTAACGGGAGCGTCCCATGCTTACACCTACCAATGTAATCAGAAACACGGATAATGCCACTTTTTTTCTGAATTTCCGTGGAATTTCTTAATGCCCGTGGTTATTCCCGGGTATGCGATTGCACCTGTTAGTGGGGGGGTGATTTCCACGTAGGTCCGCCAGCGAGGCCCGGCAGGAACGTTCGCGCCGCTCGTAGAACGGAACTTGTTCCGTTTCCCGCGATCCAGAATCGAGAACCATACCTATTGCGTCTTACGCAGGCGAAGGTCTTCTCTTCCACACCCATAACGACGATTGCCGCAAACGGAACAAGTTCCGTTCTACGGCGACAATTGCCCTGTGATGCCGTGTTAGCCCGGTCGGTGAGCGACCGGAAGCCCGCTGCGAGGGCTACGGGCGCTGCCCGGCGAGTTGCTCCAGCTTTCGTCGGTCGGCTTCCGCTTTCTGGGCTTGGCCCATGGCACCGTAGAGAGCGGCGCGGAATTGATAGGCCACCGGCAGCTCGGGATCGGTGCGCACGGCCCGGTTGGCGTCGGCCAGGGCTTGGGACATTCGGCCCTGCTTCATGTGGAGCGCGCCGCGGCGGACCATCGTCTCGGCCTGCTCGGGGTCCAGACGCAGGGCCATGTCGAAGTCGTCCAGGGCATTCTGGAAACGGCCCATCTTGGCGTAAACGGCCCCCCGATCGGTAAAGGCCGACGCGTTGGCCGAATCGAGCAGAATCGCCCGGCTGAAATCGGCTAGGGCCTTTTCCAACTCGCCCGTCTTCGTGTAGGCGGCCCCTCGATTGCGAAAGGCTTCGCCATGCTCGGCGTCGAGCCGGATCGTCTCGTCGAGGTCCTCGATCACCGCCGGCCATTGGCCTTTCTTCGCCCGGGCCAAGGCCCGATTGAAGTAGGCCTCCGTATATTCTGGCTCGAGCACGATCGCGCGGCCCAGATCGGCGATCGAGGCATCGAGTTGGCCGGTTTTGGCATGGACATAAGCCCGATCGTAATACGCCCGGGCAAAGGCCGGAGCCCGCCGAATCGCCTCGTCGATCTCCGCCCGGGCCTCGCGGAGTTTCCCTTGCCGGCAGTAGATGAGCCCCCGCTCGCAATACGCTTCGACATAGTCGGGATCCAGCCGCAGGGCCTCGGAGATGTCGGCCAGCGCCTTGTCCCACTGCTCTTCGTTGCCGAAGGAAACGGCCCGCTGGTAGAAGGCCTTCGCGTCGCGGGGATAACGTTGGATCGCTCCGGTGGCGGCCGCGCGGCGGGCGTGTTCCTGATCGGCCGTGCTGAGCTTTTCCAAAGGCAGCGAAACGATCGAGCCGTCGGCTTTCTTCAGCCGGACCGTGTCGTCGACCAACTCGACCAAATCGGCCTCGACCCGATATCGGCCCGTCGAGTCGGTCCACCATCGGGCCATCGCGGCGGGTGGCAACGCGGCGATGAGAAGTCCGGCGGCGATGAGTCGTGTTGGTCGGAGCATGGGCGGATCGAGGGCGTCGGTAGTGATGGGTTGGCCTCTACTACCACGGTAAACAT
>CAYUIQ010000005.1:0-2488 GCA_964444795.1 uncultured Planctomycetaceae bacterium
GTTTTCTGGGGGCTCGCTGCGCTCGACCCCAGGCACCCTCCACAAATCACCCTTTTTCAACGGGCTGCTAAACTCCCACTCACTCGCAGCCGCAGGCGGCGGTGCAGGTATCGATCATGCCTCGTAGCGGATGCGGGATAAGGCAGAGGAATTTCAGCGGTCCGGGGCCCGTGTTGCGAAATTGGTGGGCAACTCCGGGCGGAACGAATGCCACCGTGCCGGCATGCAAGGCGTGTTCGGTCGTATCCTCCAACACGGTCCCCGAGCCTTCCAAGACGAATACTTCGTGTTCGTGGCCGTGCGTGTGTTTGGGAGTATGGCCGCCGGGATCGATCTCGAACTGCCGCATACTGAAGCTGGGTGCCCCGTCGGGTTCACCCACCAGGCAACGGATCCGACAGCCGACGGCCCCGTCCATCTCAACCGGCATGGCTGCGATCTGTTCGTATTGCACGACTTTCATGGGTAAGGTTCTCATTGCCGGGGGGCCTCGCGTGAGTTGGGTGTTCCGCGTTCTTTGTTACGAAAACTTTGCTCGATAACTTCGCTCCATGCGCGAAAAGACCCCGAGGTGACGACTCCCAGCGCCGATTCGGTCTCCAACAAGGACACCTTTACAGCCGTCCGCCTCGAGGTCATGTCGCAATCAACTCGAAAGTCCATCGCAACTAAACGTCTTCTATAACAGCCATGAATATTTTGTCAAGAGGACTTGCGCCTCCGCAGCGCAAATTCTCCCAGGTCGTCGCACTCGCGGCGCGTTCGATCCGTTCGTTTTGGTTTCCATGCTCTTCGCGGGAACGAGGTCACGCTGGCGCCCGCGCCCGTGACACCCGATCCATCACTCTTGACTCGCGACGGGCGACAACCGGCCAACCATTGCGGCGAACTTCTCGCCCCGATCGCGGTAGTTGCGAAACTGATCGGTACTGGCGCAGGCCGGCGATAGCAGAATCGCGTGGCCCGGACCGCTGCGCCGCCAACACCAATCGAGCGCTTCGGACATCGTTTCGACGCCGTTGGCCGGCAAATGGGCGTCGGTCGCGGCGAGACTCTCCAGAAGCCGGTCGCCGACGCTGCCGAAGAAAGCCGCGCCTCGACACCGCCGGGCGATCGTCTCGGCCAATCGGTCCAGCGGTACCCCCTTGTCGGCGCCGCCGGCCAAAAGCCAGGGTGGATCATCCATCGTCTCCAGCGCGGCGATGGTCGATTCCGGCGTGGTCGCGGCCGTATCGTTGTAGATACACCGGCCGGCGATCTCGGCGATCTGCTCAAGCCGGCCCGGCAACGGTCGAAACGACGCCAGCGCCCGTCGCGCGGCCGCCGGCGGGCATCCGGCGGCCATCGCCGCCGCCATCGCACAGGCCGCATTGGTCCGGTTATGCCTGCCCGGCACGGAAAGCGGGGGGACCTCCTCGGCCAAAGCGCAAGGGACCAGCCGGCCGCGGACCGCCGGGCGCCAAGTCGATACTTCGGCGTCCGACGTATTGAGAATGGCCGCGCTATCGGTCGACTGGCCGGTGAGGATCCGCTGTTTGGCAGCGACGTAATGCGCGTAATCGGGATGCCAGTCGAGGTGATTCGGCGAGCAGCCGGTGATCACGGCTACCTCGGGCATGGAAACAGCGGGACCCAAACGAGCGAGTTGAAAGCTGCTCAGTTCCAACACCACGCGGTCGTTCGCTCGCATGGCGTCGAGTTGTTCGATCAGGCTGACCCCGATGTTGCCGCCAAGCCAGACCCGCCGTCCAGCCGCCCGCAACATTGCCGCGATCATTGCCGCGGTGGTCGACTTGCCGTTGGTGCCGGTTATGCCGACCACCGGCGCGGGACAGTGGGTCAAAAAGAGCTCGATTTCGGAAGTGACCCTAGCGCCCGCCTCCTCGGCGAGCTTGACCCAGGGGTCCGCGGGCCGGACCGCCGGATTGACGACCACGAGATCGGCACGGCGGAAATGTTCTTCGCGATGGCCGCCCAGGGCCAACGTGTCGATCGGCACTTCGCTCAGGTCGGCGAGCGAATCGGCCAGCGCCGTTTCGTCGGCCAGGTCGGTCACCGTCACCCGGGCGCCGCGCCGGGCCAACCACCGGGCCGCGGCCACCCCGCCGCCAAAATGGCCCAAGCCCATTACCGTCACCCGCTTTCCATGCACTTCCATGCCTCCAAGTAGATCGGCCCGTGTCACGGGTGGCAAGTGGGGGCGCGTGCGGACCAGCCGGCACTGGTCGCTGGGTCGGCCGTGTGATAAACTACAAGTTTCGCGACTTGTGATTCTGGCCAACAGGGAGACGACTCGTTGACGGATGCGTCGAGGCACATCATTCTGCGGGGGGTCGAGGTCCACAATCTCAAGGGGATCGATCTCGACATACCCCATCACAAGCTGGTGGTCGTTTGCGGGCTCAGCGGCAGCGGCAAGAGCAGCCTGGCCCTGGATACCATCTATGCCGAGGGGCAACGCCGCTACGTCGAGACGTTCTCGGCCTAT
>CAYUIQ010000005.1:2498-92607 GCA_964444795.1 uncultured Planctomycetaceae bacterium
AGTTTCTCGAACGCTTGGAGAAACCGGCCGCCGAGCGCATCGACGGCATCCCTCCCGCCACGGCGGTGACGGGGAAGAATACCAGCCGGTCGAGCCGGTCGACCGCGGGCACGGCCACCGAAATCGCCGACTACCTGCGGTTGCTCTACGCCAAGATCGGCGACGTGTTCTGCCGCAAGTGTGGACAGGCCGTGCGTCGCGACGTGCCGCAAACGGTTGCCGAAGTGCTCACCGGCCTGGAGGAGGGTACTCGGTACATGGTGACCTTTCCGCTTCAAGCGGTCGAAAAAGACCGGCTGGACGAAGTGGAAGCGAGCCTCAAGGAGGACGGTTTCTTTCGCGTCATCGCCGCCGGCCGTGTCGTTCAGCTCGACCAAGAGCCGCTGGCCGGACCGAACCGCGGCGAGGTGGAGGCGGACGGTCTGTTCGTCGTGGTCGATCGGCTTTCGGCCGGCGGCGCCGCGACCGAGCGCATTCGCGATTCCCTGGAAACGGCCTTCAGCAAGGGGCGGGGACGTTGTTGCGTCTTCGCCGAGAACGGCCATGCACTAGAACGGCCGGCGCATCGCCAGGGCATCGACACCGAAATCGACGGCCGCCGTTGGCGCCGCCTGGGGTTCAGCAGTCAACTTTTCTGCGACGATTGCCAAATCGAATATCCCACGCCCGAGCCGCGGTTGTTCAGTTTCAACAGCCCTCTGGGCGCGTGCGGGCGGTGCGAAGGGTTCGGCAATATCATCACCGTCGACATGGATTTGGTCGTGCCCGATCGGGGCAAGTCGCTGCGCGACGGGGCGATTGCTCCTTGGAACAGCCCGGCCTACGCCCACGAACTCGAAGAACTGCTGGCCCTGGCCGCCGACTTCGATCTGCCGGTGGACGTGCCGTTTTCCGATTTGACCGACGAGCAGTTGCGGCTGATCCAGCAAGGCGTGCCGCAACGGGAATTCGGCGGACTGGACGGCTTTTTCGCCTGGCTCGAACGTCGCAAGTACAAGATGCACATCCGTGTCTTCCTCAGCCGATGGCGCAGCTATCGCATGTGCCCCGACTGCCAAGGCGCCCGATTGCGCGACGAGGCGCTGGCCACGCAGGTCGGTGGACTGAATATCGCCGAGGTATCGCAACGAAAGATTCGCGACGCGGCCGAGTTCTTTCGCTCGCTTAAGTTGACCCCCTGGCAGAAGAAAGTCGGACGCATGATGCTCGACCAGGTGCGGGCACGCCTGGGATACCTCGAAGCGGTCGGGCTCGACTACCTCACGCTCGACCGCACGGTCCGCACGCTCAGCGGCGGCGAAGCGCGGCGCGTGGCCCTCACCTCGGCCCTGGGGTCCAGCCTGGTCAACATGCTCTACGTGCTGGACGAACCGTCCATCGGCCTGCACCCCCGCGACATCGATCGGCTCATCACCGCGGTCAATGACCTGCGCGACCGGGGGAATACGGTGGTCGTCGTCGAACACGAAGAGGCCATGCTTCGGGCGGCCCAGCAGATCATCGAAATCGGCCCCGGGGCGGGTGAGCGAGGCGGGCGCGTGGTCTTCCAGGGAACGCCGGCGGAAATGGAAGCCGAGCCCGAGAGTATCACCGGTGACTATCTCGCCGGACGCCGCGGCGTCGGAACCACGGGCCGGCGGCGACCGCCCAACCACGGCTGGATTCGACTGGCCGGCGCGCGGGGAAACAACCTGCAAAACATCACCGTCGAGTTTCCCCTGGGATTGCTCTGCCTGGTGACCGGGGTGAGCGGGTCGGGGAAGAGCACGCTGATGCAAGACACGCTCTACCCGGCCTTGTGCCGACGGCTGCGAAAAGACGCCCCCAAGCCGTACGATCACGACGACGTCTACGGCGACGGTCAGATCGACGAAGTCGTGCTGGTCGATCAGAGCCCGATCGGCCGCTCGCCGCGATCCAATCCGGTGACTTACCTCAAGGCGTTCGACGAGATTCGGGCCGTGTTTGCCGAGACGGTCGAAGCGCGAACCCACAACTACACGGCCGGCCATTTCAGCTTCAACGCCGACGGTGGCCGTTGCACGGCCTGCCGGGGCGACGGGCATATCCAGATCGACATGCAGTTTCTGGCCGATGTCTACATGCGCTGCAGCCAGTGTAACGGCACCCGATACCGGCCGGAGATTCTCGCCGTGAAGTATCGCGGACGCAGCATTGCCGACGTGCTGGAGATGACGGTTCGCCAGGCGTTTACCTTCTTCCGCGGCCGCCCGAAAGTGCAGGCCCGGCTCAAACGGCTCATCGACGTGGGACTCGATTACCTCCGCCTGGGGCAACCGGCCAACACGCTCTCCGGCGGGGAAGCCCAGCGGTTGAAGCTGGCCAGTTACATGTCGCGGGCCAAGCGGGGACGATGTCTGTTCCTGCTCGACGAGCCGACCACGGGACTTCACTTCTTCGATATCGTACAATTACTGGACTGCTTCGACGCCCTGTTGGCCGTGGGCCATTCGCTGATCGTCGTGGAACACAACCTGCAAATGATCAAGTCGGCCGACTACCTGATCGACCTCGGTCCCGGCGCCGCCGACGAAGGGGGCCGGATCGTCGCCCAGGGGACGCCCGAGATGGTGTCGCGAGCCGAAGGGTCCATCACCGGGCGGTTTTTGGAGAAGGTGTTGAGGGAGGAATAAACCCATGACCGATCTCTCGCGTTACGTTCGTCAGATGCGGTATCCGCCGTTGGGGGAAGAAGGACAGCAGCGGCTGGCCGGCAGCGCGGTGTTGGTTTGTGGGTGCGGGGCGCTGGGGAGCGTGTTGGCCAATACGCTGGTGCGAGGCGGCGTGGGCCGGGTGCGAATCGTTGATCGGGATTTCGTCGAAACCAGCAACCTGCAGCGGCAGGTGTTGTTTGATGAAAACGACGTGGCCGCCGGGTTGCCCAAGGCGGCCGCGGCCGCGGAAAAACTCCGCGCGATCAACTCCGAGATCGAAATCGAAGCGATCGTCGCCGACGTCGACCATACGAACATCGAGTCGCTTTGCGAGGGCGTCGATGCGATCGTCGACGGAACCGACAACTTCGAAACGCGATTCCTGCTCAACGACGCGGCCGTGAAGCTCGGCCTGCCTTGGGTTTACGGCGGCTGTGTCGGCGCCGAAGGGCAGTCGATGTCGATCCTGCCCGGGGAGACCGCCTGCCTGCGGTGTTTGATGAACGAATGCCCCCCACCGGGAACCACGCCGACCTGTGACACGGCCGGCATTTTGGGCCCGATCGTCAACGTTATCGCGTCGATTCAGGCGATCGAAGCGATCAAGATCCTCAGCGGCCATCGGGACGCCGTTTCGCGCATGCTGACGGTCGTCGAGATGTGGGACAACCGCATCCATCAGATCGACGTCGGCGCCTTGCGCGATCAGGTCGAGTGTCCGACGTGCAAGGGGGGGGAGTTTCCCTGGCTCTCGGGCAAGGCGGGCAGCCACACGGCCGTGCTCTGCGGCCGCAACGCCGTGCAGTTGACGCATCCCGGCCAGCCGCGGCTTGCCCTGGACGATCTGGCCCAGCAGCTTGCCGGCATAGGCAAAGTGACCCGAAACGCGTTCCTGCTGCGATTGGAAGTGGACGACTACCAACTCACCGTCTTCCCCGACGGCCGCGCCATTATCGGCGGCACCGACGACGTCCCCACCGCAAGAACCGTCTACGCGAAATACATCGGCGCGTAGCGGTCCGTTACGCTCTCTCCCACGACGGTTGAGAATATCCTGAACGTCGCTTCTCGTCACGATGGCGTTCCGAAAGCCGGCCGATGGCTCGACAAGCGTGTCATTTGCGAGTACCTTTAGGTGGGGAAAGCGATGTCCAGCCCTCGGTTTTCTTTGGAGCCTGCTAGCATGTGTATCTCGAAGAACCTGCTACGGATCGGCTTGTGTGTCGTGCTCACCGCGTTTTGCGCGGCAGATCAAACATGCGTGGCGGAAACCTCGGCCGGCAAGCATTACCATGTCTCCGTGAACGGCCACGATACGAACGACGGTTCGGCGTCCCGACCCCTGCGAACGATATCCGCCGCGGCTGAACTGGCGCGGCCCGGCGACGTGATTACCGTACGTGCGGGAGTTTACCGCGAGCGGATCAACCCGCCGCGCGGGGGAACGTCCGACGCCAAGCGGATCGTCTACCAGGCCGCGACGGGCGAGAAGGTTGCGATCAAGGGATCGGAAGTGATTAAAACCTGGCAGAAGGTGAACCGCGACACCTGGAAGGTCACCATCGGCAACCGGTTCTTCGGCGACTTCAATCCGTACGGCGACCGGATTCGCGGTGACTGGTTCAACGCCAAGGGACGCGAGCACCATACCGGTGCGGTCTACCTGAATGGCCACTGGCTGACCGAAGCGGCCAAACTGGATGACGTGCATCGGCCAACCGGCGACACACCTCGCTGGTTTGCCAAGGTGGACGAGGACGACACGACGATCTGGGCGCAGTTCAAGGGCGTCGATCCCAACAAAGCCGGGGTAGAGATCAACGTTCGGCGGACGGTGTTTTACCCGGAACATCCGGGGATCAACTACATCACCGTGCGCGGGTTCACGCTGGAGCACGCCGCCACGCCCTGGGCGCCGCCCACGGCCGAGCAAATCGGCCTGATCGGCACGCATTGGTCCAAGGGGTGGATCATCGAAAACAACACGATCCGATACTCGACCTGCACGGGCGTAACGCTCGGCAAGCACGGTGACGAGTTCGACAATACCTCGGCCAACACCGCCGAGGGTTATGTCAAAACCATTGAACGCGCGCTGGCGCGCGGCTGGTCGAAAGACAACATCGGCCACCATGTCGTCCGCAACAACCATATTTCGCACTGCGAACAGGCGGGGATCGTCGGCTCGATGGGCGCCGTGTTCTGCACCGTCACCGGCAACACGATCCACGACATTAACGTTCGCGGATTGTTCGGCGGGGCCGAAATGGCCGGGATCAAGTTCCACGGCGCAATCGACACCATCATCAGCCACAACCACGTCCACCATTGCGGCGGCCTGGGAGGCATCTGGCTGGACTGGATGGCCCAAGGCACGCGAGTTACCGGCAATCTGTTGCACGACAACTCGCCACAGGACTTGTTTATGGAGGTGAATCACGGACCGTTCTTGGTGGATAACAACCTGTTTCTCTCCCCACGTTTCTTGCGTGACTGGTCCCAGGGCGGGGCCTACGTCCACAATCTCTCGACGGGTGACGTCGAAATCAGGCCCCAGGGTCGCAAAACACCTTTCCACAAACCGCACTCGACCGAAGTGGCGGGGCTTCAGAGTATTCCCGGCGGTGACGACCGGTTTTACAGCAACATCTTCATCGGCCATCCCGGCCTGCTGTCCGCGTACGATAGGTTCGGCGACTCAATCCACGCCGAGGGCAATGTCTTTCTCATGGGGGCCAAGCCGTCGAAGCAGGAGCCCCGTCCGCTCGAACAGCCGAAGTTCAATCCCGGCGTTGCATTGGTGGCAAAGCCCGACGGCGTGTATCTACGGATCACGCTCGACGAATCATGGGCCGAGCGTCGGCGCCCATTGGTCACCACGAGACTGCTCGGCAAGGCGAAGATTCCTCAGGTACCCTATGAACAGCCCGACGGCTCGCCTTACCACCTCGATGCCGATTACTTCGGCAACAAGCGAAACGCCGCCAACCCCTTCCCCGGTCCCTTCGAGTTACCCGAGGGCAATGAGGAAATGTTGAAGGTCTGGCCCGTGGCTCCGCGGCGATAAGCCGGCTGCCACGTGCCGAAATGAAATCGGCGCCTTACCGTTTCAAAACCGACTGACGAGGAGAGCTCTTGTGAAAGGATTGTCCGACGACCCGCCGCTGGAGCGAGGCAGCATGGTCTATCTGACGCTCGTAGTGCTTGTGGCCACGCTAGGCGGCTTGTTGTTCGGCTACGACACCGCGGTGATCGCCGGTGCCATCGGGTTTCTGCAGACGCACTTTGAACTGACGCCGGCGATGAAGGGCTTTGCCGCTTCCAGTGCGCTGGCCGGGTGTGTGCTCGGCGTGATTCTCGCGGGACCGATCAGCGACCGCTTTGGCCGGCGCAGAATGCTGGTCCTCGCGGCGATCATGTTTCTCGTCTCCGCGATCGGTACGGCCTTGCCCAGGACGCTGATGACGTTCGTGGTTTTCCGATTTCTCGGCGGCGTGGGCGTAGGTGCCGCGTCGATGACCAGCCCGATGTACATCGCCGAGATCAGCCCTGCCCGTATTCGGGGCCGCATGGTATCGCTGAATCAACTGGCGATCGTTTTCGGGATGTTGGTCGTCTATTTTGTCAACTACTTCATTGGCAGCCACGGCACGTCCTTGAATCACCAGACGGCATCCCGACTGGTGAAGCAGTTGGCTGCCCAAGTGGTTCTGGACGACGGAACGGCTGCCGTCGTGGAAAGTCGGATCGCCGAGCAGATCGAATCCTACCGACACACCGTTGATCAGAATGCGATTCATCAAATGGCGGCCGCTCTCGAAGAGGTGATCGAGGACTCTGACGCAGATCGCTCCCAATACTTGAGCACGCTCAATCGCGATCTCGGCCTGAAACAGGAGCAGTGGGATTCGAGTGCGATTTGCAGAGCGGTTGCCGTTGAACTCAGCGAATACGGATTGAAGCTTGACAAAGAAGACGTCGATCCTTTGGCCCGGCACTTGGCCCGCCAATGCGACGGCGAACTTGATATTGCCTCGTTGGCTCGCGGACACATGGCCTATTTGCTGAGGGAGGAACTGGACGCCCAGCACGTAACCGCGTCCTCCCCGCCCGAGATAATCGCGGCCTCCTTGATCGAGCCGTTGCGAGGTCTCGGCGCTGAATCATGGAATGTTCGGTACGGCTGGCGGTGGATGTTCGGCTCTGAGGCCTTGCCCGCCGTGGCCCTGTTGTTGCTGCTGTGTTTCATCCCGGAGAGTCCTCGCTGGCTGACGGAAAAAGGTCGCGTTGAAAAGGCCCGGCACATTCTCACGCGCGTGGACGGATCCGCCCACGCCGAAGGCGAACTGAACGAAATCCAGACCGCCCTGGCCCGGGAGCCGGCGACCTTGCGCGAGATCGTCGCGCCGGGCCTGCGAGTGGCGCTGCTGATCGGCGTGGTGCTGGCGGTTCTCCAGCAGATCACCGGCATCAACGTCATGCTGTATTACGGTCCGGAGATCTTCAAGAACGCCGGCCAGTCGATCGACACTTCG
Source organism: uncultured Planctomycetaceae bacterium (assembly GCA_964444795.1). Lineage (GTDB taxonomy): Bacteria > Planctomycetota > Planctomycetia > Pirellulales > Thermoguttaceae > JABMRP01. The sequence goes on from CAYUIQ010000005.1 coordinate 9,709, forward strand.
TTGGTCTGGACCATTGCCATGGGGGGATGCATGGTGCTGTTCACGTGCGTGGCGATCTGGACCGTCGATAAACTGGGGCGTAAACCGCTCATGATCGCCGGCGCCACGGGGATGGGCCTGTGCCTGATTGCGTCGGGAGTGGCGTTCTGCGTCGACAGGACCGGCTTGAGTCTGCTGATCTTCATCCTTGGCTACATCGCCTTTTTCTCACTTTCGGTCGGGCCAGTCACGTGGGTGATCCTCTCGGAGATCTTCCCCACGAAGATCCGGGGCCGGGCAATGGCCGTCGCCACCCTCAGCCTGTGGATCGCCAACTTCGTCGTCAGCCAGTCGTTCCCGATGTTGGATGAAAACCCGTGGCTACTCGAGAAGTTCAACCACGGCTTCCCGTTCTTCGTGTACGGGGGATTCTGTGTCGTACTGGTGGTCTTCATGACCGCCGCGGTTCCCGAGACGAAAGGCAAGACGCTCGAAGAGATCGAACAGCGTTGGTGTAAGCGGCCGACGGAGCGGAGAAGCGGGACGTGAGACAGTTGTCCCCCCCAAAAACTCCGTCCGCCTTGCCCTACAATGACTGCGACGTCCCGCCAGAGAACATTCCGGCGGTATACCAGAGTGAGTTATCCAAAGGGTAGGGGCCGCTTGCGCATTAAGGACGCGGCTCCGCGCGCCTGTACGTGAGAACGGCGACGCCCGGTTGGTCCTGCGCGGAAATGGTCAAACCGTCGGTCATCAGTTCCGCGCCCGATACGATCGTCTCACCCGGGGTGTCGAGACGCTTGAACTCGTAGCGTGAGCCCGGCTGCAAACCGCGCAGCTTCAAACGGACCGTCACGTCGGGACAGTCGGCTCGACGGAAAGCCTGGACCATCCCCTGCGCGAGATCCGGGCGGTGGAATTGCCAGGCGATCCAGACGTTGTTCGCCCGGGTACATGCCGTCAGCGGGTAGTAATCTCCATAGTAGTTCGCGTTGGTGGCGCGCCACTGGCCGATCAGCCGGCGGAGCGCATCGTAATCGATCTCCTTGACGCGGATGTCGATGCCCGAGCCGAGGCTGGGGGCGGCGTTGCTCCAGAACGCATAAGGTTCCACCGGTGTCAGGCCGCCGCCGTAGTATCCCGCGTTGGCACAAGCCACGGTGCCCGTTCCGTGGTACGGTATCCAGAGCGAGATGCCGTAGGTCATGCACTGATGGCCGACGGGCTCGAAGGCGTAGTCGCTTCGCCACAGGGGAACGGCTCGCCGCAACGTCTCCAGATCGTTGCGGCGGCCGCCGGAAGCACACGTGTCGATGAGCATGTTCGGATGCCGGCGGCGCAACTCGTCCCAATAGGCGAGCAGGCCGGTGACGTAGCGGATCTCCGTAATACCCTGCCGATCGGCCGCGTCGGCCGCTCGCCAGAAGGCCAGCGGATCCATGTTGAAGTCCTGGCGGTAAAGGCCGATGCCCTGCCCGGTCAGCAGCCTGTCGATGTGCTCGGTCAGCCATTGCCGGGCGGCCGGGTTACCCAGATCCAGCAGCCGCATCCCATGTTCTTCCGCCTTCGTGGGGCGATCGTACAGTGCGAACGTGCCGGCGTCGGGCGTATCGCCCGGATTCAGATAGCCATAGCTCCACGGGCCAGCGGGATTGTCCGCCGCCCGGAACTCCTTGGCCGCGTCATGCTTGGTGCCCGATGGTCCGGTCAGCTTGATTTCCAGGCCGGTCGAATCGCAGATGTGCGTGCCGTTGCCCCATCCCACCACGAAGTCCAGTGTGTCACCTTTGGCTAGAGTGAATTGCTTATTACACTCGGCGGCTTGGTTGCCATCTTCCGCGCGGATCGGCCCCTCGAACACGGACTTGCCGCGATGCAACACATGGACGTCGGTGGTCGTCCGCCGGTCGATGGCCAGGAACGAAGCCCGCACGGCGTAGGCACCGGCCTGCGGTGCTGTGAATCGTACGACACTGTACCGGCCTTTCGGCCCCGGATGAAAGGAGAGCCGGCCCGGCTCCCAGCGGATATCCGCCATGGACCGCGTCTTCGGCGTCGGGTTGTGCGACACGCACGGATCGCTGCCGCCCAGACCGCTGGACGACCACGCGCACAAGCCGGCCAGCGGATGCTCGCGGCCCGGCGTGGGTCGCAGGAGCCATTGGGGATGAGTTTCGTAAAGCGACGTGCCGGGCATGACCCGTTCCGGCTCGAACCACAACAGGGTCTTCAGCCCCTTGGCATGCGCATGGTCGCTGATCGGGCGCAAGCCGCGAGGGAACCGCTTCGGGTCGACCGCCCAGGTACCGACCTGCGGCCAGCCATGCTGCTGGATGTACCAACCGGCGTCCATCCACCAGTAATCGATCTTCAGACCTTCTTCCAGGTAGCGGTCGATATGCATGATCTGGTTGGCTTCGTTCGCCCCGATCATCTCCTGGTAGGCTCGCGAACTGGAAGCAACAAACTGGGGCGGCGGCAGCTTGCCACCGGGCTTGGGCATGCTGTGGGCCATCATCCAGCGGCGCCACAGGTTCTGCGCACGGATCCAGTCTCCTCGCCAGAACAGCAAGACCACCAGCGGCGTGCGAACCTCCTCGCCGGGCAGCAGCTTGAAATGGGTCAGTTCCTGCCCGGCCCGGATGCGGATCCCGGCGGCCTCATCCCGGGCGAACTCGGCAGCCCATTGTCCCGGCCAGCCGACGGCGAGAATGACGCCCTCGGTGCCCCACTCCAGGTTGAAATAGCACAGGTCGGAATTCGTCGGGCGCCCGCCGGCCGCACCGATTCGCTTGGTTGCCCGCGGCCCGAGCGGGGTTTCCAGCGGCCCGTAGTCGGAGCCGTTGGCGGGCGAGCCGACCGCGTGATGCAGCAGAAATTCGCCGTCGCCGCCGCGTTGCCAAGCCGCATCCAGCGACCGAATGTCCTGCAAGATCGGGGTGTCCGTCTGGCTCGTGTTCTTGAAGTAGAGCGTCCACTCGACGGTGGGAAAGTCGCGGTACACGATGGCGACGCAACGGACGGCGAGCCCCGACTCGGGATCCGTCCATGTCAGCGCATGCTCGATACGCTGGTCGTCAAGCTGGTGAACGCGATGCGACTGGTTCCAGTTCGGCAGCAACTCGGCCGACTGCTTGCCGCCATAGGTAAAGGAAAACGGCGGCGCCAATTCGCCCGATTTATCGCCGTCAACGAACCTCTTTGCCACCCACCCGCCGGCCGTCGTCATTTCGTCGTCGGTCACGGTCGTGGCCGGGGCGAGTTCGGGGAGCACGAGGACACACACGGCTGTCAGGGTCAGCAGCAAGGCGATCGTTCGCATGGTTCATTTCTCCCGCGTTCGTGGATCGGAACATTCCAACACGGCACTGGTCAGTTGTACGGCATTGCCGCTCGGTCGCAAGCGAGTATTCATCGTCTCCGTCTCCGCGAACCAACTCACTGCTTGTCGCCGTTTGCATCATCCGGCGATCGCAACAGTTCCATCCGGTCGAACATCGCCTCGCCACCCATGGCCGTTGGGGCGATGCCGGTGAGGGTAAACGGGCCGAAGTCTTTCCATAGGTCTCGCGTTACCAGGATCCACTTTTCCGGCCGCTCCGGGGCGATTTGGACCGCGCTCCACGCGGTCGTGTTCTTACCGCTGAAATAGCGCCCGTGCGACTCGCCGGCCGAGGGCCACTGTCCGTCGGACGCCAACTCGATCATGACGCCGTCGCCGGTGGGTTGCTTCCAGGCGAAACGCAGATAGCGAAATTCGCCCGGGCCGGGATTCTCGGCGATGCGGTACTGCCAGCCGGCGATCCGGGCCGAGAATCTCTGCGGCGGCGTGACGGCCAGCGACAACCTTCCGGCGTAAGGATCCGCCCTTTCCAGACGCAGCCGGCCCTCGCCCTCGGTCAGTACATCCGGGAAGCCGGCATCGTCGTCAAACAACACGACCAGTGGTCGATTCGTCGAACCAAACGACTCCCGCAGGAATCCCAACAGGTCGGCCAGATCCTGCGGCGTGACAACTTTCTCCAGATCCTGGGGCATCATCGACAAGGTCGACGCAGCCATTTCGTCGATGTCCTTGCGCAAGACGGTCGTTTCCTTATTCTCTTCGGCGAGCAACGTAATGCTGGTCGCCGTCTCGGCGGACAGTACACCGGTGAAGATTCGCCCTTGCTCCGTAAGTACCGTGTACTGGTCGTATCCCACCGTGATCTGGTTGGCCGGATCGAGCATGTCGGAAAGCAGCGTCTCGTCGGCCCGGGTTTTTGCGGTCAGCAAGTCCGGGCCGACCGTGTATCCTTGGTCACCCAATTTGTGGCACTTGGCACACTGCTCGTCGAAAACCTCCTTCCCGCGCTGGACGTCGCGCGGCAGCCGAAGGGCCGCGGCGTACCGGGCCAGCACCTGTTGCCGATCGGGAGTTCCCGTCTCGGTGGACAACAGTTTCTTCGCCCGCGTGGCAATCTCCGGTTTCGGATTACGGATCAGTTGCTCGCGCCGCATGGCGTCCAAGCTGGATCGCGGCACGAGGGTCCGCTCGACGGCGTCCAGCAGGATCGACAACCGATCCTGCCGAGCGAACATGGCGTCGATGACAGCGGATCGAATGCGGGGCGTGTGACTGGGGAAACGTTCCAGCAGCAGGGATGCCGCCTCCGGATGATCGGCGGTTGCCAACGCCTCGACGGTTGCCAACTGCACTTCGATCGGCTGGCGCGGATCGAGCAGTTGGGCCGCCGTGATCCGAAAGTCGGCAAGCGGCGCCGCGGCCAGCAAACCGATCGCCCGTGTGCGTCGGGCCGGTGTTTGAGCGTCGTCCAGCGCGACTCGCCGCGCATCGTCGAAGATGGCCTTCATCTCGGGGACCTGCTGCAATCGGATCAGACTGGCCGCACGGATCGCCAGCCCGCGCACGTCCGAATCATCGCTGGCCAGCAAACGCCGCAGCGCGGCCGCGGCCTTCGGCGTACCGATTCCCGTGGCCCGGCCCCGCTGGAGTCCTTCCAGCAACCCTTCGAGGCATACGATCTGGCCACGTGTCGCCACGCCGGCCGGTAACTCCGCGAGCGTCGATAAGACTTCGCTCACTTGCCGGTTGTCGCGTCGCGCGCCGACGATCGAAGCCAGCGGATGAAGCAGATCGCGAGCATGGTTGGCCGGCGTGTCGTCACGCACAATGGCCGCCAGCAACCGGTCCGCCGACTCGGCGGTTGAACTGAGAACTCCCGCCGCCAGCCAGGGATCCTCGCCGTGCTTCAGCGCCAAACGAACCAGCGCGTCGCCGGCTTCCAGCGAGGCGCTCTCGCCAAGCGACAACGCCAACTGCAAACGGACGCGGGGATGCGGATCGTCGACCATCCGCAGTACGACGGGTAGCAACTCCGGATGCCGATCGAATCGCCCTTCCGCCAGCCGCAGTGCGTGGACCCTGACGGCGAAGAACGAATCCTGTAACGCGCGGGTCAACAGGTCGGGCGTAAGTGCATCGAGTCCGCTCACCGCGTAGAGTGCGTGCAGGCGGGACTGCGGCGTCGGCCCCGTACGGACAAGGTCCTGCAGCGTAGCGACAACCGTTGCATCCCGCCGCTGGACGATCAGCCGCTGGGCGGTCATCCGCTGCCAGTGGTTGGCGTGCGAAAGATACGGCACCAACTGCCCCGTCGTTGCTTTGGCCAGATCGAGCGGTTCGGCCCGAAGCGCGTCGTCCGCCACGATGCGCCAGATTCGGCCCTTGTCGGCACCGGCGATCAACGACCGGATGTATCGTTGCTGCAAGTGCCGGGGGATGGCCGAGTAGTCCTCGATAATATCCCGGTACATGTCGACCACGTACAAAGCGCCGTCCGGACCGGTCGTCAGGTTGACCGGCCGAAACCACTGCTCCGTCGACGTGAGGAACTCGGCACGTTCGTTGATGTCGGGCCGCCGGGCGACGTAGCTGACGCCGTCGGACGTCAGCAGGCAACGATGAATCATATTCTGGGCGTTGTCCACACTGAAGTGGTTGCCGTGGAATTCCGCCGGAAACTGCGCGCCCTGGTAGACGGCCTGACCGCTGGCCGCCGTGAAGTAGCCGTTGGCCGTTGCCTCGGCTTGGCCATAGAAACGGACCCACGCCGGATCCGCCGCCCGCGCGCGACGCCACGGATCGGGTTTGCTGGTGGGGTAGACGCGCGCCGGATGTCCGTAGCCGGAGATATTCCGCATCAGGTTCGGGGCCGCGTAGTAGGGGTTGCGAGCCAAGTACCGATGCGAAATGGGAATCACGTGCATCGCATGCTGTTGGTTGGTACACAGGAACCGGTCGCCCCAATCGTTCATTGCCTGACCGTATCCAGACGTTCTCCCACTGGCCGCCTCCAAAACACTGCCATCGGGCCGGAAACGGAAACAGACCGACCCCAGAGCGACCTCCTTGGCAAGGTGGGGCCCGCGAATCGTGCCGCCGCTGTTGGCCCCGCTGACACCGTAGATCCAGTTATCCGCTCCCCACCGCGGGTTGTTGATTCGTGTCCACAGTTCGCCGACACCAAAACCGGTGAATAGCGTTTCGCGGACCTCCGCTTTACCGTCACCGTCGCGATCGGCGAGGAAGATGATGTCCGGAGCGCAAAACACGATCACTCCGTCACGCGCCGGCAGCACGCCGTAACAGGGCGGCAAACGATCGGCCAGCACGGTTGACCGATCGATTCGCCCGTCGCCGTCCGAGTCCTCCAGCAACTTCACCGTTCCGTACTGCTCTCCTGCCGCCTGCTCGATCGCGTGGTCATTGGCCGCAATGCGACGCACTTGGGTATCCAACTCGCCCGTCTTGTTCAGCTCCAGGACGTCCAGGTAACCCTCAAGGTTGTAGCCGTGGATTTCGCAAACCAGGATCCGGCCGCGAGCGTCGAACGCCATGGCCACGGGATCGGCCAGATGCGGCTCGCCGGCAACCAACTCGATGCGAAAGCCGGCCGGCAGACGAAACAACCGCCGGCTTTCTTCCGGCGACAGTGCCCGGGGAGCGTCGCTGGCCAGTTGAACTCCCTGGCCTGTCGCCACACGAGGCGCAACCAGAGGCAAAACGGTCGACACGGTCACGACGATAAGCATCGGGCGGACCGCGGCGAGCATACAACGCAGGAACGCGCGATGAGGATCACGGGCAATCATTCTTCGAAATTCCCTTCGCAAGGACTCAGAACGAAAGGTGTCTGCGGGACACAGACCAGGAATAGCCCGGATCGGAACCGGCGAAGGCAATTCATGAGTATAAGTCTCCCGTGGCTTGCCAGCACTCTCCGTACACTTGCCGCTCATTGTAACCCCTGACTGGACCGCTTGCACACAGCCAGTGGTTTCGTAACAATTGCGGCAGACGGAAGCAAGGTTCAAGACCAGGAGGCACTCCCATGCGACTGGTTTACTGCGCGATAGCGATCTTCGCCTGCGTTGCCACAGCGGCGCCCTGTTTCGGACAGCAACCACAGCGCCCCTACCGCCTGGAGAGCGTCGACCTGAAACAGCCTGTCATCTGGGGAGCCGAAATGCGCGGCCCCGACGGCGGCGGGCTGGCCTTCGGCGGGCAGGATCAGAATGCCGACGACGGGCGGCCGCACACGAGGATTCGCGTCGATGGCCAATGGCGGCCGATTCACGAAGAGCTGCGCGCCAGCAATCCGCTGCAAGCGTTCCACGCCCTAACATGGAAGCGGCGCGGCGATGCCCAATCGATTCTCGCCAGCGCGAGGTTTATTTACTTCAAAGGCTTGTCCGGCAAGGAAGAAGCCGCCGCGATCAAAAGCCGGCTCGCGCCGCGGCTGGTGCAATTCCGCAAGGATCTCGAAACGCTCATCGCCGACCTGCCGGGCGATAGCAACGACCACTACATCGCCTGGCAAGTCGACTACGCACGACGTCTGCTTGAGGTATCAGTCGCAACAATACCGCTGGTCGAGAACGTCCTCTCCGCCGACATGCTGGGGCAACTGCACGCCGCACAAGTCAATCTCGAACTGGCGGCCGAAGCACTGGATGCCGAGCCGCCGCCCCGGGCGATCAACTGCGGGGCGCCGCGAAAGCAGAACGCCGCGGCCGGACCGGCCGGAGATGCTCTCGTCTACGACACCAAGACAAAGCTCTATGTCCTCTTCGGCGGCGATCATCTCGACTACCTGACCAACGATCTTTGGGTCTTCAGCCTTGCCCAGCGGCGATGGATGCAGCGGCACCCCCAGGGCGCGCCGCCACCTCGGGCGAACCATCGCCTCCAGGCCCAGGGCGACGGCACGCTCCGCATGTCCGGCGGGTACACCTACGCCTCCAATACCGACTACTGCGGCGGACAGTACCTCGATCTGGACGACGGTCAGTGGGTTCTCGAAATCGAGTCGAGCGCATGGTCGCCGGCCGATGGCAATCCGTCGAAACTCGTCGCCCCCAACTCGCGAGTCTACCGCACCGGACCCTTCCATCCGGACTTCTACCTGCAAGGCGAGAAGCCCGACGCGGCACGGTTCGAGGCCTGGCTGACGAAGTTGCCGGCCAATGAGTGGGTCGCCACCGATCCGCCCTACCGCCCGCGGCTCAACCGCGACTGGGGCACCGCCCGGATCGACACGGACCGCGACATGATGCTGCGCTGGAGCGGCGGTCATTCGGCCCACGGCGGGACCGACGTGCCACACTTCCACTTCTCGACCAATCGCTGGGAGTTGCCCTTTGCAGTCGAGTTTCCGCTGGGGCAACTCTATAGCAACACGAGTTATCCCGGTGGTTTCAACTTCAACCTGCGTCCCTGGATGACCGGTCACACGTACCAAAACTACGCCTACGACCCGCCCAGCAAGAAGATGATCTTTGCCGGCCGGCCACGCCACTATTACATTTACGATCCCGATCTGGCCGATTGGATTGGCCGCGGCCGGAAGCCCGACGCGATGCAATACAACAGTTGCTTCTACACGCTGACGCTCACCGCCACACCACACGGAGCCGTCTGCTGGGATGCGCACGGCAAAGTACACCGGTTCGACCATGAGCAAGGGCGGTGGATCGAACTGGAAACCACCGGCGACACGCTGCCGGGTGCCTATGTCGACAACTCGTCGATCTGCTACGACACGAACAGCGACCGCGTGCTGATCATCAACACCGCCGGCTACGGGACTCCCTACAACGGGCAAATGTGGGCGCTGGACATGAAGACCTACGTGGTCACGGCCCTCTCGCCCGAAGGCATGCGGAAGGCCGATCGCTTCGCCAACGTCGACCGCTGCTGCTACGACGCGACCAACAACCTGATCCTGATGGGCACGTTTCTCAAGGATGCCGGCCTCAAGGACGCCGGAGTGTACACGCCCACGCCGGCATACGACTGCGCCAAGAATCGCTGGGTAACGCTCGATCTGAAATACACGACGCACCAGCGCAACGGCCGGACCACGCGCGCCTTTCCGCACGGCCGCTCCGACGGGCTGATGTTCGATCCGCGGCGAGAGTTGATCTGGGGCGTCGATACCAACGGCCAGGTTTACGTGCTCCGCCTCGACCCGAAAAGCGCGAATCTCCGGCCGCTGGAGTGATGAAATCGGGTGCCAAGGGCAGTTTGTCCGCTGCCGGCCGACTCCGACGGCCGGTACGCCTTGCGCATGCCGTGCCGGCGCGAGGGGGCCTTGCAGTTCATTACCGAGTTGGAGTAGCTGGCGCGCTTGCGCTCGCTCGTGTCTGGACGAAGAAGGACGGACTGGCTCCGTTTTCTCCAAATAGTCGCTTGTCCTTCTTGAAGCCCTTTGAACGGCGCGGCCTTCCCTCAAGCGGGCAGCCACAGTCGCGGGCCTCCCGGCATTGGTGTAAACTGGTAGTATTCCACTCTTTCGATTGCCGAGGGCCGAGCCAGCCATGTATTTCAAGATCAAGTGCCCCCACTGCGAGAAATCGCTAAAAGTCCGCGAGGAAATCGCCGGGCGAAAGTGTGCCTGCCCCTACTGCAGGGGGGCTGTGCGAATTCCTGAGAGCATCCCCGCCGAAACCCCCGAGTCGGAGGCGTCGGGTACGGGGTTTCCTGGAATCGATGTCGGCGCAGTTGCGAAAGGAAAGGATGGAAAGACACCACCGCCGCCGCCCATGGAGACGACTGGCGAGGGCAAGGCGGCAGCATCCCCACGGCGCGGATCCGCCGCCGTCGAGGACGCCAGCGACGTGCCCCTGCTGACCAGCGGCCTGATCGGCGCCGTCGCAACCGTCTCCTTCTTCATCCTGACATTTCCCATTCACGATTTGGGGATCTTACAGCTCTTCTGGGGACGCGGCTGGGTCCCCTTCGTCCTGGTCTGGTTGACGTGCTGGTCCGTTGCCATTCTGGTGCTGAAGTGGAAGAAGTTGAAGCGACAGCGCCAATCGATGCTGCTGGACGTGCTGCCCACCGAACTGTCCTCCGAGATCACCTTGGACTCGTTGGACAAATTCGAAGAACACATTCACGGTCTGCCGGGCATGGCCGGAGAGAGTTTCCTGGTCAATCGGGTGATTCGCGGCCTCCAACATTTCCGCGTTCGCCGAAGCGCCGCGGAAACCGCGACGATGATGGAATCGCAATCGGATATCGACGCCAACAACGTGTCGTCCAGCTACTCGATCGTCAAGGTGTTCATCTGGGCTCTGCCCATCATGGGGTTTATCGGGACGGTAATCGGCATCAGCAGCGCGGTGGCCAGTCTGGCGGGCAGTCTGGAATCGGCCAGCGACATCTCGGCCATCAAGGGCTCGCTGAAAGACGTTTTCGGCGGCTTGGGGGTCGCGTTTGATACCACGCTGCTGGCTTTGGTGCTGAGTTTGTTCGTCAAGATCCCGGCCTCGGCGTTACAGAAGGCCGAGGAGGATCTGGTCACCTGGGTCGACGAGTACTGCAACGAAAACCTGCTCAAACGGCTCAACGACGGCAGCGAAGGCGGAGACGGCCGTGAAGGGGCCAAGTTCCGGGAAGCCGCGGAATCGGTCATGTCCCAATGGGATTCAAGGATGGCCGAGATGGGACGTCACGCCCTGGAGATTCAGCAAACGCTCGCCGGTCTGTCGGTCCGGGCCGACGCGATTCAGAAAGACATGGCCCAGTCGATCAACGGGACCAGCCAGGCCGTGCAAATGCACTTTGCGCATCTCGCACAAGGGCTCTCCGGTCTCAACGACGTACTTCAGCGACTCGGCCAACAGCAAGTCATCGTGCAGCAGGTCGAGAAACCGCGACGCCGCTGGTTCTCGTGGCGGAGCGGACGGGAGGCGTAGCCATGGCACGGCGGAGAGGCGAGGAAGAAGAAGGGGTCTCGCTATTCCCCTTTTTGAGTATCATCGCGTGCGTCATCGGCGTGCTCACGCTGCTGATCTCGGCGCTGTCGTTGGCCCAGATGAGCGGCGACGACGTGGCCAGCTTGGAGCGGTACGAAAAGATCCAGCAAGAATCGAAGGAGATCCAAGACGAGATCGAGCGGCTCGAAGGCCAGGCCGACGAGGACGCGCTGCGCATCGCCCAGGCCATGAACGATCGGCAACGCGAATTGGCCGCGGCCCAGCAGCGGTTGGACCAGTTGTTGAAACAGATCATCGAGCTGCGCAAACGGCTGGCTCAACTGCTGCGGGACGTCAAGAACGCCGAGGGCAATACGGCCAAGCCCGAGCAGGGGGCCGAAGTCATGCGAGACGAGTTGGCCCGCCTGAAACAGAAGGTTACCGAACTGGAAAACGAGTTGGCCGACAAGAAAGATCAATTGGCTCAACTCGAAAAGGCGCTGGAAGAGTTGAAGAAGCCGCCCGAGCCGAGCGAGGTGAGCGTGCTTCCCAGCGGCAGCGGAAAGGGGTTCGATCCGGTCTTCGTCGAATGCTCCGGCGGTGCCGTCATCCTTCACCGGGGGAAGGATTTGCCGAGGATCAGGGCCGCCGAATTGGCGGAGAGCGAGACGTTTCTCAAACTGTTGACCGAAGTGGCCGCGTCGCCCAACCGGCGGGTCATCTTTCTCATTCGCGACAATGGCCTGGGCACCTACCGGATCGCCCGAAATCTGGCCAACGAACACGAGGCGGTTCACGGAGCCCTGCCCGTGGTTGGCGAGGGGCGTCTGGACTTGAGCCATTTCAATCAACCCAAGTGATGCGGGAATTGCGTGGTGAAGCGACGAAATACCGACGAAGGTGAAGGCGGTCTCGATTCGCTGCTGGATACCATGACCAACGTGGTCGGTATCCTGGTGATCGTCTTGGTCGTCACGCAGTTGGGCGTGGGCGAGGCGGTCAAGCGGATCACCGACAGCATCCAGATCGACGCCGAACAACTGGCTGAGGCCGAGCGGCGCCTGGAGGAACTGAAGGCCCAGCGCGATGCCCTGCTGGCCGCGATGGCCGACGAGAAACCGGCCGATGACACGAATTACCAGCAGCGTCTGGAGCAGCTCCAGCAGCAAATCCAACAGCAGCAGAGTGTCCTGGACCGGCTGAGAGCCGAAGAGCAGGTACGCAACGCCAAGCTGAAGCAGGTGGCCGATTCCAAGCAGCGAGAAAAGGAGATCAACGAAGCCCGCCAACGAGTGGACAAGCTGACCGAACAGTGGAAGACGAAGGACGCGGAACTGGAGCGGTTGCGGCAGTTGCTCGCCGATACCCCCGAGCGGCAGACGCCGCCGCCCGAGGAAATCAAACTCCCCGACCCGAAGCCGGCGCCGGAGGGCGCGAAGCAGTTGACCATCGTCTGCGCCAACAACAAGGTCTATCTGGTGCCTGATGCGTCGCTGCTCGAGCCGATTCGCAAATCGGCCCAGGCGCGCGCGTTGTACGTCGCCGGGCGCCAACGCAGCTTCAACCCGGCGACCGGCGAAGGGGTCGAGCGATTCGTGGAGGAATTCAACAAACAGCCGCTGCAGGACAAGCCGCTCAAGTACTTCGACATCAAGCTGTACAACTCGAATTCCACTCCCCGCTTGATCTTCCATCCCCGCGCCACCGGCGGAGAGGACGAGCGAATCGTGAAGGGCACGCGATCCCGATTTCAGAATATCTTGGCGGATGTCGACAAGAACCGGTTCTACCTCCGCTTCTACGTTTGCACCGACAGTTTCGACATCTACGTCACGACGCGGCGGATCGTCTCGAACATGGGTTTGTTGGCCGGCTGGGTTCCGCAGAGCGTCAACTGGAAATACACCACCCACCTGGGCGGCGATCTCCGCTTCGGTCCGCCGCCGCCGCCAAGACCGAAACCGCCCAAGCCGCCGGACGATAAACCGCCGAAGCCGCCGAATGTGATTGACTAGCGACCGGACAGGGAGCAGGAAATGCCAGTCAGCGGGAAGTCCTACCTCTGCTTGCCATGCATGGCGGCCTTCTCGGCCGTCGTGGTCCGAATCGCTGACGCCCGGGCACGGGCCGGACGACAACCGGCCGAAGATCGCATCGCCACACGCCGGACAGAACTCGCCGCCGAGGCGAAGTAACCGGGCGGCCAATCTTCCTAGAGCCTCCCCAGTGTCAACCCCTTCGAGATTTACAGCCGGGGGGTGTTATACTTCGGCGCGGACGACGCCATGGGTCTTGACCCAGTACAACTACGCCAAGGCAAAGGAGGATCGGATCGTGTTCGAGAGCAAGATCATTTCACTGACACTGCTGCTAGCAGTCGTTGCAGCGGCGCACGGCACGGTCCTCGGCGCGGACCCCCCCGACCTTCCGGGGTTCGCCAGCAACGCCGGCGCCGACATGGACCGCATCTACAAAGCGATGAAGATCACCAACGTTCGCACCGTGGGCGAACCGTACGCGCCAGGCGATACCGTTGCCATTGCCTATGAGATAGCCAACACGTCCGACACCGCCCTTAACGTTCCTGTGGATCACACATATTCTCGGCCGTTCCACCTGATCGGGGTTCGGCAACACTGGATTGAACGACAAGGGACCGAGAGCAAGATTCCGGCGATTTCACCGCGTACCCGTCGCCGTGGCAGGCAGTACGGCGCGGGTGGCGGCATTATCCCCACGCAATCGATCCTTGCGGCCGGCGAGCGTCTTCGTTTTTCCCAGCAGGTTTTGACCACCGGATATCCCCCCGGCAAGTACACTTACTTCATCGAGTACAAACGTCTCGACGGCCGGGTCGCCCAAACCGAGAAGATCGACTTCGAGTTGACGTCCGCCCGTTCCACGCCGAAGTCGAGACCAGCGGGAGAGATTGAATCGGAAAAGGCCATTCCGCTGGACAGGAAGGCCGATCTGAAACGGATCCCACTTGCCGCAATGCCCAAAGGGCCTCCGATGGGCGAACTGATGACCCAAGAGGAGATAGAACTTACCGGCGTTTCCAAGCTCTCGGCGACCGAAAAGGCCGCGCTGGAGAAGTGGGTGGGCAAGCTCTTGTATTTCGCCGCGTTCCGGATATCTCACGATACAACCGGAGGCCCGAAAACGAAAGCCGCCGGCACGCCGCGTCATATCTACCATTATCGCCTTCCGGCGGCACCGTCGATGCTCCGCGAGGAGTTGGCGGTCGAAACCGCCCGACTGACCCTTGCCCAGCAGAGCTACGGGCGGGGGCCCTGGAAACTTACCAGGGCCGACAATCCGCCGAGCCAGGCGCCCGACGGCACGGCGGACAGGTATTTTGATCGCTTCAGTTTTCGGCGGACCGAAGGCCGAATGCACTTCACCGACGGAAAGCGAACGCGCACCGTGCAAGTTCGCTTGGACGGCCAGTGGGTTGTCTGCTGGATGTTCTTTGGAATGTGACATTTTGCCATGCCGGGATTGTGGAAGCCCTAAAGGAGACCGAACCATGCGAGAGTATCACTTTCCCGTGGCCCTCGTCTTATTGATGCTGTCCGCCAGTTTGGCCCATGCCGGCGGGCTGATCTACGAGTTGCCCAAGGACGGCACTTGGGCGACATACCAAGCGGATACCTCCGTTTCCGTTGGAGACGTGGAACTGGAACGGGTGAAGTCCATTGTCCGCATTGCGTCCGTCGGGGAGGGTATGGAAAATAGCGCCGCTTGCCGTTGGATCGAGATTGTGATGAAGGCCAAGAAGGAGTCAAAGGAACCCCAGCCCGAAGGCAAAACGCGCGTCCGCGTCTACGACGAGAAGGTGTACAAACTCCTCTTTCCCGAAGGGCCCCTCAGCAAAGGGGAAGCGTCCTTGGACCATGTCATCCGCGGTTGGATGCGGAGAGGCAAGGGCAAACCTCAGAAGATTAGTATCTCGGCCAACAACCAGCGGGCGTTGGCGTCGATATTGCCTGGCCAGCTAGAGGACGCCAGACCGCTCCCAAAGATCGTCGTCGAAAGCAAGTTGGGGAAGCTCTCCTGCGCGGGAGTAGCCGGAAGCATCGAGATCGAGGGTCCCATGGGCGGTATGCAACCCATGAACCTGGAAGATCGGCTGCACCCAGACGCGCCGTTTGGGCTCGTCGGCAGCCGTGGCAGCTTCGAGGCGAAACTTCAGCGAAGCGTGGGAGATGTCAAGGAAGGCACGGTGAAAGTCCAGTGGAACTTCAAGCTGACCGACTACGGCGACGGTGCCGCCAGCGAAATGCCCGATGCGGATTAGGCGATCGGTTGCTGGGTGTGAGGACAGATCCTACAGTCGCCCCAGCGTCAACCCCCCGTCGACCATGACAACCTGGCCGGTGGAGTAGGCGACGTCGCCGCGGACCATCATGGCCACGGCTCGGCCGATGTCCTCGGGCAGGCCCCACCGGGGTTGCACGCAGAGGCCTTCGGCGATCAGCTTGTCGTATTTCTCGGTGACCGGTTTGGTCATGTCGGTCTTGATCACGCCGGGGCGAATTTCGTAGACGCCGATACCGAATTCTCCCAGCCGAACCGCCCAGAGCTTGGTGGCCATGCTCACGCCGGCCTTGGAAATGCAATACTCGCCGCGACTGGGTGAGGCGACCGTGGCGGAGATCGACGAGATATTGACAATCGAGGCGTCGAACGTCTCACGGGCGCGGCGCTGGTCGATCATCCAGGCGGCGACCGCCTGGGTGAGAAAATAGGGGCCCTGAAGGTTGATGCGCATCAGCCGCTCAAAACTCTCTTCGGTGGCTTCCAGGATATCGGCCCGAACGTTGGGCGCCACGCCGGCGTTGTTGACCAGCACGTTGAGCCGGCCAAAACGGTCGCGGATTTCGGCCAACATGCGCCGCCGGGCGTCGGAATCGGTCACGTCGGCCCGGCAATAGAGCACGTCGGCTCCGAGTTGACGCAGACCGTCCAGCGCCTCGGCCACGACGTCTTCTTCATGAATGTCGCAAACGGCGATATGGCAACCATCGGCCGCCAGACATCGGGCGATTCCCAACCCGATCCCCCGGCCGGCGCCGGTTACCAGGGCGACCTTCTTTCCACCAGGCATCGTTTTCTCCTCGATAAGCGGATCGAACCCGATAGCCTAGAGCGGGGAAGCGCAGGTGTCAATGACCGGGTGTTGCCAGGGGCGGGGGGATCGTGGAAAATGGCAATATGTGGCGGGTGGCTTTTTCAATGGGCTCAACGAAGGAGGATTCCAGATGGCCACTTCCATCCGCATTGCCGCGTTGACCCTTTCCCTGTCGGTGATCGCCCTCGCCGCCGGGCGAGCCGAGGAGACGAAAAACCCTCGCAAACCGCGGAGCCTTCTCTTCGTGCCCACGGTCAAGTGGCTGCCCGAGCCGTTTCCCGTGCGGGATTCCGTCGCCGCGACCGAGAAGGAGATGAAACCGTACCACGAGAACATCTCCGGTACAAAGGTCACGTTCGACATGGTTCCCATCCCCGGCGGCACCTTCACGATGGGCAGCCCGGCGGACGAACCCAAGCGAGAGAGCGACGAAGGCCCGCAACATCGCGTGCGCATCGATCCGTTCTGGATGGGCAAGTGTGAAGTCACCTGGGACGAATATGAACTCTGGATCTACGACCTGGATCGCGATCATCGGCAGCGTGAAGAGCGGGAACCGACCCCATGGGACAAGCTGGCCGACGCGCTGACCTGCCCCAGTACCAAACCCTACAGCGACCCGGCGTTTGACATGGGACACGAAAACCGTCCGGCAGTCAACGTCACGCAATTTGCAGCCAAGCTCTACTGCAAATGGCTCTCAGCCAAGACGGGCCGTTACTATCGGCTGCCGACCGAGGCCGAATGGGAATACGCGTGCCGGGCGGGAACGACCACGGCCTATAGCTTTGGCGATGATCCCGAGGCGTTGGACGAGTATGCCGTCTACTTCGACAACAGCGACGACTGTTACAACCGGGTCGGCTCGAAACGGCCCAACCCCTGGGGGCTTTACGACATGCACGGCAACGTGTCGGAGTGGGTGCTCGACCAATACATCGGTGATCGTTACCAGCAGTTCGCAAAGGCTCCGGCCGACAACCCCGTGGCCGTACCCAAAACGATCTACCCCCGGGTCGTTCGCGGCGGTTCGTGGGACGACGATCCGGAAACGCTCCGCAGCGCTGCTCGCACGGCCTCGGGCGCGAAGTGGAAAGAACAAGATCCGCAGATCCCCAAGAGCAGCGTTTGGCACACCGACGCCTACTTCGTCGGCTTTCGCGTCGTGCGCCCCCTACGAGTGCCGGCAGTCAAACAGTCCCGCCACTATGAGCCGACGGCAAGTGAACGGGCCCTGTACGACCGACACAGGACGGTGTCGGGGAAGGAGTCTCTGGAGGAGGAATCCCATCGCGGCCCGCGGAAGTTGCGACATAGGACTATAGCGTTCCGCCGCCGGGAAGCCCTTGGGGAAGCGGTTCCCGGTATTTCTTGCCGTGGAGATCCTCTTCCAGTAGCCACATCTTGTCGAAGGCGATGTCTTCTTTCTTGCAGTGATCCTGAAGCACCGGGGGCACGGCCCGCAGCGTCGTGCGGTTCCAATCGACAAGATACGTGGTAAGCGATCCTCGCTCGACCTGGGAAACCGTTCCGGACCAATCTCCCAAGTGGACGTCCGGGAAGTCGGGGTCCATGACGCCGGCCTTTACGCGGACGCTGCTTCCCACGGAGAATCGTGGCGGACGTGTCTGTTGCGATGCGTTCATAATGAGCCCTCCCAAAGGCAAGCTGGCGATGAAATCAATGTTCTTGCCGGTTCGGTTTCCCGTTGTTCATCCTCGCGACGATCCTCGATGCCTCACGGCGCGCCGGCTGGGGAATGCCGCAATGGTCAACTGATTGCTGATCTCCGCCACGCCGCACAGATGCCGGACGGAATCCGCGGCGATCCGTTTTACGTCGTGACACGAGACGCTGCCGCGAAGCGTGAGAACGCCCTCGCGAAACGCGCACGAGACACGCCGCAATTCGATATGGGGTGATCGAATTAACCTGGCCTCGGCCGTCAACGCCACGAGATCCGCCAGCGAAGAGATCAACGTCGTGCGCGAACCGGCCGTTCGCTCCTTCCCTGTTGTTGCTCGCATCGCTATCTCCTTGCTCGCGATGAAACCAGTCCAAGATCGAGCCTCAGTATTGCCGAAACACGGGACCGGCGCGAATCGGGAAAATCGCGACCGAGTCGTCGGGGCGTTTACCAACGGAGCCTAGGAAATCCCCCTATACGGAAACTACGCACACCCCAAGAACAAAAAACCGCCAGAGGGCCTCGGCGATGCGAAAACTATCGGGATACGGCCGTATTCTTGGCGAGAACCTCTTGGGGGGGGGCTGGCCGGCATCGCCTCGTCCGGGAGCACCCGCCGCGCCCGAAAACGATGGGTTCCGCTTCGCTTTCCCTTGACGCAATGCGCTCAATTTGTCAAGTTGAGCGTGAAGGAGACCCCGGGAGCGGACGGCCGGTTGCCCCCGACCGGTCCATTCCCGTGGGGTTTCTCCTGGTTTGCTATTCGTCCCGGTCCACACGCCCCGCAGCCATGACCGCAACCAACCGAGCGGATTCGACCGATTCCCGGGATCTTTCCCCCGGGCACCCGGATTCGCGGTCCGCGGCGGTCGAGGATTCTCAACAGCATCAGGCCGAAGTCGCGGCGCTATTGAAAGCATCTCGGGCTATCTTGGAATATCAGGACTTCGAAGACGCAGCCCGAGCGATCTTCGATTGCTGCAAGCAATTGATCGGTGCCAGCAGCGGGTACGTCGCCCTGTTGAACCGTGATGGAACGGAAAACGACGTGGTGTTTCTGGATTCGGGCGGACTTTCCTGCACGGTCGATCCGTCGCTTCCCATGCCCATTCGCGGGCTGCGCGAGAGCGCCTACCGAAACGCCGTGGCGGTCTTCGACAACGATTTCTCCCACAGCCCGTGGCTCGACTTTCTTCCCCAAGGACATGTCCGACTGGACAACGTTCTCTTCGCGCCGCTGATTATCGAGCGTGAAGTCGCCGGCCTGCTCGGGATGGCCAACAAGCCCGGGGGATTCAGCGAACGCGACGTGCGGATGGCGTCGGCCTTCGGAGAACTGGCCGCCGTTGCCCTGCGCAACAGCCGCACCCTGGAATCGCTGAAAAGCAGCGAGCAACAATTCCGCTCGCTCACGCAATCGGCCAGCGACGGCATCGTCTCCACCGATGGCACCGGACGGATCACGTTCTGGAACCGGGCGGCGGAAAAGATGTTCGGCCATGCGGCCGATGAGATCGTGGGCAAGCCAATCACCTCGGTCACCCCGGAACGCTTTCACCAAAGACACTTGGAAGCAATGCGGCAGATCCTCGCGGCCGGCAAGTCGGATATCTCGGACAAGACGATGGAAGTTATCGGGGTTCGGGCCGATGGGAGTGAGTTTCCCGTCGAACTGTCGTTGTCAACATGGGAAAACGAAGGAGACATCTGCGTCACGGCCGTCTTGCGCGACATTACCCGGCGCAAGCAGACCAATGTGCTGCGACGGCAGATCACCCATGATCTGGGCGAGCGCGTCAAGGAGTTGAATTGCCTCCACAGTGTCTCGAAGCTCATTGCCGACCCTGCGCTGTCGTTGGAGGATGTCTTCCGGCAGACGGTAGAGCTTCTTCCACCGGCATGGCAGTTTCCCGAGATCGCGTGCGCCAGGACGATGATCGAGGCAAAGGAGTTTTCGACGCCCGGTTTTCGGAGGACCGCCTGGTTTCAATCGGCCGACGTGTTTGCGTCGGGCACGAAATGCGGCAAGGTTGAGGTCTGCTACCTGCGCCCGATGCCCGAGCGAGCCGAAGGCCCCTTCTTGACCGAGGAACGTCACCTGATCGAAGCCGTCGCCGGACACCTCGGCCGGACGGTCGAAACCCGGCGGACGCAGGACGCCCTTCGCAACGCGAGGGACGAGTTGGAAACCAAAGTCCTCCATCGCACGTCCGAGCTTTCCAGGAAGGAGGAGAGCTTGCTGCAGGCCCAGCGCATGGCACATCTGGGTAACTGGGACTGGGACGTCGAAACCAATCGCCTTCAGTGGTCCGACGAGGTTTACCGAATCTTTGGGTTCCAGCCGCGAGCGTTCGTCGCCACGTACGAGATTTTCTCGAAATCCGTACACCCGGACGACCGTCGGCACGTGGAGCAGGCGGTCAAGCGGGCGCTGCTTGACCCCGAGGCACGCTACGGCATCGACCACCGCATCGTTCGGCCCGACGGATCGGAGCGGATCGTCCACGAAAACGGCGAGGTCGTGTTCGACGCCGGCGGCAAACCCGTCCGGATGATCGGTACGGTTCACGACATTACCGAGCGGCGCCGGCTTGAGCGGGAGCTTCTGACCATCGGAAGCGAGGAGCAACGGCGGATCGCCCAGGAGTTACATGACGGCCTCGGCCAGCAATTGACCGGGCTGGGCTACCTGGCCAAGAGTCTCCAGCGGAGACTCCAGAGCCGGGACCTGCCGGAAGCCAAGTCGGCCGCCGGATTGGTTGAAGGAATCCAAGAATCGCACGCCGACCTTCACCGAGTCGTTGAGGGTCTGTTGCCGCCCGACATCGATGCCGAGCACCTCGTCGCAGCGCTGCAACTGCTGGTCGACAACGTTCAGGAGCAAACGGGAATCTCCTGCCGGTGCGTCACGGATTCCCCCGTGCAAATCAGCAACAATAAAACCGCGATTCAAGTGTATCGTATCGCGCAAGAGGCGGTAAACAACGCCGTCAAGCACGCCCGAGCCAAGCATATCGTTGTTCACGTGAAGAGTGCTCTCGATCGGATTACCTTCGAAGTTCGCGACGACGGAATCGGCCCGGATCGCGAAACGGGAAAGCACTCGGGATCGGGACTGCGCATTATGCGCTACCGAGCCCGGGCTATCGGCGGCACGTTGCGGATCGAACGGAGGCCCGAAGGCGGGACCTGCGTCGGATATACAATTCCCCGGGAGTACGGTGATGATGATCGGTAACGAAGCAAAAGTTCGCCCCTACAAAGTCCTGGTCGTCGACGACCATCCGATCGTGCGTCGCGGGCTGCGCGAACTGGTTGCCGACGAGCCCGATCTGGAAATCTGCGGCGAGGCGGAAGACGTCGCCGAGGCGTTGCGGCAACTCGACGAAACCGGGCCCGACGTCGTCGTCGTCGACCTGACACTCAAGGGTGGACACGGGCTCGACCTGATCCAAAAGATCAAGGCACGCGGCGGCGAAACGAAAATGCTCGTCTCCTCGATGCACGACGAGTCGCTGTTCGCCGAACGTACCCTGCGAGCCGGAGCCGTCGGCTATATCAGCAAGCAGGAATCGCCCGACAAGATCATCGACGCCATGCGCCAGGTCCTCAGCGGAAAGATCTATCTCAGCGAGCGCATGGCCGATCGGCTGCTGCGCCGCGTCGCCGGCGGCGAGTCGCCCGACAAGGACCCCATCGAGAGCCTTTCCAATCGTGAGTTGGAAGTCCTTGAGATGATCGGTCAGGGCTTGGCCACGAAGCAGATTGCCGGGAAGCTCAACCTGAGCTACAAGACGATCGAAACGCATCGCGAGAAGATCAAGACGAAACTGAACCTCCACAACAGCGCCGAACTAAGCCGCCACGCCACCCAGTGGGTACTGGAAGGCGGCTCCTCGCCGCGGAAACCGTAGTGCATCCGCGAGGAGACCTTCCCCTGCCTAGGGGCGGCCGATAAATAACTTACCGATTTGGCAATCTCATTGAAGCAACGGCGTCATGGGAAGCCCTGTTCTCAGTGGACGGTTGCTCGCAGTTGCTTCCGTAATCGGGGAAACGATGAATCCTCGCACAAATGAAAGACAAAATCCGCCGGAATACTAATCACGGCGCGCAGTCCGTATCGGGCGGCTTTTGCCTTCCATGTTTGCCAAATCGGTAAGTTATTTATCGGCCGCCCCCTACTTCCGCGTCTCGGCCAGCGATGTCTCGATGGCTCGGGCAACTTGCTCGGCCAATACCTTGGATCCCTCGGGAGTGAAATGAACGTTGGCCGGACGTTGGATCTCGGTCAGCCGCCCCAGAGCGAACGTGTACAGATCGTCGGTGGCGACCCCCTCGGCCTCCATGATCTTCTTGGCCACCCCGTTGTAGGCTTCCACATCTTCATTCGTGCGCGGCGGAGACGTTCCCTCGGGCACCGGCGTCGTGCTGCACCAAATCAACTTGGCATCGGTCTTCTTCAATCGAGCCACCAGCTTCCGCAGGTTCTGCTCGTATGCATCGAGTGGGACCTGATGCTTGCCGTCGATGCGTTTCAGATCGTGCAACCCCCAGTTGAAATGGATCGCGTCCCAGCGACCGGCGCCGAGCCACGCGTCGATGCCCTCCAGTCCGCGGATCGTCGGGCCGCAATTGGTGGGCGCCCGGTGGACGTTCATCTTGCCTTTGAGCAATTCGCGCACCGGTACGGTATAACCGATCGAAATCGAATCGCCGATCAGCAGCACCCGGGGCAGCGCCGGATCGTCGGTGATGCGTGCCATGGCCGAACTCGGGCGGCGAGCGGGTTTGGCCGGCTGCTCTGCATGGATCGCCTCGGCGGAAAGGAACAGGATGAACAGAACACTCGACAAGGCAACAGTGAAACGGCGGCGGTACGACATGGCAGGCTCTCCTCTTGGGCTCGGGGAAGGGTCGTTGAGGTATCGTTCGATTCTAAACCGTATGGCCGCAACTGTCCAACGCCAGGGTTCTTCCGTCTCGGCCATGTTATCGACACCGACTTGCAGCAGTGGTATTCTAATGTCGTGAGATCGTAGCCACAAACAAGCGAAGAGGCAAAAAATGCCAAGTATCCGGATTGCCGTGTCATCGGTCCTCGTATGGTTCTCGCTCGTAGCAGTTGCCGCCAAGGGGGCGGACACCGATCCGGGCAAATCGCTCCTCGGCGACCGCGGGCCCGGCGGGGTGTGCGTCGTCGTCGGATGTGCCGATGCCGAATTGTCCCTTTCGCTGGCCGGGCACGGCGGGCTTGTCGTCCATGCCCTTTTCGCCGGCGAAGCCGACGTGCAACGCGCCCGTCAGGCGATCCACGAAGCGGGTGTCCACGGCCGCGTTTCGGCCGACCGCTTCCAGGGGAAGCGGTTGCCGTATATCGACAACCTGATCAACGTGGTCGTCGTCGAACGTTTTGGCGAAGACGCAACGGCGGATCTTTCGCTGGGCGAGATCCGCCGCGTGCTCGCGCCGCTGGGCGTCGCGTATCTCGGTGGCAAGGCGACCGATCTGAGTAAACGGGCACAAGCGGCCGGTTTCGGCGAGCCCGAGCTGGTCGCGACGGCGGGCACCTGGCTGCAGATCACGAAGCCCTGGCCGGAGGAAATTGACCACTGGCAACAATACCTGCACGATGCCGACAACAACGCCGTGGCACGCGACTCGGTCGTCGGTCCGCCGCGTCATCTCCAATGGGTAGCCGACCCCGCTTGGAGCCGCTCGCACATGACCATCCCGACGGTCGTCAGCATGGTCTCGTCCCGGGGGAGACTCTTTTCCATCGAGGACACAGCCACGGCGGAGAACCCTTTCCTGCCGGGCCGGTTTTCGCTGATCGGGCGAGACGCCTTCAACGGCACCGTGCTATGGACGCACGATTTTCCCGACTGGGAACCGGTCACGCGATACATCAAGGACATGGCCGTCCAACTGCAGCGACGCACCGCGGCCATCGGCGACATGGTTTATTGCACCCCCGGGCTGGCCGCGCCGCTGACCGCCTTCGACGCGGCAACCGGCAAGATCATCAGGCAGTACGAGGGCACGGAGCGAACCCAGGAATTCGCGTATCACCAGGGCGTGCTCTATCTGGTCGTGGGCGATCGCATGAACAGCGCCCGATACAATATCGTGAAGACCTATTCGGGCAAGGGAATCAGCCTGGGCGGTTCCGATCCCGAGGCACCGTTCGACGGGACGGGCTTCCGCAGTGATTATGCCCCGGAAACACCAGACCGTGCCGACCCGACCTGCGCGATCGTGGCCATCGAAGCAGAATCGGGTGAGCACCTTTGGGCCACGAAAGAGATTCGCGGCTACACCGGCTGTTCGCTGGCCCTGAGCGGCCGATATGCCGTGTTTCAAACCCGCGGCGGTCTGACTTGCCTGAATGCCAAGTCGGGCAACACGATCTGGAACATCGGCCGGCCGACGCAAAGCGGCGACGGAACCGAGGCCAACACACTGGTCCTTTCCGAGGACACTGTTTACGTGAAGGAAGGAGCCAAGTTGGCCGTCTACTCGCTCGAAGACGGCACGCCGAAATGGACCGCCCCGATCGCCAATAACTACGAGAAATCGGCCGATCTCTTTCTGGCCGCGGGAAGTGTCTGGACCGGCGGCAGCGGGAAACCCACCAGCCGCGACCCGGAGACCGGCGAGCAAACGAATGTCCTTACCCAGCGCATGACCGGCCCCATGGGACACGATCGGTGCTACCGCAACTTCATCACCGATCATTTCTACATCAACAGCAAGACGGGCGGCGCCGATTTCCTGGCCCTCGACGGGGGGAGGGAGTTTCCCAACTATTGGGTGCGCGGCACTTGCGGCATGGGTGTTCTGCCCTGCAACGGGTTGCTTTACGCGCCGCCCTACTCTTGCCAATGCAGCGCCGGGGCCATGATTGCCAACATGAACGCCCTGTACGGGGAGGAAGATCTCGAAACTTCCACTGGGCCGGTACGCGTTCCTCGCCACGCGCGGCTCGTCAAGGGACCGGCCTTCGGGCAAATCCGAAATCCGAAACTCGAACCCCGAGACGCCGAAAACTGGACAACCTATCGCGGCGACAATGCGCGCAGCGGCCACGGCGAAATGCCCGTGACGGCCAAACTCGCGCCAGTCTGGAAGACCGACCTCGGTGGAAACCTCAGCGCCCTGACCGTGGCCGACGGCCAAGTGTTTGTTGCCCAAGTCGACGCTCATGCCGTGTGCGCGCTTGACGCCGCCGACGGAAGCGTGCTCTGGCGATACCTGGCCGGCGGGCGCGTCGATTCGCCGCCGACCTGCCACAAGGGGTTCGTCCTGTTCGGCTCGCGCGACGGTTGGGTGCATTGCCTCCGGGCGACCGACGGTGTTTTGGCCTGGCGGTTCAAGGACCTGCCGGACAAGATGATCGGTGCCTTCGGCCGCCTGGAGTCCGCCTGGCCGGTTTGCGGAAGCGTGCTGCTGCAAAACGACATTGCCTACTTTGCCGCCGGCAGAAGTTCGTTCCTCGACGGCGGCATCTTTCTCTACGGCCTCAACCCCCGAACCGGTGAAGTGATCCACCGGAGGCAAGCCTACGGACCGTTCGACAAGGAGACCGGGTTCCCCTCGACGGGTCCCGGTGCGTTTAAGTCGGATATCCTGGTCACCGACGGGAAACTGCTCTACGTTCGGCATCGGGCATTCGATTGGGATCTCTCCGACGCCGCGTCTCCTCGGCCGCACCTTATCCCCTCCGCCGGTTTTCTCGAACGCACGCCTCAGCACCGCACCTACTGGACGGTCGGCACCGGATACGCCTTTACCTCGATGGGTAACCGCCCCTCGGGCGATATCCTCGTGACGAAAGGGAACGACTTTTACGAAGTCCAAGGATTTCCCGTAACGCGGCACTCCTACTTCGACCCGCGCGTGAAGGGATACGAGTTGCGAGCCGGAACGATCGCGACGAGCAACACACCGAAGGTGACGGGACTCAGAGGAAAGCAAGGACGCCGCGGCGCTGGGGCACGTTCCACCACGGAACGGTGGAGCACGGACATCCCGCTAACCGGCCGGGCGATGGCGCTGGCCGGTGACGTTCTCTTCGTCGCGGGCACGCCGGCGCGGTTTTCTCGCGACGCGTCCGCCGCGCAGTACGAAGCCGCCTATGCCGGCCGACGGGGAGGCCTTTTGTGGGCCGTATCCGCCACCGACGGAAGCAAGTTGGGGGAATATAGGTTGGATAACGCCCCAACCTGGGACGGTTTAGCCGCGGCGGGCGGCAGACTGCTGTTGAGCACCGTCGACGGCAGCGTCATCTGCCTGGGCGATTGAAGGACAGTAGCCGGGTGAACGTGCTCCGCATTTGGGGCGAGGCGCACGAGCCACCGCGGGAGTTTTACGAGCAGGGTGACCGCCGCGGCATCCCTATTTGGCGGGACTTTTTGTTCGGCTACGGCTTGCATCCCAGCGGCCAAACCGACTTCAACGAGAACTGCCGAACTCTGGGTACTGAAGAGGGACCTGACGGGCTCGGGCCGATTGGGCGGCGGGCTGTCTCTCCGTTGGAGAAGGCGGACGCACAATCCGTGATCCGTGAGGAAGTGGAGGCGTCAGGTGCATTGCGTCGATTGCTGGAGCGCACGCCTGACGGCACCGCCCAAATCGAGTAGAATGGCGGGGAAGGAGGATGAGCAATGAATCAGAAGGGTGGGGGTGCCCAGAGGACCAAGGGCCAGATCGAAGCCGAAATCAGCGAGGCGATCATCAGGTTTGAGAAGGAATACCTGGGCCGCGGTCCGGCGGAAACCAAGACCCATATCATCGACGATCTGGTGCTGGTGCGGCTGAAAGGGATCATGACGCAAGCGGAATATCAGCTTGCCAGGACGGGCGACAATCCCAAGGGGCGGGAACTCATCAAACAGGTTCGCCACGAATTGCTCGAAAAGGGGCGTCCGTTGCTGGAAGCCGTGATGCACGACCTGACCGGCAGAAAGACGATCAGCCTCCACACGGACATCAGCACCGTCACCGGGGAGAGGATGATCATCTTCACCCTGGATGCGGCCCCGCAGTGTGCCCTCCAAGATAAAGCGTAAGTTAGTAAGACCCACTGGCCGAACAGGCGTTGACTTGGGAAAAGCATCTGCTATATTCGTCGGGAGCGCCAGACGTGCAAGAGGCGGGAGTCCGTGACTCCTGCCACGCGTGGGGCGCCGGAGAGGTGTTTCAAGTTCGCCTGACCCCCCGCTGTGTTGGGGGTGCGGAAGAGAAAGTGAAAACCGGTGCATCGCCGTTTCCTGGCGGGCTCCGGCTTTTTTTGTGGACCTGCGGAACCGTCAGACTGGATTTCCAAGAGGCTTGAATGAACGGACAGGACCGCTTGAAACAGCAGATCATCGAGGCGGTGGGCAGTTTCCAGGAGGCCCAATTGGCCGTCACCTGCGAGTCGATAGTTGTCGACTTCCACAGCGACAATCTCGTGGTAACACTCCGCGGGGCAACATGCCCAGCGGAACGAGATTATGCTCGGGACAAGAGGGCGAGGGAGCTTCTGGAGAGATTCTACAGCGAACTGTTCGACGTGATCAAGCCGATTCTCGAAGCCAAGATACAAGAGATTCTTGGACGCAAAGTTCGACGATCCAGGCTCAACATCGACCCTGAGTCGGGTGCCGGCGTCATTCTGCTCACATTTGCAGGCGAAGCGTGCCTCGATGAACCATAGGACGCTACGCAACAAGTGTGCGGTTTCCGTAAACAAGTCTGGAAACAAAACAGGAGGTGGCCTATGGCCAATCAACTAGCGATTGAACTCAATGAGATCATCCGGCGGGATAATCCCCTTGTGTTCGGGATGCTTTCTGAACTGGGGCGAGAACTGTTCTTCCCCAAGGGAATTCTCACCCAGTCGGCCGAGGCCAAGCAGAAGGCCACTCGCTATAACGCCACAATCGGAATCGCTAAGGAGAGCGGCCAGGCGATGCACCTGGATTCGGTGATGAAGCACTTCGCCGATATCAGCGCCGACGAAATCTTGCCCTATGCGCCCTCGCCGGGACGCCCGGACTTGCGGTCCAAGTGGAAAGACCTGCTCGTCGAGAAGAACCCGTCTCTGGGGTCGAAGGCCGTCAGCCTCCCGGTGGTCACCAACGGCATTACGCATGGGCTGAGCATCGTCGCCGACATGTTCGTCGAACGCGGTGACGTGGTGGTGCTGCCGGAGATGTTCTGGGGAAACTACAATATGATCTTCGGCGTGCGGCGCGGTGCGGCCACGGACCACTACCCACTCTTTTCGGCGGACGGCAGTGGCTTCGACACGGAAGGTTTTCGCCGTGCTATTCTCAAACGCGCCCCCGAGAATAAGCTTATCGTCATCCTGAACTTCCCCAACAACCCGACCGGATACTCCGTCACGGAAGCCGAGGCCGACGCCATTTGTAATGCCTTGAGAGAAGCGGCGGAAGACGATTGCGATATCGTTGCCGTGTGCGACGACGCCTATTTCGGACTGTTCTACGAGCCGGATGTGTTGAAGGAATCGCTCTTCGTCCGTCTGGCCGGCCTGCATGAAAACATCCTCGCCGTCAAGCTGGACGGCGCGACGAAGGAGGATTATGTCTGGGGGCTGCGCGTGGGCTTCCTCACCTATGGCATCCAGGGGGCCAGCGCCGGCACGTACGAAGCGCTGGAGAAGAAGACCGGCGGAGTGATCCGTGGCACGATCTCCAACGGCCCGCATCTTTCGCAATCCGTCCTGCTGAAGGCCATGTCGGACGAGGACTACGCAACCCAGCGGCAAGAGAAGTTCGCTATCATGTCGGCCCGCGCCGCTAAGGTGAAGCAGGTTCTCTCGCAAAAGCAGTTTGCAGCCGCGTGGACACCTTACCCTTTTAATTCCGGCTACTTCATGTGTGTCAGGCTGAACGGTCTCGAAGCGGAGGCATTTCGGCTTCGGCTTTTGGAGGAGTACGGCATCGGTGTGATTGCCACCGGAGGGCAGGACATACGTGTTGCTTTCTCTTGCATCGAAGTGGGCGAGATCGCGCCGCTGTTCGACGCGATGTTCGAGTGCGCACGGAAAATGAAAAGAGCCGAAGTGGGCTGATCTGGCCGACGGCCCTTGCCGTGATGGAGAATCGCGCCGCCACGCGTTGATCGGGCCATCATGGTGGACCCCAACCATGGCACGGGCCGAGGCCGTGGGTGCGGGCTCATCCGCCCGAGAAATCCGGGGCTTCTCGCCGCTGTGGCGGACTATGCGTCGAAAACTGCCCGGGGATGGGGTACAATACTACAGTGCGCCCGAAGGGATGACTGACAACCCCCTCACCCGATGGGGCCACCGGCGCGGTATCTTCGTACGGAAGGCGGCCCTCCCGCCCTGCGGCAAGGAATAAGGAACTACGGATGTCGACGGATCCCCCCCCCGAGCAACTACCCCCCGATCAGCACGGGAAAACTCCCGATCCGGAGAAATCGCCGCCGGGTTCGGACCCATCGCGGTCCGCCCCGGACCAGCGCCCGTCAGATCCGGAAGATTCGGCAAAATCGCCCCGACCGCGGATGAACACCTCGACGCTCTGGCTCCTCCTCGTTATGGGGTTCGTGCTCTCGCTGCTGTTCTTTCGCAGCGACGACGCGCGTCGCGAGAAAATCAGCTACGGGCAGTTTTACGGAGAACTCGACGCCGAGGACAGCAAGATCGCCAAGGTCGAGATCAAAGGCGCGCTGATCTACTGGGAACTCGAAGAATCGGCCGTCCTCTCGGGAGCCGAAGAAGAGGACGACGATTCGGCGGACGAAGCGGCGAAGAAGTTCGTCACCGTCATGCCACCCTATCCGTTGGTCAACGAGAAACTCGACGAACTGCTGCGCCAGAAGATCGGCCAGGAGTACAAGGCGACCGAGCCTTCCGACGGGACGGGTGTGCTGCTGTTTGTCTACTTGGCGGTCACCATCGCGTTGTTCGTCGGTCTGTGGTTCATGTTCCGCCGCGCGCGGGAGCAGTTTATGGGTGGCGGCATGCTCTCGGGGTTTAGCAAGAGCCCGGCCAAGCGTTACGAGTTGGGTGAGACGCGGACGACGTTCGAGAACGTGGCCGGCTTGGAGGGCGTCAAGCTCGAACTGGAGGAAGTTGTCGAATTCCTCAAGGATCCCGAAAAATTCCAGCGTCTAGGCGGCCGGGTTCCCAAGGGGGTGCTGTTGATGGGACCTCCCGGCACGGGCAAAACGCTCTTGGGCCGTGCGGTTGCCGGCGAAGCCGAGGTGCCTTTCTTCTCGATCAGCGGGTCCGAGTTCATCCAAATGTTCGTTGGCGTGGGGGCCAGCCGAGTTCGCGATATGTTCTCCACGGCCAAGGAGAATTCGCCGTCGATTCTGTTCATCGACGAAATCGACGCCGTCGGACGTCACCGGGGGGCCGGGTTGGGCGGCGGACACGACGAACGCGAGCAGACACTTAACCAGATCCTCAGCGAAATGGACGGCTTCACCCAGGCCGAATCGGTGATCGTCATCGCCGCTACCAACCGGCCCGACGTCCTCGATCCGGCCTTGCTACGGCCCGGGCGGTTCGATCGCCATATCACGGTCGACCGGCCCAATCTCAAGGGGCGGCGGGGCATCTTCAAAGTCCACTGCCACGATGTCCCCCTGGCCGACGACGTCGATCTCCAGCGTCTGGCGGCCGGTTCGGTCGGACTGACCGGTGCCGATATTCAGAACCTGGTCAACGAAGCGGCTCTCTGGGCAACCCGGCAGGGCAAGGAGGAGGTCGACATGGGCGACTTCGAGCACGCCCGCGATAAGGTGCTCATGGGCGCCAAACGCGAGGAGGTGCTCACCGGGCGGGAAAAGACGATGACCGCTTGCCACGAGTCGGGCCATGCCCTGCTGGCCTGGCTGTTGCCCGGCTGCGATCGCGTGCATAAGGTCACGATCATCCCCCGCGGCCGTGCGCTGGGCGTCACCCAGTTGCTGCCCGAGGAAGATAGGATGAACATCAGCGAGGGCGAATTGCGCGTTCGGCTAGCGTTCATCATGGGAGGTCGAGCCGCCGAGAAGCTGGTTTTCGACGAGCTGAGCGCCGGCGCCGAGGACGACCTGAAGAAGGCCACCCAGCTTGCCCGGCGCATGGTGACCCATTGGGGCATGAGCGAGCGACTGGGCCCGGTGGCCTATCGGGCGGGCGAGGAGCATCCGTTTTTGGGCAAGGAAATGACCGAACCGCGCGAGTTCAGCGAGCACACGGCCCAGGTGATCGATGAAGAGGTCTCCCGCATCCTCCGCGACGCCGCCGACCGGGCTCGCAAATTGCTCGAGAAACACCGCGACAAGCTCGACACCCTGACCGAAAAGCTGGAGACCGAAGAGGTGCTCGACGAAGGGCAGATCACGGACCTCATCGGCCCCTCGGCCTACCAGCAAGCCCGGTCGTAACGCTTCCATCGGGATGCAAGCCCGGGCGGTATTAGCCCGACGTTTACGTCGGGTTACACGTTCGCCTCGCGCCAGCCAGTTCCACCCCCTCGACTTGTGTGCTACAATCGCCGTTATTGAGTGGGTGCGTTATCGGGCAGCGGCGCGCCGCGGTCGAATTCTCGAGTTGCTCGATGAACCCAGGGCTTGGTCTGAAAACTCGTCTGTCGCCGACAGTAGCCACCTGGCCAGAGCGTGATGGCTACTTTACGGGTCATCACGCAACGCCCCGGTGGGCGACTCCAGCTTCCCAGGGGAGAATGACAATGGGTGTGAGAACAGGGAGTTCGCTGATCTGCCTCGTCTGTCTGGTGCTCGCCGGTTGCACGGGTGGACCCTCGGTTGACGAGACTATCGGCATTCGAGCCGCGTTCGACGGTTACAAAAAGGCTATCCTCGATCAAGATGGCGAGAAGGCGGTAACTTTCGTCGACCAGAACACGCTTGATTACTATGGCAAGATGCTGGATCTGGCTCTCCGCGGTCATCGCGGGACCGTGCGTGCCCGGACAACGGCGGACAGACTCATGATCTTGTTCATTCGCCACCGTATCCCCCTGGAGTCCGCCAAGCAGATGACGGGCGAATCTTTGTTCGCACACGCCGTGGACGAAGGCTGGATTGGTCGGGAGAGCGTGATCACTAACGAACTCGGGGACATCGCCGTCTCCGGGACGAGCGGCACCGGTGTTCACATCTCCGCTGGAGAAGAATCGCCCATCAAGTGGGTGTTCCAGAAGGAAGGGGATCGCTGGAAAATGGACCTCACGGCCGTGATGCCGATCGCCGATCAGGCATTGAAGCAGATCATTCAGGAGAGTGGTCTTCCCGATGACGAGTTCCTTACCGAGATAATCGAGGCCGTGTCGGGCAAGGAGGTGGACGATACGGTATGGGATCCCATGATCCAGTAGCCGGCTAACCAGGGCTTGGGCGGGTGCCCTCGGTTGACGCCGCATTGGCGTGCGTTGGGCGTCGTGCCCGGCTATCTCAAACGGTTGGAAAGGAAATGGAAATGACCCCCAAGGCCTTTGTGACGGTGATCGCCGCGGTCATTGTTGCGTGCTCAGCCACCGTCATCGGGCTTTACGTTATCGTGATCGGCCCTGGCAACATGCTTCCACGGATCATCCGATTCGTTCTCACATGTTTACTCTGCTATTCACTGATTCAGGGATGGAATCCAGGCCGGTGGATAACGGTGATTCTGTTGGGCCTGGCAGCGATCGTCGGCATCATCGGAGGCATGGCTCTACTGGCGCGTTCGCCATCCGGCCTCGCCCTGATCGCACTTGGATTAGTCTATACGGGCTGCATTGTTGGCCTGTTGACGTCCAAGGCCGACGATCACTTTGTGCCGAAGCACTACCGCTGACGCGCAGGACCACCCGCCCGTTTTCGGGTTGCTCGATGGACACCAGTTGTGCTGGCGGATATGAAACCCAAGAGGATATTCAACGCCGTCAACCGACATGGTCCCATCCATATCAGTCTTGCCGTCGTCTTTGCGTACTGAGTCTTTATTCGCTGGCGGTGACCTTTCTCACGACAACACCACCCGGCAGAAATGTAACGTCTGCGTCTTTATTTGGATCAAAATCCTGGATAATCCGGAATCTGTCGCCCCGGTGTAAGGGCAAATCCGCATCGCGGCGCGGAAATTCCGAATCCCTCGTCAGCGTAAACGTCCGCGTGCGATCACCGTCCCGGCAGGTCGCGGTGTAGACATGAAGGGCCCCTCCGATATGTGTACCATCATCAAGTTTCCCGTGCCATGTACCGACTAATTTTTCATCGATGGACACGACCTCCCATTCCCCATTGGGTGTTGGGTAGATCCAGATGGACAAGCCGAGCAAGACGCTCAGCACCGGCGTTGCGATTAGCAGCGTCCGCAGGCTGAACTGATACCAGCGGAGCTTCATTCCTGGTGGGTCGGAGTCGCTCATAGCCATACCCACGGAGCGGAAATCCCGTCGGCTTGTCCGACGGGATTCACCCGCGGCAGCACTGCTTGCAGGCAAGCAGTGGCACACAACCGTTGACGTCCGGGATCAGACGTATTCCCAATCTTTCAGCCACTGGTAATGGAAGGGCAGCTTGGCCCAGGCTTCGTCCATGGCCTTGTCCAGTTCGGCCTTTTCCTCGACGTCCAGCTCGCGGCGTTCCATGACGGCCAGGGCGACGTTGTCGACCTGCTGCGGCGAGATCAGGCCCGGGATCGGGGCCGTGATGGCCGGGTTGCAGAGGATGTAGCGCAGCGCCAGCCGGGCGATCTTGTTGTCTTCCTCAAAGGTCGGGCTATCCGGCGAGCTGTCGCCCTGGAACATCGAGTTGCTGGCAAACGGCTTGATGCCGAACCAGCCGACGTCGTGCTTCTTCATCGTGGCCCAAAGTCCGCTGTCGTCGGTCACGACTTTTGTCTTGGCCGTGTAGGGGGTGCAGACGACGTCCATCACGTCGGGATAGGTTTCAATCATCCGCTTGATGTGCGGCCGGTCGTGTGACGAGATGCCCACAAAGCGAGCCCGGCCCGTCTTTCGGGCCCACTCCAAAGCCTCCATGACGACTTCCATCTCGGCGTCGCTATGACGGCTGCTCTGCTCGTGGCAGGTGATTCGCCAGACGTCGGCGTAATCGATGCCGCCGTCCTTAAGTCCCCAGTCCATGCTCTCCTGGAGCTTGGCCAGCGTGCGATATTGCGGACGGCGTACTTCGATCTGCTCCCAGGAGCAGGCCATGTACATCTGGTCGCGACGGCCCTTGAGGGCCTTGGAGTAGGCTTTCACTTCCTGGATACAACAGGCGTCGACCCAGTTGATACCCCGTTCGAGACATCGGGTGACCGTGTCGCGCCGGTTGTGGTCGAACCCGGATTCCTTGTCCGTGTCGATCCAGCCGCCTTTGCGTTCGGTGCCGAGCACCCGGTCGATCCGTTTCCAATGGCCACCCAGGGCGATGGCCGAGACCATGAAGTTCGTTCGGCCGCAACGGCGGTATTCCATGTCGGCGCTATAGCTGACGATCTTATCCGCTTCTTTCTTGTCGGCCTCGCCGGCGCGAATAGTTTTCGTGGCGGTGAGCCCGGCCGCCAGGGCGGTGGCGGCCAGCGAACCGTCTCGAACGAACTGACGTCGGGTAATTTCGTGATCCGCCATGGAAGCATTCTCCGTTGATTTCAGAATGGCACAGTGTATCGAGGCCAATAACCATGATAAAGTGCAACAGGCTGGCAGTAAAGAGTCATGGGCTTCTATAGATGGGACGGGGCAAGATTCGGGAGAATTCAGCGAATTACTAGACAACCTCCCCGTTATGCATGGCTGAATCCCCGCGAATTCAGTCACATGACCGGGAAGAAGATAAATTCTTGGCTCTTGTATTTGCAATGCGGCCGCCCGCCTGCTAGGCTGAGGCAGTCATATCTGGGGGTCGCCATTGGACAACTTGGCCTATTCATTCGATTGAGCGTTCCCGACGGAAAGGGAGGAGCACGATGTTGGAAGATCAGGATACGGCATCTGAAGAGGTTTTGGAGGAAATCGGTCCGGGGGACATCGACACGGGGGATACTGGCGCGATGGCGACCGCCGAGCGTCGCGTGGAGATGTTTGCCGATCGGGTGCGAACCATCCGCGACAGTCTGCACGAGGTGGTCGTCGGCCAGGACGACGTGATCGATCAACTGCTCGTCTGCGCTTTGACCGGTTCACACGCCTTGCTGGTCGGTGTGCCCGGGCTGGCCAAGACACTGATGGTCAAGGCCTTGGCGGCGGCGTTCCGTTGGAAGTTTTCGCGGATCCAGTTCACCCCCGACCTGATGCCGGCCGACGTGACCGGTTATGAACTCCTGGGCCGAAGCGAGGACTCCCAGGGTCCCGAGATGGTCTTCCGCCGGGGGCCCGTGTTTGCCAATCTGGTGCTGGCCGACGAGATCAACCGTGCGGCGCCGAAGACGCAATCGGCCCTGTTGGAGGCGATGGCCGAATTTCACGTCACCGTCGGCGGCACGACCTACGACTTGGAGGCGCCGTTCCTCGTGGCGGCCACGCAAAACCCGATCGAGCAGGAGGGCACGTATCCGCTGCCCGAGGCCCAGTTGGACCGTTTCATGATGGAAATCCGCATCGGCTATCCGTCGCCGGAGCAAGAAGAAGAAATCGTGATGAAAACGACCGGCGGCATTCCGCCGTTGCCCGATGCGGCATTGGATCGGCAAGAGTTTCTCGAACTTCGCGATCTGGTGTTGGCCGTTCCCGTGGCCCACAACGTGGCCTCCTATGCCGTGGGGCTTTGCGGCGCCAGCCGGCCCGACGATCCCCGGGCGACGGACAAGGTTCGCGATTACGTTGCCTGGGGTGCGGGACCGCGCGGTTCGCAAAATCTGGTGCTGGCGGCCAAGGCCCGGGCGTTGCTCCAGGGGCGGCACGCACCGATCGCCGAGGATGTACGGGCGGTGGCCGTTCCCATTCTCCGGCATCGCGTGATGGTCAACCATCGGGCGGTGGGTGATTCGGTTACCTCGGAAGAGATCATTCGGCAATTGCTTGAAGAAGTGGCGGTATGAGCACGCAAGCGAAGAGCCGATTTCTGGACCTGCGTGCGCTGGCCGCGGTGGAACACACGCGTTTCACCACGCGCCATCGCATCGAAGGGGCCTACAGCGGCCGCCATCAATCTCGCCAGCAGGGCGGGGCCGGCGAGTTCGTCGATTTTCGCGAGTACTCCGGCAGCGAAGACCTGCGCCGGCTCGATTGGAAAGTCTACGCACGCACCGGCAAGGCCTTCATCCGCCTGCACCAGGAAGAGACCAATCTGCTGTGTACCGTGGCCATCGATGCCAGCGGCTCGATGCGCTTCGGCGCCCGCGGCCGCCGCGACGCGACCGGCTCGAAATTGGAGTACGCCCAGTACCTGGCCACGGCCTTGAGCCACGTGATTACTTTGGGCCAGGATCAAGTCGGGTTGGCCGTGCTGGACGGCGAGTTGCGCGCCTGGCTTCCGCCGGGGGGAACGCCGTCGCACGTGCTGCGTTTGCAGGAGACGGTCGAGAATCTCCGGACCCGGCCCTCGCGGGAAATGGGTCCGCCGCTGCGCGATCTGTTCGAGCGGAGCAGCCGGCGGGGAGTGCTCCTGTTGCTCAGCGACTTCCTTATGGACGATCTCCAGGACGTGCTGGCCGGGCTGCGGATGTTTCGGCATCGCAATTGGGAAGTCGTGTTGTTGCATCTGGTCCACCCCGACGAAGAGCGGTTACCCGATGGTTCGGCGTACCGTTTTGAAGGCATGGAAGACGACGGCCAGGTGATGTGTTCGCCGGCGGAAATCCGCTCGGCGTATCGGCGTCGGTTTGCGGCCCACGTGGCCGGCGTACGCCAGTTCGCGCTGGCCGGCGGTTGCGATTACCGCCACGTATCGACGGCCGTTCCCTACATGCAAACCCTGGGAGGATTTTTGGTGGAACGGTCGGGATGAAGTTGTACGATGGCCCTCCGAGGCTGTCGCCGTTGCCTCCGAGAGCGCGCAGCTTCCCGACGGCCTCGGAGGGCCATCGTACGCGTTCTGAGAGAATGCCTAGTACCCCGTAGTTGAACTCGCAAGAATATCGATGCCATTCGTTCACCCTTGGGCAATTTGGATGGGAGTGGCCGCGGCGGCGGTGCCGGTGGCGGTCCATTTTCTCACGCGACCGCGCCCGGTCCCCGTGCCGCTGTCGACGTTGCGCTTCGTGCGCGAGGCGATCCGTCAGCGGCGCGCCCGGCATCGCCTGCGCGATTTCCTGGTGCTGCTGCTGCGTACGCTGGCCGTGTTGCTGTTGGCCGCGGCGGTGGCCCGGCCTCAATGGGGGCAGCAACCGCTGGTCGGCGAAGACCAGGAGGGCGAGGCGGTGCGCGTGGTGATCGTCGACGTGAGCCAGAGCATGGCGGCCATTGAGGGGAACACCCGCGCGATCGACATTGCCCGAAGCAAGGCGGCCCGATTTCTCAAGGGTCGCCCCGGACTGAAGACCAACCTGATTCTGGCCGGGGCCGTTGCCGAACCCGTCTTCGAGGGGCCCTCGACTAATTTCGACGCCCTGCGCGACGCCCTGGAGCACTGCGAAGTGCTGCCGCAAGCGGTGGACGTCGAGGCGGCGCTGGCCATGGCTCGCGAAATGCTCATGTCGATTCCCGATGACGATCTCCGGCGGCGCGAGTTGATCGTGGTGAGCGATTTCCAGCGATCCAACTGGACTCGTGCTCGCTTCGATGCCACCTGGCCTCGCCAGACCCAAGTGCAGTTCGAGCCGGTCGCCACGGGGCGCCCGCCGTCCAATCTGGCGGTCCTTGGCGCCGTCTGTTACACCTCGGCCGGCGAGCGGCAAGATGGACAATTGCGAATCCGGGTAGGAAACTTCTCGTCCACGCCCCGCGAGGTGACCGTCGAAGCGACCCTGGGCGAGGCCACCTATCGGCTCGCGGGGACCTGCCCCTCGGGCGAAACGATCCTGCTGACGCGAAACGTCCCGCTGGAGCAACTCGGCTGGCAGACCGGTACGGCCCAATTGGTCGGTGTCGAGGACGCGCTCGCGGCCGACGATAGCCGGCCCTTGGTCGCGCAAGTGCGTCCTAAACCGGTTTTCGCGTTGATCACGCGTCAGCAAGCCGGGCAGCGAGGATCTTCGAGCCATCATCTGGAGATGGCCCTGGTTCCCGACGGGGCGTTGGGCGAAAAGGCCTCGGTCGATCTGAGACGAATCGACCCGCGCGACCTCGATCCGCACGAACTGGCACCGGCGGACCTGATCGTGCTGGACCACCCGGGCAAGCTCACGGCGGATTCGATCACGCTGCTGGCCGGTGCGCTGTCGCACGGGCGGCCGATGCTCTACGTGGCGGCCGAGCCGATCGACGCGACCAACCTGGACCGGCTGGCCGAAGCCGCCGAGTCGTTGGGCAGCGGGCTGACGATGCCCGTCCGGTTCGTTCCGCCGGCCGCGGGCCAGACGCGACGCAATCTGTTCATCAACTCGCCACAGCCGGCCGACGGCCCGCTGGCCGCGTGGGGAGAATCTTTTTCCGCGCTGGTGGGCCCCTTGCGTTTCTTCGGCGGCTTGGATTCCCACCCGGCGCCCAATGGTTTGGCCGGCGACGTGCTGGCCACGTACAACGACGGAACCGCGTGTCTCGTGTTGGCCCTCTCGCCGACCGGTTCGCTCGCCGTACTCAACGCCGATCTGGAAGCGTCCAATCTGCGCTGGTCCAAGGCGATGCCCCTGTTGATGGAAACGCTGGTCGAGGAGATGCTCGATCGGGGTGACGCGGAGCGATGGTTCGAGTCGGGGCGCCCGCGCGACGTGTATCTGCCCGACGAGATCGACTCGGTCCGCGGGCTTCGCATTGTCGGCCCAGCGGGCGAGGAGAATATCGACGCCAAGTACGGAAAGCTCGAAACCCGAGGCTCTCGCGTTGCCTGGTCTTGGCCCACGCCGGCCGAGCCCGGGGTCTACCGGATCGCCGCCCAGCGGTCGACCGTCTTTGCCGCGGCGGTAAACCGTCCGGCCGAGGAGAGCGACCTGCAGCGGATGCCCGAGGAGACGCTCACCGATCGGCAGACCGGCGAGTTGGACGTCTACTACCGCGACGAAGAAGGGGAAGGAGACGGGCACGACGATTTCTGGACATGGCTGGCCGCCGCCTGTGCGGTCTGCGTGATGGGCGAGATTGTCGCTCTGTTGGGATTTCGGACCTAACCACCACCAATACCCATGACACATCTCGAACTCGAACCGTTCATCCCGATCGCCTTGTGGCTGCCGCTGGCCGCGCTGACGGTGGGGTTGCTCGTCTGGTATGCGGTGGCCTCTCGCCATCGCGTGCCGCGGCGTCGCTGGTGGGCGCTGATGGTTCTGATGACCGTTGCGGCCGTGACGCCGCTGGCCATTCTCTTGAACCCCACGTGGCTGCAGCGCATCGCCCCGCCGGGTGGAAAGCCGTTGCTGACGATCCTCGTCGACCGCTCGATCAGCATGGGCACGCCCGACGGCGAATCCGGGAGCACCCGTCTGAGCGAGGCCCGTGTACTGGCGGCGGAAATCGCCGAACAATTGGCCGACCGATACGAGGTCCGCCTGCGAGAGTTTGCCCTGACGTCGTCGGCCATTTCGCCGGAACAACTGGCCCTTCTGGAAGCCGACGGACAAGCCAGCGACGTGGCCGAGGTGATCCGGCAGGCGTTGGACGAAGACCGTCCGCAGGGTCAGGCTCTGCTGCTGCTGAGCGACGGCATTCACAACGCCGGCGGAGGACGCCGATCACTGGAGCAAGCCGTAGCCAAGGCCAAGGCCAGCGCCGCGCCCGTTTACGTCAAGACGCTGGGCAAGGATATCGATCTTCGCGATCTGGACGTCCGCCTCCAACGCAGCGAGGAGTTGGCCTTTACCGGGCAGGAAGTTTCGGTCGTCGTCACGCTCGACCAGAAAGGGCCCGCCGCGGCGAAAACGCACCTGGTGCTGAAGCTCGACGATAAAGTCCTTCAGGAGCGCGACGTTCGGTTGTCGCCGGGTAGCCAGACCGAAGAGGTTTTCAAAGTCTCCCAACCGGCCAACGGCGTGTATCGTTACACCGTCGAGGCCGATGCCCTGCCCGACGAAATCGTCGACGTCAATAACTCGGCCACGATGCTATTGCGGGTGATCGACGATCCGGTGGGCGTGTTGCTGCTGGAAGGGAAGCCCTATTGGGATACAAAGTTTCTCATTCGCACCCTGGCCGCCGATCCCTCGATCAATCTGAAGACGGTGGTCCGCATGGCCGAGGGACGGCTGCTCCAGCGCACCATCACCAGCGAGCCGGCCGATTCGGCGGAGGCCAGTGCGACAGAGGCTTCTTCCGGCGATGATTCCGAAAAGGAAGCGCCACCGGTGCGGCGCAACGAACAGTGGACCGTGCTGGCCGATGCCGGCGCCATTCTCGCCGATCCCGAGACGCTTGCTTCCTCTCAGATCGTCATCCTGGGGCGCGGCGCCGAAGTGTTTCTGACCGACGAGAGCGTGCGGCAACTGGACCGGTGGTTGCGTGAGCAGGACGGTGCCCTGGTCTGTTTTCGCGGCCAGCCCCAATCGCAGATCAACGAGCGGCTCGGTGCGTTGATGCCCGTGCGCTGGACCGCCGGGCGGGAAACGCGTTTTCGCGTCAAGCTGTCGGAATCGGGGCGCGATTTGCGGTGGATCCCCACGACCGCCGGCCGAGACGACGTGTTGGCCGGGTTGCCCTCGCTGACCACGATGACCCAGACCCGGCGCAAACCGTCGGCCCAGATGCTCGCCGCCACCACCGGGTCATCCGCCGCCGAGGTGCCCGTCATCGCCCACCAGCAGGTCGGCATGGGCCGGGTCGTGGTGGTCGAGGGCGCCGGCATGTGGCGGTGGGACTTCCTGCCGCCCCAATACAAAGAACACGACGCGATCTACGGCCAATTGTGGCAAAGTCTGATCCACTGGCTCGTTGCCGGCGTGCAGTTACGCCCGTCGCAACGGCTGGCCCTGTCGACCGATCGGGTGACTTTCAGCACCACCGAGGAGGCGTCGGCCACGCTGCTGTTGAGTCAGGCCCAACTGGCCGAGGAGGTTCCCCGGATCGAGTTGACCGGCGGCACGTTGGAGGAGCCCCGAGTCTGTACTGCGGAGCCGTCGGGCAGTTCGCCGAGCCATTTCCAGGTGGTCTTCGGCACCTTGCCGGAAGGCCGGTATCGGGCGCGTGTCGTCGGGGCGGCCGACGACGAGACATCGGCCCGAACCGCCTTCGATGTACGAGATAGTCTTGTCGAGAGACGCGACGTGCGTACACGGCCGAATCTGATGGCCCACGTGGCCACCCAGAGCGGCGGAACGGTCCTGGAGGCGGACGCCCCGGCGGCACTGGCCGAGCAGTTCGAACAGCATCTGGCCCAAACGCGCCCCGAACGCATTCGCCGCGCCAGCGCCTGGGATCGCTGGTGGATCCTGCTAGCGGCGATGGCCCTGTGGGCCGCGTCCTGGAGCCTCCGCCGCCGCTCGGGGCTCGTTTGACAAATCGAAAATCGTGATACAATACGTTTGGACTGAGATCGTGCAAGAACATGGA
Organism: uncultured Planctomycetaceae bacterium; assembly: GCA_964444795.1. Lineage (GTDB taxonomy): Bacteria > Planctomycetota > Planctomycetia > Pirellulales > Thermoguttaceae > JABMRP01. The sequence goes on from CAYUIQ010000005.1 coordinate 51,332, forward strand.
TGTCGGACATGCTTCGGGTGCCTGGGGTCGAGATGCGAGGAACGAGCATCAAGCCCCCAGATGGCAACGAACTGGGGGCTCGCTGCGCTCGACCCCAGGCACCCCTCCGGAAACCTCCAACATCGGACAGAGAACACAGGAGGCTGATCATGACCCATCGTGCCTTGGCCGGAAAATTCCGCGTCGTCCGCCGTCGATTGCTGCTCACCGGCGGCACGACCGGCCTGCTCTGGGCCCTGGTCGCCGCGATCGCCATGCTGGTGACCGGTGCCTGGCTCGATCTGCTCTGGGAGTTCTCGCCCGCATGGCGCATCGCCACGCTTGCCGCGGCGGGAACTGCCGGCTTGCTCCTGATCGGGCTTTGGATCGCCACGACGATCTTCGCCACGGGCAACCCACGCGTGGCCCGACGACTCGACGCGGCCGGCGACACCGGGGGCGACGTGCTGACCGGCCTGGAACTCGACGAGTCGGTCCACCGGAAAGACGCGACGCCGCGGGCGAGCCGTCTGAGCGCGGGGCTCGCTCGGATGGCTGTCGACCGGGCTGCCGACGTGGCCTTGGCGGTGCCCAACGCCCGGGCCGTGCCCATCCGGGCGATTGGCCGTTCGGCCGCGGTGCTGACCGTGGCCGCGGCGATCGTCGGCCTGCTGTTCGTCTTTCTTCCCGATCTGGCACAAACGCAATGGGATCGGTTCTTCCACCCGCGGGCCGATGTCCCGCCTTTTTCCAACATCGAGTTCTTCGTCGAACCGGGCGACACGGAGGCGCGGTACGGTAGTTCGGTCGACGTGACGGTTCGGGTCGCCGGCGACGCGGTCGAGCAGCTCGAACTGGTCGTCGAGGACGTCGACGGCGGCACCGAAGTGCTGCCCATGTTTCCCGAGTCGGGCGATCGCTGGCGAGCCGTGCTGGCCCGGGTGACCGTCTCCTCGAAGTACCACGCGCGTGCGCATCGTGCGCGAAGCCAGCGATACGCGATCGAGGTGATCACCGTTCCCGTGATCGAAGAAGTCCACTTCGAGGTGATACCCCCTGACTACGCTCCGCAGACCGCCTACAAAGGCCCGCTGCCCCGGGATGGAATTGTCGGTCTGGTCAATAGCACCGTGAAGGTTCGGGCCAAGAGCAATCGGCCGCTTTCCGCCGGCCGGCTCACCGTGACCGACCACCAGCGGGCGACCGAGATCGCCATGGACGAGGTCGGGGGCGCGGAAGATCGGGAGGTCTCCGGTAGCTTCACGATCACCGGCGACGGCAAGTTCACCCTCGGTCTGATCGACGTCGCCGGGGAGGAGTCGCTGGAAAACTTCACCGGCACAATCACCATGCTCCGCGACCAGCGGCCGTTCGTACGCCTGCTTGAGCCGCCGCCGGTGTCGCTGGCCACGCCCGTGGCCACCGTCCCCGTGGAATTGGAGGCGGAAGACGACTACGGCATCCGTCGCGTGGAGTTGTACCGCAGCCTGAACGATTCCCGGCCGCTGCCGATGAACGTCCGTCTCGGCACCGAAACGCTCCGCAAGGTACGGGAGAAGGTGTACCTCCCCCTTTGGCAATACGGACTACAGCCGGGCGACACGATCAAGCTCTTCGGGCGGGTGGTCGACAACGATCCGAACGTTCCCGGCGGAAAAGGGGCCGAGAGCACGATTGTGATCGTGCGGATCATCTCGGAGGAGGATTTTGCGGAGATGTTGCGCAAACGGGAGAGTTTCAAGGCCGTGCTGTCGAAATTCACCGCCGCCCAGCGACGCATGGCCGATCTGGCCGACGAAGTCGACGGGCTGCGAAAGAAACTCGACGATCTGCCCGACGACGCCCCCTTGCCCGCCGAATTGAAGCGGCAAACCGAACGGCTGCTCCAGCGCCTGCGCAAGGAATCGGAGGCCATTCGCAAGTCGGCCGAGTTGGAGTTGCCCTACGACATCGACAAAAACCTTCGCGAGAAACTCCAATCGCTGGCCGACAAACTCGACGCGGGCGCCCGGCGGCTGGAGTCGCTCACCGGCGGGCAGGTGCCCTTGACCAAGGAACTGGCCGAAGAGTTGGCCAAGGAATTGGAGCGACTGGCGGGCGAACTGGACGCCAACCGGAAGAAGCTCAAGAAAGAGGCCAACGAGCCGTTGGAACATCTCGACCTGATCTATCCCTTGCTGGCTGATCAGCAGCGATTCGTTCGGTTGGTCCAGCGACAGAAGGATCTGGCCGAGCGTTCCGCGGCACTCAAGGGACACGACGGCGAAGACGACCCGGCGATGAAAGCCCGGATGCGCGATCTGGAGGAAGAGCAACAGCGCATCCGCGACGATCTGGCCGTGTTGCTGGACGACATCGACAGCCACATCGAGCGGGTGCCCGACCTGCCGGAGTTCGACCAACTGGTGACGTCGGCCCGCGACTTTGTCAAAGCGGTACGACCCAGCGGAGCGACCGAAGCGATGCTCGACGCCGAAGGCGCGCTGGCCGAGTTTGCCGGAACCCGGGCGCACGAAAAAGCCACCGAGGCGGCCCGTATCCTCGACAGTTTCCTCGGCAAGTGCAACGGCATGGGCGATGCCGCCGGCGGATGCTTGAAATTCAGCCCCTCGCTGAGCCAATGCCTGGGCAACACGGTCGAACAACTGCTGGCCGAGATGCAGGCCGGCGGTGGCATGGGGGGGATGGGTTCGGGAATGGGCGGCTACAGCGCCCGGAGAAACTCGATGAACAACGTCGGACTCTACGGCGGGATGCCCGGAGTGGACGATTCGCCCGGCGCCGCTTCCGGCCGCGGCGATCAGCAAGCCAGCGAGGCCGGCAGCAGCAGCGGCGGTGGTCAGTCGGGCGACGATGCCTCGGCAAGCCAAATGGTCACCGCCGGCGCCGCCGGAGTGGGCCAGGCGACCGTTCCACGCCGTTACCGGCAGCGAGCCGCGAAGTATCTCCAGCGCGTGATCGATGAAGTGCAGCGACGATAAGGATTGAAATCACATGACCGCGAGGTATCCGATGTTACGAAATCGAACCGCCCGGCGTTGCACCGCGATGATGCTACTCGTCGCCGCGGTGATCGGGCTGACGGCCATCGCCCGGTTTCTTCCGGCCCAGACCGGCGAGACCGGCTCGTCGACTTCCACCTCGGCGGAGCCCGCCGCGACGGGAATCTCGATCGTACCCGACACCCGGCAGCAGGGCGGCGAGTGCGACAGCATCGTGCAGGTAGCCAATTTGGTTTACGCGGGTACGAAGAGCAGCCAGTGTTTTTCCGATCATTTTCTCGTTCGCGCCCAGCGCGAGTCGGCCATCTCGACCAGCCGCCGGTTTCACGCCGTCAAGCTCGGCGGCGACGCGATCTTCCAGTTTCCACTGTTGATCATGACCGGCGAAGGCAGCTTCCGGCTGTCCGACCGCGAACGAGAGTACTTGCGTCGATACGTTCAGCGGGGCGGATTCCTGCTGGCCTCGGCCGGTTGTTCGTCCCAGGAGTGGGACCGTTCGTTCCGCACCGAGATGGCCGCCATCTTCCCCGAGCAGCGGATGCGCCCCATCGGCATGGACCACCCGATCTTCAACACGGTCTACAAGATCACCCAAATCCGCGCCGCCCATGGGCAATCCCGGCCGATCGAGGGAATCACCGTCGGCGGTCGCATGGGCGTCGTCTACTCGCGCGACGGGCTCAACGATACCGAGCACACGACCGGCTGCTGTTGTTGCGGCGGAAACGAGATCCGCAACGCCATCGAAATCAACGTGAACATTCTGGCCTACGCACTGACGTATTGAGCGATACGCCGAAATGACAGAATCAACGGGTACGCGATCCCCTGCCTCAGCCCCCGGCTCTGCCGGGGGGCGGCGATCACGACATGCGCTGATTACATCGCTCGGCGTCTCGCTGCTTTGCGTCGCGCTGTTTTGCGGTTGTGGAAGCGATCCGCCGGACCCGCCGGGTGAGTTGATCCTGGTGGTCAGCGGCGATACGGCCGGCTGGATCGTGCCCTGCGGATGTACGACGCGGCAATCCGGCGGTCTACCGCGCCGGGCAACCTACCTCCAAGGGCTCCGCGCCGAGGCCGATTTGATCGTCGCCGATGTTGGCGGAGCGATAGCCGGCGACTCGCCTTACGATCGGGCCAAGTTCGAGGCCGTCGCGCGCGGTGAACTGGCCATGGGCATCGCCGCCCACAATATCGGCCAGGCCGAAGCACGGCTGGGTGCCGAATTCCTCCGCAATCTGGCCGCCCGGCTGGAGTTTCCGCTGGTGTCGGCCAACGTTCGCGACACCGAGGGAGAACCGATCGCCAAAGCGGTCCGCGTGGTCGAGAAGGCCGGCCGCCGCGTGGCGCTGATCGGCGTGCTTAGCCCTCGGTTGGCGGTCGCCGGGCTGCAAGTGTCGCCGCCCCGCCGGGCCGTGCTCGACGTGCTGCAATCGGTCGAGCGGCCATACGACGCAGTCGTCGTGTTGGCCTATGTGCCACGCGACGAGTTGCGACAGTTGGCCGACGAACTGCCCGAGGCCGATCTGGTCGTCGGTGGACCCGATCGGCGCGACGACGGTTCGCCCGGACATGCGTTGCCTCCCGAGCCGCACGGCCGTACGCTGGCCGCCGCGGTGACTCACAAGGGCATGTTCCTGGCGCGGTTCGATGTGCCGCCGGCCGGCAGCGCCGCGCCATGGTCCGGCGCGATCGAGAGGCTCGACGACCGGTTCGGTGATCATCCCGATCAAGCGGCCAATATCGAGGCCTTTCACGCCGAGTTGGCACGCGACGATTTCATGCCTTCGCAGACAAACTTCGCTCCCTCCTTGCCCGCCGACATGCCGCCGGACTACCAGATCGCCGGGTCGGGGCGATGCGGCCGGTGTCATGCGGACGACGAGCGTCTGACGGCCCAGTCGGGACACGCTCGGGCATGGCAGTCGCTGGCCCAGCAGGGTGCCCACGTGGATCCCTATTGCCAGCAATGCCACACGACCGGATACGGTTTGCCCGGCGGGTTCATTTCCGTTATGCAAAGCCCCCAGCGAATCGACGTCGGATGCGAAAGCTGCCACGGTCCGTCCTTGGCGCATTGCGATGCCCCCAAGCAAGTGCCCACCACGTACCACAATCGGGCCAAGGATCGATGCATGACGTGCCACGATCGGGAGAATAGCCCCGAGTTTGAATACGCGACGTACTGGAATCGGATCCGTCACGGCCAGACTCCGGCTACTGAACCAGTTGCCGAAAGCGAGGAACGCTAATGATATTCTCCCGTAGCACACTGCCGTTGGCTCTTATGCTTTTTGCATCCTCGATTGTGCTGGGCGTGGAGATCCCGCCGCTGCGGCCGCCCAATCCTCCACCCGTCCTTCCACCCGTCCTTCCCCCCCGCGTTTCCCTGGATTCGGCGACCTTGGATTCGTCGGAGCGCACGACCGTCGCGGTCCCCGAACCCGAAACGGGCGTTTGGCTGGAGAGTCTGGCCGAGGGATACCGCAGCGCGATGCAAACGGGCCGGCCGATCCTGCTCCGCTTCGGCGCTGCGTGGTGTCCGGTGTGCCAGGCCATGGACAAGGTACTGGCCGGCGAGAATCTCCGGGAGGAATTGGCCCGCTGGACGTTGGTCTACCTCGACACCGACGCTTCGCCCCAACAGAGCAAGACGTTCGTCGTGACAAAGCTTCCGACGTTGCGGGTGCTCGCGCGCGACGGGCGATCGATCGCTTCGAAGGACGGGGGGATCCCGGCGGAGCCGCTGCTCGCCTGGCTGCGCGAACAACACACGGCGGCAACCGCGGCGGCCGATTCGCTGTTGCTGGCCACGAGCCGGCCCAGCGAGACGGTCGTCGGGGAATTGATCAGTCAGTTTCAGAAGCGTGATGCGGCTTTGCGCGAGGCGGCCATCCGGCGGTTGCTGCCCTATCCCGACGTGGCTCGAGCGGCGGTCGTCGAAGCATTTTCCGAAGGAAATCTGACGACGCGGCTGGCCTTGCTGGAGTTATTGACCCAGTGGCAGGCGCCTGTGGCGGACGTCGATCCTTGGCGGCCGGATACCGTCACGACGGAGCGGCTGGCCGCGTTGGACCGCTGGGCCGTCGAGGGAGACGTGGTCCGCCCCGAGAAGCCGGAAAAGCTTTCCAAAGAGCAACTGGCCCTGGCCCGGCAGGAGATCGATCGGCTGCTGGCCGGCACGCCCGCCGAAGCCGCCGCGGCAATCGAACGGCTGGCCCGGCTTGGCCCCGCGCTGTTGCCGGAGGTCTACGACCGGTTGGACGAGACCAGCGACGACCAGCGGCAGCGGCGGTTGCTTGAACTGCGTTACCGGCTGGTGGCCGACGATGTGCTGGTGTTACGCTGGCCCGGCGGTTTGGCGCGTCTGGCGGCGACGGATCCGAAAGATCGTCAACGGGCGGCCGAGCAATTGGCCGCGGTGGCCGGTCCGGCGGATCAGCAACTTCTGCTCGAACTGTTCAGCGATCCCGACGCGATGGTCCGCGAGATCAGCTTGCGAGGACTCCAACGGATCGGCGGCAGCGAAGCCACCGCCGCGCTGGTCCGGCTGCTGAAAGATCCCGAGTTGAACGTTCGGGCGGCCGTTCTGAAGCAACTGGCCGAATCCCCCCAACCGGGACTGGCACCCGAAATCGCCAAGTATCTGAAAACGGAAACCGATGTCGATCTGATCGGCCACGCGATCCGGTGCCTCAAGCAGGCCGGCGGCAAAGAGGTGATCGAAAGCCTCGTGGCGTTGCTGGAGCACGAAGCATGGCAGGTTCGGGCCGAGGCGGTCGAGGCACTGGGCGGATCGCTTGAGTCGTCCGGCGGTAGCGTCACTTCCGAGCTTCGTGCCGAGGCCTACGCGGCGTTGGCCAAGCGGCTTGGCGACTCCGATGCGTTTGTGGTCAGCCGAACGATCACCGCGTTGGACGACGTCGACGTGGAGGAGGCCGTCGACCCGTTGATCGAGGCCGCCAAGAATCATCCCGAGTTGACCATCCAGATCATCGGCATGCTTGCCCAGAGCGGGAGCATGAGAGCCAAGGCGCTACCCCGGTTGCGCGAATTCACGCGTCACAAAGACCCGGCCATTCGCGCCGCCACGATCACGGGCTTGGCTCAGGTTTCCGCCGATGACCTGGGCGACGAGTTGACCGCGGCTCTGTCGGACGAGATCAGCGAGGTACGGATGGCGGCGGCCGGCGCGTTGTTGAATGTGCTGCAAAATCACCGCGACGGCAATGGCTTCATGGTCGGCGTGGACCAGCCGATACTTCTCGACGAGGATCCGTTTGGCGGAGGCATGGTCGTACAGCCGTTTGTCGAAGAGCCGGTTGCCCCGCCGCGGCCGAGTTGGGCGACTCGCGCGGCGCGTGGACTGCTCGGCGCGCTGGGCAGGGAGCCCGAGCCCCAAGAGGATACGCCGGCGGTTGAAGAAGATTCGCCGCCGGATACAGCACCGGGCATGGAGGCTCCCGTGGAGCTCGTTCCGGACGTGAGCCCCGCGGAGGATGGTGGTTTCCAGCCGCCGCGCATTCGGATCGATGATCCGTTCGATGAGGAGGGCGACATTCCGCCCGTGAGAATACCCCGATTATCGCCACCCCCGGACGTGGAAATCCGGCTGCCGCCAAAGCCTTCGCCCCCTCATCTTCAGAGCATTCCCCGGGTGTACGACGGACCGGTGTCCCAACCGCTTGTGGGTCATGCCGTCGCGGTTGCGGAGAACGGTGATCCGGCCCCATCGCGGGACCAGTTTCTCGAAGATTTCTACTCCGGCAACGGCCGCCCCGAGTGGACCGAGAAGGCGATCCCGCCGCTTCTGGAAATGCTCCAGGCCGAGGATCGCGAGGAACGGGTCGTCGCCGCGATGGCCCTGGTGCCGCTGGGCAAAGCCGATGTGGCGATGCCCGTGCTGATGGAGGTGATCAAGGACGAACCGCATCTGCGCGTTCGCGCGATGAGCGTGCTGGGCTGGTTGACTTGGGAACAACGGGTCGAGGCCTTCGAACTGTTCCGCGAGTTGTTGCCCAGCGACGACCACTTCGCGCAACTGGTCGGACTGATGATCGAGAATGCGGACTCCCGTGCGGCCGACCTGCTGTGGGACATCCTGGCCGACGAGAAAGTTCAACCCGCGATGGCCGCCGTCTTGAAGAACGGTCTGCAACAGGCGTACAGTGGCGGGACGGATCAGCAGTTTCAGGTTGTCGACGGAGAGATCGTGGCAGTGGTTTCTGGCGGCAACGGCCTGGCCGAAGCGGCCGTTGGGCGTGCCCGGCAGGGGAGCGACGTGCAACGTGTCGTGGCGCTGGCGTTGCTTTTGGACACCGCTCGCGAGCAGGCCGTCGAGATTGCCCGCCCGTTGATCGACGACGCGGCGATTTCCGCCGAATTGCGCGAGGCGGCCTTCAAGATTCTCATGGCCGGGCAGCCGCAGCGCGACCGGATCGGCACGGCCACGGTCGCCCTGGCCGGCGATAACGCGGTGCGGCGCAAGATCGTCGTGGCGCTGCTTGTCGGACAAGCGGGGCCGATGCAGTACCTCGAACAGTACGGACTCGTGCTCACCATGGCCGAGGAGCCCGAAGACGCGGGGAGGACCGAGGGATCGGCCATCGTTCCCGAGCCGCCCGCGGGCTTGAAACCCGAGCACGTGCGCCCCTTGATCGACGACGAGGACCCGCAAGTGGCCGCACAGGCCGGTTATCTACTGGCTCTCTTGGGCCAAAAGGAAGGCCTGCCGCCGCTGCTTGCGTACTGGAAAACACAAAGAGAAAACGACGATTCGCTCGATCGTCTCGTTTATCGGGCCATCGCTTCGCTGGACGACTCAAACCGCATCGCCGAGTTGCGGGATATCCAGCAGCGACTCGAAGAGTATGAAATGGCCGACTTCTATTGGACAATCCGCATTATGAGCGGGTTGGAGATTCTCAATTATCGCAAGGAAATCCGCCGCGCCGTGGGCATGGAGAACTTACAGTGAAGGTGACCATGAAAGAACCGAACTTGCTCCGACCGGGCATCGCGATTACCGCTTTCGTGATGATCGTTCTCGGCATGATACAATATGCGGCGGCAGCGGAGCGCCCCAACGTCGTCTTCGTGTTGACCGACGATCAGGGTTACGGCGACCTCTCATGCCACGGCAACCCGATCCTCAAAACGCCCTACCTTGATCGATTGGCCGAGGAGAGCATTCGGTTCACGGATTTCCACGTAGGCCCCATGTGTACCGCGACGCGGGCCGAGTTGATGACGGGGCGCAGCGCTCTGGCCACGGGCGCGTATTGCGCGTGCTCCGGCCGTACGTTTGTTCGGCGCGACATGCCCACCATGCCCGGCGTATTCTCCGCCGCCGGTTACGAAACGGCCCTGTTCGGCAAATGGCACCTGGGCGACAATTATCCTCATCGGCCGGAAGACCGCGGGTTTGGACACGCGGTCTACCATCTCGGTTGGGGCATCACGTCGACGCCCGACTACTGGGCCAACGACTACTTCGACGACTTCTTTCGCATCAACGGCCGCACGCGGCAGTTCCCCGGCTATTGCACGGACGTCTGGTTTCAGCAAGCCGAGCGTTGGATCCGCGATTGCCACCGCCGCGGCAAGCCGTTCTTCGCCTACCTGTCGACCAACGCACCCCATGGCCCGTTCTACGCCCCGGAGAAGTACAAGACGCCGTACGCCAACCTGGACACGGACCCGCGGGGGTTCTTCGCCATGATCGCCAACTTGGACGAGAACATGGCGAAGCTCGACGGCCTGATCGAGGAATTGGGCCTCCGCGAGAACACGATCTTCATCTTCATGACCGACAACGGCGGCACCGGCGGAATCAAGGTCTTCAACGCCGGCATGCGGGGCGCCAAGGCCAGCTATTACGACGGCGGCCATCGCGTGCCCTTCTTTCTCCGCTGGCCCGACGGCAAGCTGCGTCAAGCCGGCCAGATCGGCGCTCTTTCTCACAGCACCGACGTGCTGCCGACGTTGATCGAACTCTGCGGCCTGAAAGTCCCGACAAACGTTCATCTGGCCGGCGTCAGCCTGGCGCCGTTGCTGCGAGGCAAGGAGCAACCCGAATTGGCCGAGCGGATGGTGGTGGTACAATACGGCCGGCTCGATCCGACGACGCCCCAGCCTTGGGACTCGGCCGTGCTCTGGAACCAATGGCGTCTCGTGGCCGGCAAGGAACTGTACGACGTGTCGCGCGATCCCGGCCAGCGGACGGACGTTGCCAGAAAGCATCCGAGTGTGGTTGCCCGGATGCGAGCACACTACTGGCGCTGGTGGGCCGGCATCGAACCGGGACTCGACGAATTCCAGCGCCTCACACTCGGTTCGGATCACGAAAACCCGTCGCGACTGACCTCGCTCGACTGGCTGGCCGACAAGCTTGTTCCGGCAGCCCAACCTTTCGACATTCGCGGGCTCGGTGTCCCGGTGGTCGAAGGTTCCTTGCCGGGCGGACGCCCCATGCCGGTGATGAACGGCTTCTGGAACGTCGAGATCCGGCAGGGCGGTCGCTACCGGTTCCTACTACGGCGTTGGCCCAAGGAGGCCGACACGCCGATCCGTGCCCCGTTGCCTGAGTATCGCGGCGTCGACGGCATCTTTCCCCCGGGTAAAGCGTTGCCCGCCGCCCGGGCCCGGCTCAAGGTCGGCAACGTGGACGTCGCGAAAGGCATCGGCGAACAGGACAAGGCCGTCGAATTCGTCGTCGATCTCGAACCGGGAAACACGCATCTGCGAACCTGGTTTCTCGACGCCGATGGCAACGATCTGTGCGGTGCGTTCTATGTGGAGGTCTTCCGGTTACCATAGCCAAAGAGGGGCAATGAATAGCTGGGCAGAGGGAGTTTGTGCATCGGGAACTCCGCTTGAGGACAGTATTCCGCCCCCACCTGGAGTCGGCCATTGCTGGACTATCGCACGGTGCCCCATCCACCCTTTCGCGTCCATTTATTTCGCGTCCCTTTACGTTGCGTTTTGTGACAGGTATAGTAGGATCTCTCCGGAGCAACCCTCCGGAACGAAAGCGTGTCGAGTTGTGGCAAATACTGCGGAGCATCCAGAAACAACGACATAGGCACAGCCACAAGTACTTTGCACAAAAGACGTTGAGATGATTTGGGGCGGTAGCTCAGTTGGGAGAGCGCTGCGTTCGCAATGCAGAGGTCGAGAGTTCGAATCTCTTTCGCTCCACTTTGTAAGTCATTTTGATAACTTAACTTACAACACCACTCTGATACGATCAAAGTGGCCGACCGGCCGGCATATTCCCTCCATACACCCTGGAGATGCTGACCGGCCGACGCGTTGGGTACTTCCGAAAACCCTTTTTTTCGAGGAGGATCCAATGCCCAAACTGTCTGCCGATGTACGCTGGCTCCATAGGGCCAGCGGATTCTGGTGTAAAAAAGTCGCCGGGGTACTTCACTACCTCGACCGCGATTACGATGTCGCGAAGCGAAAGTTCACGAAGCTTCTCCGCGAATTGGAACGCGGGCAGGCTGGCGACCGCGACTGGCTGCAGGCCACGTTCGGCGAGTTGTGCGATGCATACCTCGACGAAGTCAGGGGGCTTCGAGAACATCGAAACGAAGCTTCGTGCAAAGGGGTTCTCTCCCACCACGATCCGCGATACCCTTGCCACCGTTCAGAATGTGTTCAGATGGGCCGTGGTTTGCGAACGGATCTGTTACGATCCGTCGGTGGGGTTGAAGGTATACCATATTCTTTTGCGTGAGAAGGACGTTCTTCGCACAGAAAACCAAAAGAATTGATGACGCATCCAAGGAAACGCATGAGTTGATGATACAAACCGCCGAATACGGGCTGTGTGGCTGCCGCATCAATCCTCATCGATGCCTCCGAACGTCGTCTGAGGTTCATGCTGCCGGCGAGCGTCGAGTCCGTATCTCCATGGGGTTTCGATGTCGCCTCAATTGTCTGAACCCGCGAGATCGCATAATGCAACCTAGTCTGTTTGATCAAGGCCCGCGGCCTCGTATGCCATGGGCGCAAGCACCCGACCGTCTTGCATGCGATAGGGCTTATCCCCGAAATTGACCGTCACGAAGATCTTGCCCGAGAACTGCGTTTGCTGAACGGTGTGATCGTCAGTCAACCATCGGTGTGACAGCATTTCACGGTATCCCGTCGATCGTGCGAGGGGAGCGATCGCTTGGTAGCTCTCGGCAAAGCGGTCTTCATGTTCGCGCCAGATGGCTTCGTTGAACATGAACATCGGCGGAGTACCGTACAGCATATTCAGCAAATCGCGACGGTCCCACAGGCTGGGCAGCTTGTTATTGTAATCGCCCCAGTACCAATAGGAAATGACGCAATCGTGATAGACCAGTTCCCACAGTGGGAGACGATAATAGTGACCGGTTTGAAACTTCGCGACACGCTCCGGCGCGGGATCCACGGGTTCAATCATGCGGCGGCCCGCGTCAGGGATGCGGTACGGTCCGAGGCTCATCATCCCTTCGAAGAAGTGCAGGTAGGGAACCGCGGCATCGTGCCCTGTTTCGCTGCCTGTGACCAAGCCGCACTCTTCGCTCATGTAACGAAGTAACTGCATCTTATGATATTTGCTTTCACTTCGGCTCATCGGGTGGTCGGGGTGGTAGCATTCGCGCCAGGGAGACGCAGTAGTCGTGTCGACAAATCGGGCACGATAGGCATGAGTTTTCAGTTCTTCCGGTACACGGAGACGCGCGGAGTCGACCGCGCGGCTATCGCACAGTACGCCGCATGGAATCATCTCGCCGCTTTTCGACGTTACTCGCCAGCCACGTCGCCAATCACCATTCTCATCGACCATCAGGCCGTCCGGCCATGCGTCGGAAGTCCAATCGGGATGGATGTGGTGCAGATTGGGAAATTCAGCGGGGTTCATGGCGTCCTGATAGATATCGTACCGACCGGTCAGTATGCCGGCTTGATTCAGAAGATCGATTTCGCCAGGCGTGGTCCTTCGGCTCCATAGAATACGATCGATTCCCTTTTTGCGAAGTTTATCGCACCACTGTGAAGGGCTGCCATGAAAGCACCAGATATTGGCGGCCCCGACCAGTCGGTCGACCGAAGGGATCCGCTCGCGTTTTTCAGCCAGTGTTTTCAGTAGCCCGGTCTCTTCAGCGTAGCTGCGATAGCGCTTACACATGGCTACGTAGCCACCCTTCTCAAAGGCTATGTAGCGGATGCGTCGCGGCGCGCCGAACTTGCCAAGCTGCGGCACCCACTGAGGGGACAGCACAAGCAGGTCATCATTTCGATCGACCTTTACCCATGCGTCGTCGGCTGTTTCGACGATACTCATGAGCCCTTCACGCAGGTCGGTTGCGCCATACCACGGCATGCTGAGGCCATGCCCACCGAACAGATGATAACGCATGGGCGGGAGTGAAGTGTCGACAACCGGGTAGCTGATTCCTTCGTTGACGGGCATGATTAGGAACTCGCCTTCGCATGTTGCGATAGGCGGCGGGAAGGCAAGTATGTCGAGCATCTCACCATCGGCTGTCATTTCCACAGTGAATTCCGGCGATGATTCATCCACTTGTATCTGGCAGGCGATGCGAAGCATGTCGTTCGGCTTCAGTAGCGAAAGATGGATCTCGTTGCCGTCGGTCGATGCGGCCAGAACGGCGATATCCGAAGTGCCGCACGACGTCCAAATGCGGTTGGTGCGTTTATCGTGGATCGTGAACCGCGCATCAACCGTTTTGAATACGACCTTGAGTACGTCGTTCGAAGCGGTTACCTGGGTGGGCATCGATGGGTCGCGCATTTCGGGCAATGAATTGGTGCGGCGCAACGTGAAGCTGTCGGCAACGATATGTGAATCGCCTTGACCAATCAGTCTTGCCACAATCTTTGCGGCGCCATGGGGGATCAGGAAACGCGTGGCGATGAGTTGAACTCCCTTGGTTTCATGAATCTGTCGGGCACCAAACGCCCAGTTGATCGCCTTGTCGTTCGCATCCATCAGTGTGACACAGAGAGTCGCCGCACCGGGGCCCGTGAGGCTCAGGCGGGCCGAATAGTCATATATCTGACCGGGGACAACATGAATCGCCCGGCTTTGCGTGAAGCTCCAATCCGAGTCGCCCCGGTGGCGGATCCCGGCGGCCGGATTTCCCGATCTTGGCTCGGCTTGCCCAGTGGTTCCGTCGCGATCCGTGACAGCGGTATCCGGACGATTTAGCACCTCGACGTTTCCTTGCCCGGCGCGTGTCCAAAATCGTCCCCAGCCGTTCATTCCCTCGTCGAAGCTGCCGTTAACGATAAGATTCTCATGGGAGCGATTGCCCGGCAAGGCGGAGGTGTCCTCGTTGGCCAACGCGCCGGAGGTCAACAAAATGACGGACAGAAACATGATTGTATTGCCGAAACAAGCCATTCGGAACCAGGAGACTTGAGCTGGAGAAGTCTTTGCAGTATGCATGAAACAACCTGTGGTAGTCTAACGATTGAAGATGCGGACCACGTTCCTTCGATGGGGCACTCAATTCGCTGATTCTAGCCGATCTTACCATTGCATCGATTTGAAGGTACCGACTTCAATGGATTGGCACGAATCGGCCGCACGGCACCATTGTAGCAGGTACCCGGTCCGCGAGCATTGCACACAGACCCGGGAGACTTCCAGCGGGCTGTGTTTGCTTGCGGGAGGGCGCGGCTGCGGCTATATTGACGGAAGTGGGAATCACGCCCCAGAGAGAATGAGCTTCCGGCACCAGAATTCATCGGGCAGTTCCGTTTGGATTCCGCGGTTCGTGCCGATCGTTGACAGAACCGACGACCCTCCGTGGCGAGATGGGCGGCTGTTTGCTTCCGATATCTCCGTGAAAAGCCGATATCTTTGTGAAAAGGAAGCGTGGCAATGCGAAGGTGGTTTACGATCGTGATGGTTGGCCTGCTTGTGGGTGCCGCTGTTCCATTCGCCGCGGTTCCATGCGAGGCTGAGGAGCCGTCGGCGCGGAAGACCAAGGCCAAACGCATCGCCAGCAAGGCACTTAAGGACAAATCAACGGCGGCCGATTCCGTCGAGATCAACACGCCACAATCACTTCGGCTGGCGATTGAGGATCTGGTCGCAACGTTTGGGGCGAAGTATCCCAAGGGCGGAGAGTATCTCAAGTGTCTCGGCAAATTGGAAGCACGCCTGACGACCAAGGACCCGGCCGCTCGGGCGGAACTGGAGTCGCTCGCCAAAGAAGCCCTGCTGGCAAATCCCCTGATCGACTTCGACCGGCTCATCGTTCGCCGCACGGCGGACCTCGGCCTGCCCTCCAACTGGCAGAGCAATTCCAGCCTTCGTAAGGCTAACTACGACAATGCGGTCGTGACGCTTTCGCCCGTTCACCCCTCGGGAAATCTCACCACGGTCTACCGTCCAGAAAGCGAATCCGACTTCGTGGGCGATATCGACTTGCACTTCGACGCCGAGAAGATGCTATTTTCACGCTCCGGACCCGACGGCTGGGGCGTCTGGGAGATCGGTGTGAACGGTCGAGGCTTGCGAAAGCTGCCGCTGATCGATACCAATAGCGTCGACAATTACGATGCGTGCTACCTCAGCGACGATAACATCCTCTTCACCTCGACCGCCGCGATGACCGGCGTGCCGTGCGTGGGCGGCGGGTCACCGGTGACGAACCTCTTTCGCCTCGACGCGACCAGCGGTGCCGTCCGACGTCTGACCTTCGACCAAGACCACGACTGGTATCCGGCCGTCATGAATTCCGGGCGCGTGATGTACCTTCGCTGGGAATATGGCGACATCACCCACGCGTTCAGCCGAATCCTTTTCAGCATGAACCCGGACGGCACCGATCAGAAGGCCTACTACGGCAGCAATTCGTACTGGCCCAACGCGATGTTCTACGCACGGCCGATCCCCGGCGCCGAGGGCAAGTTCGTGGCCGTCGTTTCGGGCCATCACGGTCTGAAGCGAATGGGCGAACTGGTCCTGTTCGACGCCACCAAAGGCCAATACGAAGCCGATGGCGTCATCCAGCGAATACCGGGACGAGGCCAGCCGGTCGAGCCGGTGATCTTGGACAACGTGGCGGGCCGAGCCCCCACGAAGTTCCTGCATCCCTGGCCGCTGAGCGACAAGTACTTCCTCGTCGCCGCCCAGGTCCGAGGCGCGCAGCGATGGGCGATCTACCTGGTCGATGTCTTCGACAACATGACGCTCGTCCGGGACGATCCGACGCATCATCTTGTCGAGCCCGTGCCGTTGGCCAAGACGCGGCGTCCGCCCGTGCTCCCCTCACGAGTTGACCCGGATCGAAAAGACTCGCTGATTCAAATCGCGGACATCTACACGGGCGACGGCCTGAAGGGCGTTCCCCGAGGCACGATCAAGAAGCTTCGCCTCTTTACCTACAACTTCGCGTATTACGGAATGGGTGGGCAGGGCAACCGTATCGGCGTCGACGGACCGTGGGACGTCAAGCGGATCGTCGGCACCGTGCCGGTCGAGGCGGACGGCTCGGTCCTGTTTCGCGCGCCGGCCAACACGCCCCTTTCGCTCCAACCGTTGGACGGCGACGGCAAGGCCGTTGCGCGTATGCGAAGTTGGCTAACGGCGATGCCTGGCGAGACGCTCTCGTGTGTCGGTTGTCACGAACCCACGGGCACGGCCCCCAGGGTATCCAGGCCGATGGCCCTGGAGCGTGGACCGTCCGAGATCGCGCCCTGGTATGGACCGGCCCGTGGCTTCGGCTTCGATCGCGAGGTCCAGAAGCCGGTGATCGACCGGTATTGCATCGGCTGTCACGACGGTAAGCCCCGCGAAGACGGCCAGACTATCGTGGACCTGACAACCCGCCCCAAGGAGGCCCGAACCTTTACAATCATGCTTGGTCGAAATCGCAAGTGCAACTTCACGCCGTCGTACTGGACTCTGCGCAGCTACGTACGATCGACCAACGAGGCCGACAACCACCTGCTCCTGCCGTACGAGTTCAGCGCCGATTCGTCGAAACTGATCCAGATGCTCCGCAAGGGGCACCACAACGTCCAGTTGCCCCCCGAGGCCTGGGACCGCCTGATCACATGGATCGACCTGAGCGCCCCGGCCTATGGAACCTGGAGCGAGAACGTTGGGTCGGCCAAGGTCGACCGGTACCGCACCGTCCGCAACGACCTGCTGAAGCTCTACGCCAATATCGACGACGACCCGGAGGTGATCTTTGAAATCTCGACGCCCGCCGCCGATCCGATCATGCCTCGGTCCGAGAAACCTCGTCGGACGTCGGTGCCTCGCATCAGCAACTGGCCCTTCGACTCGGCCGAGGCAAAGCGTCGGCAGGAGAACGCCGTCGGCGAGACGCGGCGGACGATCGACCTTGGCCAGGGCGTGCAACTTGAAATGGTCCGTATTCCGGCGGGACAGTTCGTCATGGGCGAGATGGCCGGTCATCCGGACGAAGGCCCCGCAGCCGCGGTGAAGATCGCCGAACCGTTCTGGATGGGAACCTGTGAGGTCACCAATGCGCAGTTCGCGCGGTTCGACCCGACACACGACAGCCGTCTCGAAGCGTATCCGGGCAACAACTTCTCGGTACGAGTTCGCGGCGAGATGGTCAACGGCCCGAACCAGCCGGTCTGCCGCATATCACAAACCCAGGCCCAGGCGTTCTGTCAATGGCTCAGCAAGACCACCGGCAAGCAATTCATCCTGCCCTCCGAGGCCCAATGGGAATATGCCTGCCGCGCCGGCACGGCAACGCCTCTGAATTTCGGCCAACCGGATGCCGACCACGGCCTTCATGCCAACCTGGCCGACGTGACGAACCAGAAGGTTTGGCACTGGGTGCATCCGGGTGGAAGCCAGTTCGACGACAAGGCCTTCGCCAGCACGAACGTCGGGACGTATGCTCCCAACCCGTGGGGCCTGCACGACATGCACGGCAACGTGGCCGAGTGGACCCGTTCGCCCTACGCCCACTATCCCTACCGCGACAAGGCCGAGGCGGGTTCAACCGATAAAGTCGTCGTTCGCGGCGGCTCGTGGAACGACCGGCCCCAAAACGCCCGCTCGTCTTTCCGCATGATGTACCGCCCTCACGAACGAGTCCATGACGTGGGGTTCCGCGTGATTTGCGCACCGTAGTCGCGGCGTACCCGATTCACTGTCATTCAACAAGGGAAGCCAACCATGACGCTCGGGAGAAGACACTCCATCAGGACCGCCACATGGGCAGCACTTTGGTTTGCATCCTCCGCCTTATTGGCCGCGGAGACGGGGCCGGAAAGACGCCCTAATATCGTTTTCCTGTTGGCGGACGACCAGTGCGCCTATTCCGTCGGATGCTACGGGAATAAGGATGTGCGGACGCCCAACATGGACAAGCTTGGCCATGAAGGGGTCATTTTCGATAACCACTATGTTACCACATCGATCTGCATGGCCAGCCGAGCCAGTATCGCGACCGGCATGTACGAATACAAGCACGGCTGCAATTTCGGCCGGGGCGGACTGGAGCCTTCCACATGGCAACAATCGTATCCGATGCTATTGCGCAAGGCCGGGTATTTCACCGGATTCGCGGGCAAGTTCGGGATGGGAGGTGTCAACACACCCGACGATAGCTTTGACGTCTGGGGAGGTGGCCCGGGACAGACGGCCTATACAACAGCGAAGAACAAGTCGATGGTTCAATACGCCCGGAAATATCCCCACTCAACGCTCTCTTATGGTGCCTTTGGACAGGACTTCATCAAGTCGGCCGTGAAGAGTGACAAGCCGTTTTGCCTCTCCATCAGTTTCAAAGCACCCCATAAACCGGCGACTCCAGATCCGCGGTTTGACGGTATATACGATGGGATCGACTTCACAAAGCCGGCCAATCATGGCCGGGCCAATGGCGAGCATCTTTCTCCGCAGAGCAAGCGGGGCCGACAGTATGAACGCGGTATTTCGTGGGGCTATGAATCCGAGTACAACGATGCGATGCGTCCGTATCATCAGCAGATATACGGTATCGATGTCGCACTCGGTATGATCCGTCAGCAGCTCAAGCGATCGGGTGTGGCGGACAATACGGTGATCATCTATACCTCGGACAACGGGTATATTTGCGGGTCCCACGGTTATGGCTCGAAAGTTCTGCCGATGGAAGAATCGGCGCGCGTGCCACTGATGATCCACGATCCCCGTCATCCCTCGTCGGGGAAGAAGCTCCGGTGCGGTGCGCTGACCGCCAATATCGATTTCGCGCCGACGATTCTCGATTTGGCTGGACTGCCCATTCCAGAAGATATGGACGGCAAGAGCCTGATCGGACTGCTCGACAATCCCCAAGGTGAGATCCGAAGCACGCTGGCTCTGATGAACGTGTGGGGAATCGTTCCAACTTACTCTCATACGGTCGTGACGAAGCAGTGGAAATACACTTATTGGTGGCATGCAGGCGACGGAATGGAGCCGGTCGAAGAGTTATTCGACATGGAAAAAGATAGACTCGAAATGCACAATCTGGCATTGAGTCCCGAGTATAAGCAAGCCCTGGAAATGATGAGGACGGAATACGACAAAGAGCTTGGCCTCTGGAAGAAGCACGCGGTCCCGCGGTATATGACCTTCGCCAAGCTCTTTGACCGAAGCATCCCCTGGTCGGCGAAAGAAACCGAGTTGTCGGCGGGAAGAGGAAAGTAGCCCATTCAAATCTCCCTTCCTTTAAGCGATAATGGATCACTCATTAACCGCAGTGCCTGCCATCGGGCCTGAAGAAGGAAATTCCCAATAATCAAGGAGAGAACCGTGCATCGTCCACTTCCGACCCTTCTCGCAACGCTAATACTGGCTTGCACGCTGACCGCCGACGCCTTTTCCGGCGACTACTTCACGAAACAAGACGCGCCGCGCCCCAACATTGTCCTGATCATGTCGGATGACATGGGAATCTCCGACATCGGTTGTTACGGCAGCGAAGTCAAGACTCCCGTGCTCGACGGTCTGGCAAAAGGGGGCGTCCGTTTCAAGCAGTTTTACAACACGGGGCGTTGCTGTCCTACCCGCGCCTCGCTTCTGACCGGCTTGTATTCCCATCAGGCCGGGATTGGGCACATGCTCAGCGACAAAGGCTACGACGGTTACCGAGGTGAGCTTGCCCAGAACAGCGTTACCATTGCCGAGGCGCTGCGACCCGCCGGTTACAGTACGTACATGATCGGCAAATGGCACGTGACCACCAACATCCGCGACACGAGCTATCAGTATAACTGGCCGTTGCAGCGCGGGTTCGACAAGTTTTACGGGATGGTCATCGGTGCCGCGAGTTTTTACGACCCGGCCTCGCTCACCCGCGGCAACAAGAACATCACCCCGCAAAACGACCCGAAGTACCAGCCCGAGACGTTCTATTTCACCGACGCGATTACGGACAACACGGTGACCTATCTCAAAGAGCACCAACAGGAAGAGAACAAGACGGGCAAGGAGAAACCGTTCTTTGCTTACGTGGCCTACACGGCCGCACATTGGCCGATGCACGCGTTGCCCGAGGACATTGCCAAGTATAAGGGATGCTACGACGAGGGTTGGGATGCGCTTCGCGCCGCTCGCCACAAGAAGATGATCGAAATTGGGCTGATTGATAAGGGGTGGGGTATCACGCCACGCGATGAAGAGGTTCCCGCCTGGGATAGCCTCTCCGAGGAGAAGAAGAAAGTGCTCCCGACGCGGATGGAAGCATACGCCGCGATGATCGACCGAATGGACCAGGGGATTGGAAAAATCGTCGACGAACTGAAGAGGCAAGGGAAGTTCGACAACACGCTCATTCTATTCTTGCAGGACAACGGCGGTTGTGCCGAGCCTTTCGGTTTGGGTGAAAAGACGGTCCCGCCGCTGGACACGAAAGAGCGAGTTCCGCCCGCTCCTCGCGACCACCTGCAGTTCAATTTGGCTCCCAACTGGACGCGAGACGGACGGCCCATCCATCGTGGGGCGAACGTCGTTGCCGGACCGGCGACTACCTACATCGCCTGCGGGCGATCCTGGGCGAACGCCCAGAACACGCCATTCCGATTGTACAAACATTGGGAGCACGAGGGCGGTATCGCTTCGCCGCTGATCGTTTCCTGGAACGGCTTCTTCAAGAAGCACGACGCCAAGGTCAGCGGTTGGGTACAGGGCCCTGGGCATCTGATCGACGTGATGGCGACCTGTGTCGATGTTGCCGGTGCGACCTACCCGCAGAAGCGGAAGGATGTCGATGTCATACCGTGCGAGGGTGAGAGCCTCGTGAAAACGTTTCTCGGAAAAGAGTTGGACCGCGATACGCTGTACTGGGAGCACGAGGGCAACCGTGCGGTGCTCAAGGGCGACTGGAAGCTCGTCAGCAACGGCGCGGTCAAGGGCCCCTGGGAATTGTACCATCTCCGCGAAGACCGATGCGAAATGAACGACCTCGCCGCGAAGATGCCGGTGAAAGTTGCCGAGCTAAAGAAGCTCTGGCAAGCCTGGGCGGAGCGTGCGCAAGTGCTGCCGCTGAACCCGCCGCAGTTGGACCCGAGCGAACTGTGGGCCGATTGGGGCGAAGGCCAGATATTCCCCATGGACCCACGACCGGGCGCTCCGGTCATCGAGAGAAAGAAGCCCGAGGATCAAACGAGTTCCGCAAAAACCTGGCGTTTGGAACCGGTCCTCTCGGTCAAAGGCTTCAAGACCCCGGAATGTGCCGAGGTGAATCCGGCCGACGGAACCGTTTATGTCTCCAATATCTTTGCGGTAACCCGCGACACGGTCCACGCCTTGGACTCCAATGGGTTTATTTCCACGTTGGCACCCGGCGGAAAGCTGAAAGAGCGTCAGGCCATCCGGGGCACCGAAGCGGTGCCCGTTCATGGCGCCTCCGGGATGTGCTTCTTGGATGGATTCCTCTACTTCAACGATCGCAACAACCTGAAACGCTGTCCCCTTAATAATCGTTCGGCCGTCGAGGTCGTGCCCGTACCGGGAACCGATCATGGATTCAACGATGCCGGGACTGATGGTCAGTTTGTCTATGTGACCGGGCAGAATGCGATCTTTCGTGTGGACCGCCAGGGCAACGGCGGGAAGTTCGTGGATCTGGAAGGCGTCAATGGCGTGAAGAGCTTCAAAGGCAAGCTGTTTGCCGTGACGACCAACAAGGAGAAATCCGATCTCCACGAACTGGATCCCACCGGCAAGAACCCGCCGAAGGCGTTTGGACTGGCCCCAAAATTCGCCGGAATCGATGGCATTGAAATCCTCGGCGATGGAACGTTCCTGATTACCGATTGCCACGGGCACAAGGTGTATACGGTCGCTCCCGACCGTAAGACCGTGACACTGGTGGCCGAAGGACTGGAGTATCCCGCCGATCTGGGCGTCGATCACGAGCGGAACTTGGTCTATATCCCCCAGTTCTTCCGGAACACCGTGGAAGTCTATCGCCTGAAGTTGGGCAAGTAACCCGAATTTCACCGTGAGAATGGGCCGCCGCGATCAATTTGCCGCACTATCCCCCGCACAAGACGACGCATCGTGCCCGAGCGGCGTCTGTCCGCCCTACAACGAGCCAAAGGAACGCAATTCGATGCATACCAGAACGCTGAGCATCATGCTTGTGACAGTGACGGCCATCACCGCCGTGGCCGCGGAGGAGAAGCCGGAAAACCTGGCACGTAAGGCGAAGGTCACTGCCACATCCGAATACGGCAATTCGTGCCTTGCAAGGTTTGTCGCCGATGGAATCATCCCGGAAGCCAGGATGCAGAACAGCGCCGGTAAGGAATGGGCGGTAAAAGGCAATAATCATCCCAATGGCGTTGAGCTGACCATGTCGTGGGCTGCGCCCGTGGACATCGCGGAAATCGTCTACTACGGACGATCGGCCATGGCGGTCGAGACTTTCAAGGACTGCGAAGTCTACTTCGACGATGCCCAGGAGCCCGCGATCAAGGCGAGCTTCAAGTCGGGACACGGTCCTCAGCGAATCACTCTGCCGCAGAGTGTCAAATCGGCCAAGATGACGCTGAAGTTCATTGGCCATCACAACTGTTGGAATCCTGGCGCGTCGGAGATCGAGGTCTATTCAACCCCGCCTGACGAAAAGGCGCTGGGCGAGTTCATCGCGTTGGAGCCCATGTCCGGCCTCAGGGGCAGCCCTCTTGTCGCAGTTATAAATGACTCCCCCGAACTGGAAGCGAAGCTCTTTGCCGGCAAGCTGGGCTTCAACCAGATGCTGCTCATTCAGCGGCACGCTTATGATATCAGCCACGTCTATGTCTACCACGTCGAGAGCTTCAAGCCCGGCGGCGGTATCCACATCTTCACGCCGGGCGAAGACGGCGGAAGGCTGGAGAAGATCTTCGATGCCGAAGGCGGCATGGTGATGGACTGTTGTCTTTCATACGACGCGACGGAAATCCTGTTCAGCTATAAAGGGAAGCCGACGCCCAACGAACATCTGAGCAGTGTCGGATTTAGAGACGGGCACTTGAACCATATGGTTACGGATCGCGATGCAAAGTACCAGGTCTATCGGATGAACCTGAAGGATCGGACGCCCGTTCTGTTGACGGACCATCATTCGAATAATTTCAACGCCAGTTGGCTGCCGGACGGAGGAGTCGTGTTCCTGTCCGACCGGAAACTCTCCTACGCCTACTGTTGGACCAGTTCGTCGCCACTGCTCTATCGCATGGACCGGGACGGCTCCAGCGTGTTCAAGATGTCGCACGGATACCTTAACGATTTCACACCAAGTGTCCTGAACGACGGAAGAGTCATTTACAGCCGCTGGGAATACGTCGATCGCCCGGCCTGTCCGATCCAGAGCCTCTGGACGCTCAGGCCCGACGGCACAAAATCCGAGGGCTTCTTCGGTAACCGCGTGCTGGAACCGGGTACGTTCATGGAAGCGCGTTCGATCGGCGAGACGCGCAAAGTGCTCTGCGTGATGACGGGACACAACGGGTGCTGCCGCGGCGCGCTGGGGGTTATTGATCCTTCGTTCGGCGCGAATGCGCAAGAGGGGATAAGAAACATCACTCCGGAAATACCCATACCGGCCGTCACGGGAAATCCGGGACTTAAAGGAAACTCGCTTGTAAACAGAGGCCCCTACGAGAACCCCTTTCCCATAGACGAAGAATACTTCGTTGTTTCAAAACTCGGTACGATTGTGCTGCGCGACTATGATGGAATGGAGAGCGTCGTGGTGAAGAAGCCCGAAGGAAGCATGGGGTTCTTCTCTCCCGTTCCGATACGCAAGGTCAAGGCCCCGCCCGTCATTCTCTCCACGCTACCGGAGGGCGAACAAGAGCCATGGGGAACCGTTGTCATGATGGATGTCTATAACGGTCTTGAACCTGATGTAAGACGCGGCGAGATCAAGCAATTAGCCATCGTTGAGGAAGTTGAAAAGGGAGACTTTGCACCGTTCCACGGCATTTACGGATTCCAATTCCCCCTGGTCTCCTGTGGTGCAACCTATGCGGCCAAGAAGCTATGGGGATACGCCACGGTGGAAGAGGACGGATCGGCCCATTTCAAAGTGCCTTCGGAAGTTCCGATCTACTTTCTGGCACTGGATAAGGAAGGCCGGGCCGTACAGAGGATGCGTTCGCTTACGCATTTTCAGCGCGGCGAGCGGCAGAGTTGTGTCGGCTGTCATGCCGACCGCAACTACGCGGCCCCATCTTCCACCGAAAATCGGCCAACCGCATCCCTCCGTAGGCCCGAAGAACTTATAGAGCCGGAATGGGGACGCAGGAAATTCGACTATTCATCGATCGTGCAGCCGGTGTGGGACAAGTACTGCATCGAATGTCACAACGCACGCGAACAACCCAGCGGTGTCGATCTGACAGGCGACAAGACCGATTTCTGGAATGTCTCCTACGAGCATCTCGCCAGGAAAGGAACACATGGCGAAACGAACCCGTTCCTGCATGGGGTCAGTAGTCTGGCCGCGGTGGGACGGAATCCTTACGTCAAGTGGATTTCGAGTATCAACGGCGCGGGCGAGAATATATTGATGATCGAACCGAGGACTTGGGGCGCCTACCCGAGCAAGCTGACCGAAATAATCCTCGGCGGTCATCCGGACGAGAACGGAAAGAAGCGTTTTACAATGGACGAGACATCCAGACGCCGCGCACTGGCCTGGATGGACCTGAATGTTCCCTATTACAAGGATTCCAGGACAAACCACCCCGACAGGGCGGGAAGCAGGTGGATGAAGCCCGGCAATCTGGACAAGGTTCTTGAGGACGTGAGGCAAAAACGGTGCGCCGAATGTCACCAACGGATACCGCGCACGTTCTATACGCGTATCACCAAAATCGAGGACAACGATTTCCTTCTCGCGCCGCTGGCCAAGTCGGCGGGCGGAACGGAAGCCTGCGGCAAGGCGACTTTCTTATCAAAGGACGATCCCGATTACCAGGCCATTCTGAAGACTTTCGAGCCCATCACGAAACTGATGGCCCAGCGGCCGCGGATCGACTTCCCCGGTTCCGAGTATGTCCCCCACAAGAACGCACGCCCAGGCCTGCCTGCCTGCGACGTTCCCTAAGTGTCTGCATTTTCTGAAAAACGAGACCGTCATCGGCGGCTCTCATTGAATCACACGGGCTTCTGTCTTCGCGGTCTCGCGGTTGGCGAAAGCGTCCGTGAGGAGCCAATTCTGATAGAGGCGTTCGATCTGTCCCAAATAGGTGTTGACCGACGACCTTGGCAAGGTGCGCTTCACACCCTGCGGTCGATCCTCGTCGCGGATCGGTGGGCGTACGCGATCGGCTGGTGGCTTACCGGCTGGATTGTAGACCAGGACCGGCAGGTCTTCCGCCGGCAACAAATGGCGCCACAGGAAGGCCTGCATTCTGTCTTCGGTCGGCACAGCCTCATTGACAACTTCCCGGTCCCCGATTGTCGCGCTACCCACGACGGTGAGGTTGACCGGCTCTTCCATCTCCTCAAGGCTGGTTTTCAGCGCCAGCTTCCCCACCTCTGTATTGGCCGCCAGCGTGGCGCCAGACGATTCAAACCCCTCAGGCAAGTCTTTGAAGCTTAGCTTGATCGGCCCGGTGTATCCGTCCTTGCGTATGGCGTAGACGGTCACCGCGACGGACGCTTTGCTGCGCATGATGATCCTGGAAGGGGTGAGACGCAACACGAAATTGGGCTGCGGCCGGCTGATGCGAAGCCGGTAGGCATACTCCTTGCCTGCTTGTCTTCTCGTTTCGCCGAGGTGAACGTAGTATTTTCCGTCGGCGGGCAGCTTGACCATCAGGTAGGAATCGGCGTGGTCGGTGCTCAACCCCGACGCCGCGTCGTAATGATCGTCGTTCAGCGCGATGATCTTGCCATCCGCGCCGGTGACTTTGACGAAGGAATCGAAGGGGGAACCGAGCCGGCGCGCGTGTACTTCCACGACGATTGTCTCACCGGCTTTTCCTTCCACCTCGAAGACGTCCCAATCGCCCGGGTGATCCGCTCGCCCGTTGACGATGATGGGAAGAGTCACTTTCTGCGCCTTGGACGGCTCGTCGTTGGATTCCTGGTCGAGGCATTCCGGCAGCGTGTCCAGGGCGAAGGGCACGTCGTTGGAGGCGAATGTCCCGTTGGTGGCGGCAATCAGATGGGTCCCGGGCCTTGCGTCTTTGGGGGGCGGAGCTATCGTGTGCTTTTCCAGATTCCAGCCGTCCATTTCGATCTTAACCGGCTCGCCCACGCGGGCACCCAACGGGAAGATGCTGGTCACAAACGGCAGCTCACCGATGGTGATCCGATACACAAAACTCTCGCGGCCGCGAAACAGCGCCTCGTTGATGGTGAGCACGTAGTCGCCGTCTTCGGGAATCTCGAAATAGAGGACCGGGTCGGAATGGAAACGGAAATCGTCGTTGTACGCCAACTCATTGCCGTCGGCGTCGTGGAGCCTCAGCACGGCTTGAAACCAGCCGGGAACACCGTCGGCGACATAGGGGACCAACCGCCGAGCTTCGGCAGTGATGACCAGACGCTGCCCCTTGCTGGCCGGAAAACGGTACCGGTTCACCTCGCCCGCGGCGAGCTGGCCGTTCATCGCGCACGGCACCGTGATGCGCACTTGCACTTCTTCCGGCGGCCTCTTGCGCTGGGCCAGATGCTCCTTGCCGAGCACCTGTTTCCGAGCGGTCTTCATCGGCCTGCGGGCGACTTCGGGTACCTGGCCCACGTAGAAAGGCAGTGCGTTGGAGATACCCCGTTTGGTAATCACGCGGATCTCTCGCCGACCCGGTTTTGCATCGGGGGCCACCGTGACCTCGGCAAAGACGAGTTCGCAGTGGGCACGAACGGCCGCGGTGCGCTCGTCTTCCGCGAATGTCCTTTGGATCCGTTCGATCAGGTTCTGTTTCGCCACTTCTTTCTCGGACGGTGCGGGGGCGTCCTTGGCGTCCGTTGCAGCCGGTTTTTGGGCTGTTGGTTTCTCCAGATTCGCACTGCAACTGCTGCAGACGGTGGCTTCAAGCGGGTTGAGACTACCGCATGCCGGGCATATCAGACCTTCAACCTCGGGTGGTTCAATACGCGCGGGGAACTCATAGTAGGCCAGCTTGGCGGTCATCACGTCACCCACCGTCGTTTCCTGCTTCTTCAACTCCGCCAGTTGCTGTCTGAGCAACCCCATCTCCTGGTTGTTCCAGACCCGGTAGTAATCGACCACCCGAACGGAAACTCCTTCCCCGCTTACGACCACACCGGAAACACCGAGGAGCCCCTGTCCACCCAACCGGATCGCGAAGGTGGCGCCCTGCTGGCCGCCGGCGGGATAGGCGTAACCGATGTACTGGTTCTGCGCCCGGGCCGAGGATGTCACCATCAACAAGCCAGCCAATCCCAGCAACGGAAGCCATATCAATCTGCGCATGATCCGCTCCATATCTTTCTGCACGGTCAAGAATCGAAGGCGAAGAACCATTAGGAGTTGCGTCGGTAAGTGGATACCTTCGGTCGTTGGCGTGGCCCGGTCAGGAGACCGGGCCACAACATTCAAACGGCTACATGATCTCTTCCAGTAGCCCGGTCGACTTCATGCCTTCCTTTTCGGCGTCCAAGACGCGGGCATCGAATCCCAAAGGGTGGGGCAGCTTGGCGGTGGCGTCGATGCCGGCCAACAGGTAGAAGCTGCCCAGCAGGTCCGCCGGGTAGACGGGCCTTTCCTTGACCTTCTCACCTTTTTCGTCGGAGGAGCCGACGATGCGGCCGCCCTTAAACCCGCCGCCGGCGACCAACACGGTGAAGACAGGCCCAAAGTGATGGCGACCGCCGTTCCAAGGCGGCTCCCAAGACACCTTCGGTGTTCTGCCGAACTCGCCGGTACACCAAACCAGGGTGCTATCCAACAAGCCCTTCTCGCTCAGGTCCGCAAGCAGCGTTGCCAGTCCTTGGTCCAACTGGGGACATTGTCGCTTCATGGTCGGGAAGTGGTTTCCGTGCGTGTCCCAGCCGCCGGGGAAGCTGATCGTGACGTAGGGCACACCCGCCTCGACCATCCGCCGCGCCGCCAGGCATTCCTGCCCGAACGTGTGCCGTCCGTAGCGATCCCGGAGTGCCGTCGGTTCGTTGTCGAGATTGAATACTTCCTTCCCCTTGCCCAAGATCAACCCGTAGGCTTTCTGCTTGGCCTCCTCGGCGGCAGCCATCTCGGGGACGTTCGCAAGGCCGTAGCCCATGAGATTGATCTTGTCGACCAATTCACGGCGGGCCTTCTGCCGCGAGTCGTTGATTCCCCGGTTGACGATCCCCTGCACCTCGAAGCGGGCCGCGTTCGGATCGCCGCCGGTGGCAAACGGTTTGTACCCTGGCCCCAGGAAGCCCTCCTCGGAGAACCGCCCGGCTGCCCTGAGCATCACGATGTAGGGCGGAAGAAGCCCCTTGTATTGTTCCTTCTTGAAGTAGGTGAAAATCGCGCCCACACTGGGGTAAGCCAGCCGCCCGCCGGGCTTGTGGCCGGTTTGCATCAGGTAGGCCGCCGTCTCGTGGCCGTTGATGCCATGGGTCATGCTGCGGATCAAGGAGTACTTGTCGGCCTGCTTGGCGAGTTCGGGAAACAGCGCGCCGAGTTGGATTCCGTTCACGTTGGTGGGGATGAATTTGTCAAACTCCCCCAAGTAGTCGTAGCCCGTACCCGGTTTCGGGTCCCAGGCATCGTTGTGCGACATGCCGCCCCACAAGAAGATCTGGATGACCGACTTGACCTTGCCCTTGTTTTTGGCCTTGGCTTTGGCCGCCGCATCTCGGGCAGCCTTCTGTTCGGCGGCTATCTGCTCGGGTGTCTTCACCGCCTCGGCCGCAAAAGCACGGGAACTCAAACCGGCGCCCGTGATCATGCCCGCCGCGCCCAAAGCGCCGCGTCGCATGGCCTCGCGCCGGGACACGTTCTTCTGGCTGTCTGGATGGTGGTCTGTACTCATGATTTCAGCCCTCCTTTGACTTTCCTCTGATTGTCGTGCCGGGAAACCGACCGTTTCGCATTAGGACCCACCGCTTCGGTAACCATCAATGCCGCAGGAGAAACTCGGGGCTATTGATCAACGCCCAGGCCAGATCGATCCAGACGTCGCGCCCTTTCGCCACTCCGGTTTTGGCGTGTTCCTCCGCGGCCATCACGTCGGCATCCGTCGGAAACCGCGAGAGGATTGTCAGGTAAAGCTGCTCGGCGATTTCCTTCGCACTGCCGCCTGAGGAAGCCATCGCCACGAGCTTCGGCCCGCTCTGAAGCTTGTTCTGTACTGTGGTCGAATTCAGCATGTGCAGCCATTGGGGCGAGGCAAGCTCGCTGACGCGCTCGTTTTCCATCCCCGTGGCCCGCGCGGAACGTCCGAACAACGTGAGGAAGGAACTGGTGACGCTGCCGTCGGCCAGCGCCACCGCGGACATATCCTTGGGGATGTAAGTAAAAGGCTCCGGAACAGCGCTGGTGTACAGATCCGAACTGCCCGTGATTCGGTTCAGCGCATCGATTAATACCTCGGCCTCCACGCGCCGCAACCGGTAGCTGGCGAAGTTGGCTCTCGCTTCCGGCTTATCGGATCTCGGAATCGAAGACAACTGGTATGCGGTCGAGGTGAAGATCAGCCGCTTCAGATGCTTCAGGTCATAGCCGCTTGAGACCAGTTCCTTTTCCAAGTGGGCCAACAGCTCCGGGTTGCTCGGTGGGTTGTCCTCCCGAATGTCGTCCGGCTCGTGGACAATGCCGCGTCCCATCGCCCACGCCCAGGTACGGTTGACGATGGCTCTGGCAAACCAGGGATTTTCGGGGCGGATCAGCCACTCGGCAAACACCTCCCGCGGATCGCGGTTCGGCGGAATCGTTGTCTTGCTGCCGTCCGGAAAGGCGGCGGCGAGCGGCCCGTTCGGGCTCAATGGTTCGGCCAACGCCTGCGGAATCTTGTTGGTGGCGGTCACCGACTTGGCGACGGCAGGGATTCCCGGCGCGGTGCAGCCGGGCACGGCGGTCGAGTGGAGGGGATCCCAGAAGATGATCTCCTCTTTCCACTCGCTGGTGGGCTTGTAGCCGACCTGCGAGAAAAACACCGCCATGCCGGCCCGACGGTCTTCTGGCCAGGCGTGGGTCCGCGTGCCCATCAGTGCCAATCCCACGGACGCGGCAATGCCCTCCGTCGTCTTGTCCTGGATGGCGCGGTAGAAGTTGACTGCGCCAACGCGGTAGTTGCTCCCACTGGAGGTGAGCAGTTCCCGGGCGAACTGGTCGTACGGCTTATTCTGGGCAATCGATTCCCATACCCAGCGGTGATAGGCCTGCGCCGCGTTGGGCCAAACCTTGACGGGGAACTCCGCCTTGACTCTCAGGATATCACTCCATTTCATCGCCCAGTAATCGAAATGCGCCGACTGGCCAAGCAGGCGGTCGATCAGGGCGACGCGTTTGTTCTTGTCCGGACTCTGAATGAACGCTTTGGCCTCTTCCGCGGACGGCAGCTTGCCCGTCAGGTCCAAATAGGCGCGACGGACAAACACCGCGTCGGAGCAGAGGATCGGTTGGATACCCAAGGAACTCAACTTCGCGAAGACAATCTCATCAATCCGGCCCGCCGGCTTCGGCGGATCAGGGCTCTCCATAATGCTTGCCACCTGCCTGGCGGCGACCAGCCGGTATAGCGCGGCCTTGGCCTGCTGGGCCAGGGTGCGCTTGTCGTCGGCGACGTTCATGGCAACCAAATACGCCGCCCGCGTTTTTTCCGCTTCCACCTTCAAGGGAGCGGCCACGGCCTCCGCCGCCTGGGCCGCTTTTTCGTCCGCCACGTGTGTCTGTTTGGCAGCGGCGATCCGCTTTTTGAGATTCTCCAGGGCCGCTTCGGTCGACTTCTTCCGCGCTTCGGCCCTGGCCAGCGTCTGCGCGGCGCGGTTGGCCTGAAGCGCCGCTTGCTCCAGCGTCTTCGCCTTGGGAGCCAGAACGGCCTTGGCATCATTGGCTACTTTGCGCTTGGCGGCAGCTATTGCTGCTGTCTGCCTTTTTGCCGCATCGAGTTGGATGAGTTCCTGGGCCGCTTCCTGGGCCGCCTGATTTGCGGTGGTCGCGGCAGCCACCTTGGCTTTGGCGGTCGCCAGGGCCTGATCGGCCGATGCCTTCTGAGCTTCGGGCAGATTCTGTGCGGCGGCGGCCGTTGCCAGGGCTTGCTGCTCGCCCTGCTGCGCTGCAGCCAGCGCAGCCGCGGCATCTGCCGCCGCTTTGCGCTTGGCGGCGGCTTGTGCTGCCACCTGATTCTTCTCCTGGGCGGCCTTCTCGAACTCCTGAGCCGCCTTCTCGGCCGCCGCCAAAGCCGTCGTGGCGGTGGCTACCTGTCTCTGGATGCTCGCCAAGCCAGCTTCGGCCACTTTTTTCTGCGCCGTCGCCCGGGCCAGCTTCTTTTCAGCCGCCGTGGCCGGAGCCTGTGCCGCTTGCTCGCCCTGCTTTGCTTTGGCCAGGGCGGCCTTGGCCTCGTCGGCCGCCTTGCGCTTGGCGGCGGCGTCATCGGCAGCCTGTGTCTTCTCGGCGTCCGGCTTGGCGGCATCCGCCGCAATTTCCTTGGTCTTGGCCTCGGCGCTCTGGGCCGCCTGCTCGGCTGCCTGGTAAGCAGTCGTGGCAGCGGCGACCTGGTTCTTGGCGCTGGCCAAAGCTCCATCGGCTGCCTTCTTCTGCGTCTCGGCTTCGGCTAGTTGCTTAGGCGCCTCGTTGGCCTGATTCTGCAATTTCTGCTCGCCTTGCTGTGCTCGGTCCAGGGCGGCCTTGGCAGTGTCAGCCGCTTTGCGCTTGGCGACCGCTTGGGCCGTGGCCTTCTTGGCTTCCGTATCGAGCTTGTTGGCCGCGTCGGAGGCGACTCTTGCCGCAGCCTCAGCCTCCTTAGCCGCCTTCTCGGCCGGATCGTAAGCTTGCTGCAGCGGGAGCGCGGCGGCCTTGGCGTCGGCCAACGCTTTGTCCAGGGGAGGCTTGGCGGTGGTCGCGTCGGTCAGGGCTTTGATGGCAGTGGGCACGTTGGCCTCGGCCTGCTGCAACTCCTTTACGCCCGGCTCGCCCGCCAAATTCTTCGCCGTAGTGGCCTTCTGTCGCGCCGCGTTGGCCGCTTTCCTCGCGTTGGCGTATTCCACATCGGCCTTTTGCATGGCGGCCCTTAAGGGGCCGACCGTGGCTTCCGCCGCCTTGGCTGCCTGCTCGGCCGCATCGTAGGCGGCCTTCGCCTTGGCCTCCGGGTTTGTCTCGGCCGCCATGTTCGCCTTGGCCTGGTCGGCTAGGGTGCGCGTGTCGGCGGCGGCCTTTTCGGCAGCTACCAGCGCCGCCCGGGCGTTGGCCGCTGCAACCTTCGCCGTAGCGGCCGCGGCTTCCGCCGCCTTGGCTGCTTCATCGGCCGTCTGGTAAGCGCCCGTGGCGACGGCGACCTGGTTCTTGACGTTCGCCAACGCCTCGTCGGCCGCCTTCTTTTGCACCTCGGCCTCGGTCAGCTTCCCTGCGGCCGCGGTGACTTGAGCCTGCGTTTGCGCGACCTTCTGTTGTGCCTGGGTCAAGGTGGCGTTGGCGTCGGTGGCCGCCAGCCGCTTGGCGGCGGCTTCGGCGAGCTTCGCCTTCTCGGCAATGGATTTGCCGGCCGCTTGGGCTGCTTGCTCAGCCGTTTGGTAGGCGGTCGTGGCGGCGGCCACCTGGGTTTTGGCGGCGGCCACCGCCACGTCGGCCGACTTCTTCCGCGCCTCGGCTTCAGTCAGCTTCTGGGCCATCGCAGTGGCCTGAGCCTGTGCTTGCTGTTCGCCCGTTTGCACCTGAGCCAAGGCGGCTTTGGCATCGTCCGCCGCTTTGCGCTTGGCGGCAGCGTCGGCCGCCGCCTGCTGCTTCTGCTCCTCGGTTCTGGCAAAATGGGCGGCGAGCCCCTTGACTTTGGCTTCCGCCGCCTGAGCCGCCCGCTCGGCCGCATCGGCTGCGGCCGCGGCCGTGGCCACCTGGGGTTTGACAGCCGCCAAGGCCTCATCGGCCGACTTCTTCTCCGCGCCGGCCCCCATTACCTTTTCGGCAGCCGCATTGACGGCAGCCTGCGCTTGTTGTTGGGCTTGGGCCAAGGCGGCCTTGGCCGCGTCGGCCGTCTGGCGTTTGGCCGTGGCTTCGGCGGCGGCCTGCTTCTTCTCCTCGTCAGTCTTGGCGGCGTCCTCGGAAACCGCCTTGGATTTCGCTTCCGCCTCCTGGGCCCCTTGCTCGGCCGCCTGATGAGCGCTGGTAGCGGCGGCAACCTGGGGCGCCGCGGCGGCCAATGCCTCGTCGGCTGACTTCTTCTGAGCCCCGGCCTCCGTCACCTTCGCGGCAGCGGCGGTTACCCTAGTCTGCGCTTGCTGCTCGCTCTGCTGCGTCTGAGTCAGCGCGGCCTTCGCTTCGTCGGCCGCCTTGCGCTTCGCGGCGGCCTCGCCGGCGAACTGAGCGAGCTCGGCGACCGCCACCACTCTGGCGTTGACCTCGGCCGCCTGGGCTGCCTGCTCGGCGCCCTGGTGGGCACTGGTGGCAGCGGCTACCTGGCTCTTCGCGCCGGCCAATGCCTCGTCGGCTGCTTTCTTCCGCGCGGCTGTCTCGGTCAGTTTCGCGGCGGCCGTATTGGCCCCCGCTTGCGCCTGCTGCTCGGTTTGCCGGGCTTGAGTCAAGGCGGCGTTCGCCTCGTCGGCTGCCTTGCGCGTGGCGATGGCGTTTTCGGCGGCCTTCTGCTTCTGGGCGGCTATCGCGGCGGCCGCTTGGGCCGCCTGTTCGGCCGCCTGGTAAGCGGTTGTGGCGGTAGCCACCTGATTCTTCACGCTTGCTAGAGCGTCGTCGGCCGCCTTCTTCTGGTTAACGACTTCTGTCAGTTTTGCGGCGGCCGCGTTGGCTACACCCTGCGATTGCTGCTCCTTCTGCTGGGCTTGGGCTAGAGCGGCCTTCGCCGCGTCGGCCGCCTTGCGTTTCGCGGCGGCGTCCTCGGCAGCCGCGTTGGCTTCCGCCTCCTGGGCCGCTTTCTCGGCCGCCTGCCGCGCGCTCGTGGCGGCGGCGACTTCGTTCTTCACTCCCGTCAACGCCTCGTCGGCCGTCTTCTTCTGCGTCTGGGCCAAGGCCAACTGTTGCGCCACGGTGTTGACCTGGGCTTGCGCTTGCTGTTCGCTTTGTTGTACCTGGGTCAGTGCGGCCTTCGCCCCATCGGCCGCCGTGCGCTTGGCGGCGGCATCGGCCGCGGCCCGCCCGGTCTCCTCCTCGAACTTCTTCGGATTTTGGGCGATCGCCGTGGCCTGTGCCTCGGCCTCCTGGGCGGCCTTTACGGCGGCGTCCGTAACCTGTTGGGCTGGCGCCAGGATGCCGTTGGCGTCGGCCAGCGCCTTGTTGGCCGCCGCCTTGGCAGCGGCCGCATCGGTCACGGCTTGGGCGGCCGCGGCTAGCTTCGCCTCGGCCGGTTTCTGCTGGGTTTGCGCAAGATCATCGGCCTTCTTCTTCGCGTCGTTGGCCTGCTGGCGTTTGTCGGCCGCGGCCTTCTCCGCATTGGCTTGTGCCGTCGCAGCCTGGGCAGTAGCGGCTGTCGCGGCCGCGGCCGCGGTTTCAGCTTCCTTGGCCGCCTTTTCAGTTGCCTCGTACTCAGCGTTGGCCGGCTGCGGTTCCTCAGCGGCGTGAGCCAAGGCACAAGTAGAAATCGCCAGGGTAACGACAAAGGGCAAAACGGTCTTGATTCTCATCGCAAGGCGCCTTGAAAATGAAAGGTGAAGGGACTTTCACTACCGATGGAGCCCTTCGTCATGAAGGAACGTTACCGTCTTCCGCCGATCGCAGTCTCTCAATATCCAGAACCGAATCGTCAAAGCAGGGCCTTTCGTCGAGACCTTGCCGTGCGGGTCAGTTTGGGCGAGCGCGCGGGTTCAATCCACGCCGTATTGAGGTCCCTGGTGTCGCGCTCGATGTCTTTCAGTTCGCGGGCGTATCACGGGGATACAACACCGGCGGCTAAGTTTCAACCGACATCCGTCTTGTGGGTATGATTTAAGGCAGATTATCAACCCCTAGCGTAGTCAGCGGGTCGCCGTTTTGCAACACTCCGCACGCCGCTGGCCTCTTCCGCGGTTGGCAGCTTGCCGGTCAAATCCAGATGGGCACGTCCGACAAGAACGGCGTCGGAGCGGTGGTCGGGCTGTATGTCCAGCCGAGGCGATTCGGGATGGCGTCAAAAACAGGAGGATATCAGGTCTTCGGTGGGCGATCTCTCGAATCACCAAAACCCAAAATGGCAGTGAAAACGCAAAATGGTAGTGAAAACGCAGCCCCGATTTTCATTTGCTGTTGCTTCCCGAGGACTCCTGAGAATCGGCCGCATCCAAATATCTATCGCCCCCCCGGTGGGGTGGATTACCTTCGGAGCGCGGCGCCCTCTTGCTCGCTTAGGTGGGAGACGCAAGGTTGCGAGGCTCTCCAAATATGAGACTGACGAAATTGTCGAAAACGTGAGAGGCCACGAGGCGCGACTAGCCCGTGCGCCACCCAGGCCTCGGCACGCGGCAGATCGGGACGCTTAACGTGGCCATTTCCGCCGGTTGCACGCGAGAGCCCTTTGTGGTATAGTGAACAGAAGTACAGAACTCAAGCCGTACCAATCCACTCCCGAGCCATCGCAGACGGAGGATTTTCGATGCTTCCCGAGGTACCGGACGAGCAACTGGCGGCCGAACTCGACTCGATCGCCCTGGACGCGCTCATGGGCGAGGGAGTTGATCATCCCCCTGTCGATGCGTTCGAGATTGCCCGGGGCATGCGGCTGGCCGTTGCTTGGGACGATCGACAACGGGGTCGTGCCCGATGCGTGCGTCTGGTTTCTCTTAACGCTAAAACGCTAAAAGCGAACGCTAAAAGGCAACGCTAAAAGCAACGCTAAAAGCTGCCATGTGGGAATCAATAAATTGTACCTAAGCGCGCACCGATAGCTCAACCGCCGGGGGCGGTTTTTGAAAAGGCTCACGGCATCGCGACGGGTCGAACACGAGCGATCTCTGTCGGTCGAAGTGGGCGATTCTCGCCAACCTGGTAAATACGAGGCTCAAGGAGGCCCACGCTGCCGTATCCGACGTTTAGCCCCCGACAGAAAACGCTAAAAGGGGTCGGGAGTCTTTGTTTGGCCGAAAAAGACTCCCGACCCCTTAAAACGTTCCCCTTAAAACGTTCCCGACCCCTTAAAACGTTCCCTCCTTAAAACGTTCCCTTAAAACGTTCTGCGTCCATTGCGATCCCGAATCGCGCGAGGCTCGGAAAGCCGTGCGAGTCGTCTCTCGCAATGCCTGCTACTATTCACCGGGCTGGACCACGACTTCCCAGGTCTTCTTGTCGAGTCTCGTGCTGTAGTTCCGCTTATCGCGCACGCTGACCGTGATCTGATACTTGCCGGGGTTGCTAAAGTTGTACCGAAGCTCCGGCTTTTCCGTCCAGCCGACGGGCTGGCCTTTGAAAGACGGTTCACCCATGGCCCAGGTGTAACTGGCGGCATGGGGCGCGTTTTCGACCGTCATCTGGAAACCGGCGATCTGTCCGGCGGTGATGATAGGAGGCATGTGAGTGAGCGCCGTCAGACGCGTCTGGCCGGGGACGGCGGGCTTCTCGGGTTCGGCATCCACGGGAGTTGCGGCGGTGCCTGCCGCGTAGTCGACCGTATCCTTCTTGATACCCTGCAACTGAGAACTGGCCAGTACCTGCTGCAGTTCATTCCGAAACTCCGGCGGCGCATGGCGGCGAAACTCGTAGACATGGCTGTGGTTGAAGTGGCCTGTGGGTAGACGCGACTTCAGATTGACGACGAAGATTTCGTCCGTCAGGTTCACCGTGCTTGGAATGAGATTGAACTGGATGACACGAGTGGCTTCGGCCGACTTACCGGGTTCCGGCGTCAGAGTCCGAGCCTCCTTACTGGTTTGGTCTTGGGTAATATTCTCAAGATACCGGCCATGAGTACGTTGTTTCGAGGTGGCAAACGTGAAGTCCGTGTGGATCAGTCCGAGGTCTGGAGCGAAAACACTTCTCGATGCGTTCAGGCGATGTTGATAGGCAGCATTGTCCCCTTCAGCCCGGCTGGCCTGCAGACGTTGTGAGCAGGAAGCGCGCACGCGGATTTCCCAGGTACCTCCTGTAGGTATGATCTTCGGCAATGGCTGCCACTCCACGGCCCCTTCGGCAAACAGGCTGTAGTTGGCGTACAACGTCTTTTTGTCCTCTTCGTACTGAAAGGTGCCGCGCTGATCGAGGCGACCACTGCATCGTATGGGTTCTTTGCAGTTATGCTGGGCGGTCAACACACCTACGTCGATGTCCGACTTCCATTGCGGCTCATAGAACGCGACGCTATCGTCCTTTACCTCTTTCAATACCCAATAGCCCGCATCCGGCGCCGGCGAGTAAGGGGCCGAACGCATCCAGATGCCGCCCAGGTCCAGGTACACACGCACCTCGGCCCGCTCCGGCAGTGCGTCGGCGCTGAGCCCGCTAAAGTCGCACGTGAACTTGCCGTCCCGCACGCTGATGGGGCACTTGGCGGGATCTTGTGGCTGGCCATTGACGACCAGTTGTGCCAAGGGGCCCCCGGCCGATCCCGAGGGAAGAGAGAAGCGAATCTCCTTGTCATACGGTCCGTGCGGACGATGCACCACACGCCCGGTCAGACGATGTGTTTCCCGATCGATCTGGTCGATGTAAACATCGAAACGTGGAATGAACCAGTCAACCAGCCGGGTATTGGCGTACAACGCCAACGGCACGAGCACCTGGGCTTGCGAGATACATACGTCGTGGTTCGGGTTGAAGCCGCGGCACTGCACCTTCGTGCGGCCGAAGCCCATCCACCCTTGATCCACCGCCCAGGACATACGGGCCATGTACACGCGCCTTGATCGGGGGTGAGTCAACGACCCCATCTCCAAGTCGCGGTAATAGAGGGTCATCGGCGCGAGGCCGGTCGTTTCGCCGTCCACCCGGCAATCTTGCAGTTTCGGGCTGGGCAAATCGGCCGTGCCGTTGGCATTGTGGACCTCGACCGACTGGCCGTCTATTGTCACCGAACCGCTGACCGTGTCGGCCGAGAAGAAATTGGCGTTGGTGTAACTTGCGACCACGTGAAACAAGTCGTCCGGTGTCTCGCAGTCTTGGATCTGTTCCCGCAGTCGATCGCTTACCGCATCTTCAATCGCCAAATACGCGGACTGGTTACTGCCGACGCAGTTGCGAGTGATTGCCTTAATCACCGTCTCGTTGACGAACCGCTCGTAGGGGTCCGGCCCGAGACTGCCGGCAGGCGTGAGTGCGGCATGCGCATCGTTACGCACATGGGCGGGCACGGTCATGTCGGCCAGAAGGTGCATCGTCTCACCCAGGCTTCGCCAAGCCGTTGTGAACAGACGGTCACGCTCGGCAGAGTTGCCCGAGGGGTGACAGGCCCGCCGCATGGCGTTGACACCGTCAAACCACGACCAGTTGTTCTCGGCAAACGGCGGCTGGCCCTCCCCAGTCAACGCCCAAGTGCGAGCATCCATCTTGGGCTCAACCGCAATTCGGCGTGCGGTGCCGTAGATAGCAGCGGCCAAATGTCGGTGCTCGTCCGAGAGTCGGCTGCCATCGATCGGGTTGTAGAAGTGCCGCAGGGACATCCACAACTCCGGCTCGTCCGCGGTGTAGCCTGCCTCTATCAGCCACTCGACGAAAGTCAGGTTCTTGTCGCCGGTGATGATTTTGAACCGATCCGTCCAGCCGAGCATGTCGCCCGTGGCACCAACAGTGCCGTGCAGCGACAATTCCTTTCCGTCGTAAACGTGACCGCGGCGCACGACACTCTCCCCGGTAAGCTTCCGCGCAGGCGGCGTCTGGAGTAGCGTGGGAAGCAGCAGATAGGTTACGATCGGGTCCGTTTGCCCGTCCTTGCCGGCCTGTAGGGCCATGTGCTGGGCGTAGATGCCCAATGCCAGCCGGTTGATACGCCCGTGCGGTGAATTGATGAGGCGGGTTGTCTCCTCAGGCTCGCCGGGGTTACGATTCTCGTAGGCATGCACGGAATGCGACACGAGCAATGAAAGCAGTATCACCGTTGCAGTATGTGCAGTATGCGTGACGTGTTGAGTCATGGACAATCCAATCGC
This sequence comes from uncultured Planctomycetaceae bacterium, assembly GCA_964444795.1. Taxonomy (GTDB): domain Bacteria; phylum Planctomycetota; class Planctomycetia; order Pirellulales; family Thermoguttaceae; genus JABMRP01. The sequence goes on from CAYUIQ010000005.1 coordinate 90,944, forward strand.
AAGAGAAATTGCCGTGGATTTGATTTTCGTCTAATATACATCAAACGATCTGACATGTCTGCGGGAATATTCCGTGCGGATGACGCTGCGGAATCGTGGGAGCGTGACGCCCGGGTGTGACTGTTTTGGGCTTCCCGATCTCGCTGAAAGGCGTGACCGGAGGCCTACAGGCTACACGCATGTTGTTTTCACCAGATTGCCTATTGCCACGGAGTGGCGACATGAAACGAACCAGGGCGGCGATGTTTTTTCTGCTTGCCGCGGCAGCCTCATCCGCGATGACCACGCCGATAGCCCGTGGTGACGCTCCACCGCTTATCGGGATCAATGTCAGGGAAGTCAACTCGCCCGAGGCCCGGCATCTGGGCATCACGACCCGCGAAGGGGCAGTGATCACCAAAGTGTTCGCCGGCTACGCGGCCGATTTGGCGGGGCTGAAAGCTGGCGACGTCGTGGTCGGGTGCGGCGATCAGAGAGTGGCCACCTGCGAAGATTTGCAGCGGATGATCCGGGCCAGTACGGCGGGCGACCGGCACCGCGTGGCGTTTCATCGAGGCAATCGCTTCTATTCGGTCGAATTGACCCTGGGAGCCGCCCGTGAGCAGGGCAGCACACCCCCGAGCGGCGCAAAGGCCGGTCGAGAGCCCTATCTTGGGGCGCGGCTCCGATCAGCCGGGCACCGCGAGGCGATCGAAGTGGGAATCGAGTCGCCGTTGGGGGCCGCCGTGATCGCGGTAACTCCCGACGCGCCCATGGCGTTGGCCGGTCTGCGCCAAGGCGATTTGATCGTTTCGTTCGCCCAACAGGAGGTTCAGACGTACGAAGATCTTGAGGCAGCGGTCCGGCGCTGCTCGATCGGCAGCCGCCAGAAACTCGTCTTCGTGCGTGGGAATCGACGATACATGGCAACCATCACGATCGGCTCTCGGGCAGTCGAGCATCCACGGACCTGGTACGAGCACAACGGCAACGAGTACCGTTTCTTGGTTCCCAGGTTCTGGTCGCTCGCAAGCCCAATCGATCCCAGCCAGGCTGCCGAAGGGCGATATGACATGGTGACGTCGACCGAAAATGCGTATACGATCCACTGCTTCCACGCGTCCTGGAAGGTCACCACGCCGGAAGCCGCACTGAAGGACTTTATTCGCGAGAAGCTGGCTCATCACGGAGAAAAAGGGCATGTGAGCCGATTTCGGTTGGGTGAAGCTCTGGGCGCGGCGGTTGGCGGCTACACGACCGTTGCGGAATCGCGCAGGTCGGAATATTGGATCTGTTTCGTGAACGGCAACCGGCGATATGTGTTTCAGGCCTTCGGCCCGCCGCTGGCCGAAGTGGATCGCATGCCACCCGTTTTGGCCGATGCGCTGGGGACCATCGAGTTCCGGCGGGTCGCCCATGGCAACGACGAGCCGCCGGCCTTGGTAGGCTCTCCCTCCGCTCCGGCGTCGAGCCCGGCAAACGAGCCGAGTGGTCCACTGCCTCCAGGTCCACCGGAAACAGCACAAGACCCCGCACGTCCCGTTCCACCGCTGTCCACAAGCCCGACGAGGCCCGATGCGGAAACTGCCGGACCATCACCCGGCACGAATTCAACCGGCACGAATTCAACCGGCAATCGCCCGCCCTCGCCGGCCTCCGTCGCTGAAGACCTGCCGTCCGTGCCG
>CAYUIQ010000006.1:0-78494 GCA_964444795.1 uncultured Planctomycetaceae bacterium
GTTTCTCGAACCACTGCGCGTTGGCCGTGCTGCCGACCGAGCCGACCTTCGGAGACGACCCGCGTCAGCTCGACGTGGCCCGTCGACAGCCGGTGACCCGAGAGAAATACGAAGAAGCCGGCGGCATGCAATTGATCCGCGGCGAGAGCACGTGGTCCGGCTACTACGTGGCAGTCTGGGCCGTCATTTCGCTGGGCGACGAAGTGCTGCACAGCGAGCCGTTGATTCTGGGCCAACTGGGCGATCTGTCGGGAGTCGGCAAGAAGAAACGGAAGGCATCGCGGAAGCCCAAGAAGGCCCGCCCGGAAAAGGCTCGTCGGGAAAAGCCGCGCCGAGAAAAAAACCGGCGAAAGAACTCCCGGCGCTCCAGCCAGAACCTGCCCCAGCGGTTGGAAATACCCGGGATCGAAACTCGGGAAGAAACGGGGTAACGCGCGATGAGTGCCACCGAACAGATTCATTGCACCCACTGTACATATGGGACGTCGGCGATCCACCGCGAGACCGGTGATACCCGCGACGACGTACACGGTTACGGGGTGCGTGCCGGATCGCTCCAGGGCGATGCACTTAAGCAGGCCTACGAGCGGATCGAGCATCTGCTCCACTACGCGTTGCCCGAGGGCACACCGCCGGCCGCTCTCCAGACCGGCACCGCGGCCAATTCGCCCAAACGTCTCGTCTACTTACCCGGCGTCGACGACGTACGCGTGTTGGCGCGGATCTGTTATCGACAAACCGACACCACCGGGCGGCGGTACGGATCCTACTTTGCACACGTCCTCACCCGAGAGCTTCACGACGGCGGCAACCCCCGGCCGCATTGGAACGGGATGGATGCCCTGCAATTGTGGGCTGCTCCGCATTGGGTTGAAGAAGACGTCCCCCCCAGCGGCGACTCCTATCGGTTGCCCCGGATCACCGATCTGGCGTCGTGGCGCGGCCAGGAGAAGCCGGCGATCGACGATGAGGTGCTCCAGGGGTTCTTCACCGCGCCGGCTGGCGGTCCGTTCCACGATCCGGGAAACGTGATCCCTTCTCGCTGGCGCGCCTTGAAGCCCGAGCAGCGCACCGAGGCATTTGCTCGCGCATTGCGAGGCTTTCTGGCGTCGGACCCGGCACCCGGCAAACCGCTCGTACTCGTGATCGAGCCGAGCATGGCCGCGCTGTGGTTTTACGGAATGCTGCGTCTGTTGCCCGAGGGACCACTCCGCGAGGCGATCAGTTTCTCGACCTATGAGCCCGATCCCACCCGATGCTCGACGTCGCTGGCGGCAACGTGTTTCCACGAGCCGGCCGCGGGCGATTTGCGGGAGGCGGCCTACCGGGGGCCGGGTTTCGCGCTCAATACGTTCAACAACCGGCAGTCGGCGGATGGGGGAACGAATTCGCAGTACGCCGAGTTGATACTCCGCGCGCTGGGCGCCTGTTGCCGACAAGGCGCATCGCAGGATTCGGCGACCGCGTCGTGGTGGCGTGGCGTCGACCGTGTGTTGCGGCGTCTTGGCCCCGCCGGTTCGACGAGCCGGGAAGCGCTGGAGAATCTCGCGGCGCTGGAGAATCAGGCGGCGCGGATGTTCGATGCCGCCGGCGTGGCGCCGGAGAAATCGAGTTGGAAGCATCGCGCTTTTCGCGACGCCGTGGTCCGCCAACTCGAATCTCGGGGACCGCTTGGCGCGACGTTGCGGCGGGTCGTGGGTACACCGGTCCACGTGCCGCTGGTCGAATTGCTCGCCTCCCGCACCGACCGTGAAACCGCGGTCAACGCGGTCGGGTATCTCGTGGCGAACCTTCCCGACGGGCAGATCGCCGCCATGTTGGCCCGCGACGTTCCCGACAACTGCAAAGTCCAGATTCTGGTCCAGTACGTGCGCAAATCCAGCGAGGGACAGAACGTCCCCTCGCTTCCGCCCGGGTGCGACGATTTCTGGAACAGCCAGCTCGCGCCTCGCGTGTTGGCCCAGTTGGCCGCCGACGAAGAAGCGATACTGAAGAGATTCTGCAACGCCGCGCGAAGAAAGCTCTCGGAGCCGATGAGCGTCGGAATGCAACTGATTCGGGCGGCGCGGTCGATGCGGGCCGACGATTCCGCTCGCAACCGGCTTGAAGAAGAAGTACGGGACGAAGATCTGCTGCAACTGCACGGCGAGCACGGCGCTAACTTGTTCGAGCAGCCTTCGCTGGCCCAAAGCGCTTTGGGGGAATTGCTCAAGCGGATGCTCGATTCGCTGCCAAGCTTCCCCGGCGAGTTCGACCGTCGCTTCGCTCTGTTGAAGGACGCCAAGGACCATTTGCCGTCGGAGCAAGACCAGGACACGTTGCAGCACTGGAAGGAGTGCCAGGATGCGATGCGAAACGTCGACTATTGGGTGCCCAAGGTCTCCGTTTCCCACCTGAAACGCCAGTTCGACCTCCGGGCGATCAAGAAGCTGGCGTTGCAGGGACGGCCGCTGCCGCACCTGCCCACCGAACTGGTCAACCTGCAGAACGCCTGTGCCGAACTGGCCGACGCCGCGGTTAAGGTGATTCCTCCCTCGGCCTACCACGCCGACGAGTCGGTGCGGCGGCTGCGCGAATTGGCCGAGCAGGTGCTCGGCCACGAGATGATGCCCGAGGAACCGTGGCCATTCGACGCCCTGTGGCAGAAGGTTCATTTGTGTCTGGCGGGCAGCGGGTTTCCTCGCCAGCAGCATTTGGGAACCATGCGGACGGATGCCTCGGCCACGGCAACGGGGTCGGCGCTGAAGGGCAAGAGCATCGCCGCGGTGGCCGTTGTGGTCACCCTGCTGGTGGCCGCGGTGGTGGTCTTGGTCCTCAGTATGTCCGACGCGCCAAGTCGCAGGAAAGGCAAGGCCACGGCGGGGAAGAACCAAAGGGGTTCGGACACTGGCACCGACCCGGCGGAAACAACGCCGGGCCCAAAAGAGCCGCGGACGCCGCCCGGCAATCCGTCACCGATTCCGCCGGAGGGAGTCGTCGTCGATCCTCCGCACGAAGGACCCGTCCGGCCGACTATCCACGATGCGCCTCCGTTGCCTGGCGGACGGTCATTGTCCGTGCTGGGTAACCGTTCCAATTTCGGCGGCTCGCCGCAGTTGTGGTTGGACGGCCAGGGCGATCTATCGCAACTGAGTCTGCGTGTCGGCACGTCCGGCGAACTGCTGCCTGAATGGTATACCGAAAACTACTTTGCCGCGTGGCAAGTGCTTCGGGCCGATAAGCAGCCTTCCGAGGTGTTCTTGCCCGAAACGAACCGGTTCTACGATGAGTCGCACCAAGTGGAACTCGCCAGCGGACAGCCGGAAATGCTGATTCGCGTGGAGTTCTGGCTCAAGGGCTCCCCGGGGCAACCGCCGCGACGCATGTTTGTCACACCCCGGTGGCCTCTTCCCGCCCTCAGACCGCGGCAGACCATGACCGCCGAGTTCACGCTCAATCGTGGTCGAGACGGCGAGATTGTGCCGCTGTGGAATGGCCTGCCGACGGATCGCAAGCGAGGTCACACGGCACCGGCCGGTGGCGACCCGGTGTCGGATGATACCGAGCCGACCGAGCCGACCGAGCCCGCCGAACCGGCCGAGCCCGAGCGCGTCCACGCCGACTGGGGAACGACGGCCGGTTTGACGTCGGTGGGCGGTGAGACGAGCTTTCGGACGGGTAACCCCCGACTGCTGGCGGACCGGACCGTTGGCACGATCACGGTTCGGATCGAGGACCCGCCGGCGTGGTTGGCCGACCGCGCGGTGGCACGATGGCAGGCCGTATGTCTCATCGACGGCCAGTCGCGAAGGTTTCCCGACACCAGCAAGTGTTTCGATCTGGACACCGAAGCCCGGCTCGACCGGCAACCCCAGCAGACGGCGGTTCAACTCGCTTTCTGGACGAAGATGCCCGATGGCAGCGACGGCGACAAGATCGGCGCTACGGTTTTCGGATTCATTCCCGAGTTTCGTTTGGGATTTGGCCACGATGTGATTTTCCACTTGAATCCTGAGGATTGGGCGCCCCTGCGACGGAAGGTTTCCGGCGCGTTGAGTCCACCCGACACCCCGGCGGAGCCCTCGGAGACCGTCCCGCCGCCTTTCGGGGGCCTTCCGGGCGAGACTCGCCCGGTCGGTGTACCGGAAATCCAGCCCAATGGCCCCGGAGAGGCGGCCGTGCTGACGGGAACGTGGGCCCCGGCGAGAGATGATCGGCGGTTCAGCACTTCGGGTCCCCGGCGGCGACTTGTCGTCAAAGTCCATGCACCGCCGTCCGGCGGCATCTACAATCCGGGAGCCGCGGGGCTGGAGATCCGCTGCTTGATCGACGATCTGGCAGAGAGCGGGGCGGGCGGCCGGAGTATTCTGACTGTGATGGCCGATGGAAAACACAGCGGTAGGGGCAAGGATTTCCATGAAACCCAACACGCCGGCAAGTTCAAAGTCCAATTGGAGGTGTCGCAAGTCGTGCAGACCGGCCTGACAGACAGAAAGAGAGACTTGCTCTGGCGGAGCGAGTCGATCGTCGTTGACCCCGTGTCGCCGGGGAAGGAACGGATGCTTCGTTTCCGCCTCGACGACGCGGCAATGAACGGAATTAGGACAAGGTTTCCCCGGTGACCGGACGACCAATCCGGCACGCGGTTGCGAGACAAAGCCGGCACGCGGTTGCGAAGAGAGAAAGCGGAAGATGAAGAAGTACCTGCTCATCCTGGTTCTCGGCGCCTTGCCGCTGGCGTATTTGGCGACGATGAGTTTCGTCGAACTCACCGGGGCTGGAAGTGGGGAAGTGCAAGGGCCACCACTGGCCGCCGAGAAGGTCACCGAGTCGGCCCAAGCTGCCCGGGAAACGGCCGATCAGACGCAAGCCGCCGTGAAGGATTTTGCCGGTACCGAACCCCTGGTTGCCGAGTCCGTCGAACTCCCCGATCCGGCGCCGCCGATGGACGAACTCCGCAGTGTGTACGCCCGATGGGACCGTCAGGTGGCGGCAGGCCGAATCGTCGGCGAGTATCTGGACGTACACGATGCCATCTCGGGCACCGCCGTCGACGATCTCGAAAAAGGCCGCGCAGAACTCGACGCCCTGAAGAATGAGTGCGAGAGCCTGAAATTGCCGGGCCGCGACGAGTTCATCGCATTGCTCATCGAAGAAACCGCCGACCTGGAGGAGAGAATTCGCGTCGCCAAGCTCTGCCAGAAGCTCCGCACGCTGTTGGACGATGCCCAAGATCAGTACGACCAGTCGCGATACACCCAGTGTGTCGAGCTGTGCGATCGGGCACTCGACGGGTCGTACGATGAAGTGTTCGACGAGGACTCGTGCGTCGAGTACTGCCGGACCAGTCTCGGTGCGGCGAAATTGGACGAGCTATTCCCCAACGGCCCGGTCGACGTCGTCCGGACAACGATCCGACGGATGAAGCGGTGCGCCATGTACAGGGGCGATGCCCAAGACTTGGTTGCCCGGCTGGAGAAGGAGGCGGTCGAGCATGTCCGCCGTGCCGCGGCCTCGACCGCCACGCGGAAATGGTTGAAGATGGCCGTTGACTCGTCCGATTGGAGCGGCCGGGTCGGAACCGCTTCCGACGACGCGGTCTGGGGAGACCGATTCACGTTGCTTTTCGAGAGGACCCCTTGGAACGAGAAGTTGAGACTAACCGTCCTCTGGGCCGGATGGGAGGAAAGCGGCTCGATCGTCCACGATTTCCTCGACCTGGCGCAAAGCGAGTACGAGTCGTTTCTCGACAAACACGAGCCGGCCGACCTGGAGGCGGACCTTCGGCGGAGCCGCGGCGTCTGCCTCGCACAGCTGCAACTGGTGGCCGGCGGCATCGCCGTGGCCGAACTCAATACGCAAGCGCGAAGCCATATCGTTCAACTGATGGCCGACGTCGACGGCGGACGCCTTCGCGGATTCTGCCCGAAAATGGAGCGGCTGTCTGCTATTTGGATACGTTTCCAAACGCCCCGTGTGCGGTGGATCACCGACTTCTATCACCGCCAGTGGGCCGAGCGGATTATCCCCCAACGCGCCAGCGATCTGCCGGCCGACCTCCAGGAGGTCGTCAGAACCAGTGGTGATATTCTGCTCGGTTACTTCACGCCGCGGATCGACGATGGCGGGGCGATTACCGGTTATGCGTATAGCGAAACACGCCATGGAAACGGCTTCGCCGTTCGGAGCGACGACATCCGCGAGGGCCCCCGAAAGCCGAGTCCGGCTGGTTTTCTCGACGACTTCCGCCAAGAGCGCGACGCGCTGTTTGCCAACCTGGAGGGAGCGTGGTCGACACCACACGCCGAGCGAAACTCGCATTTGGCCCTGTATACCGATCCCTGGGCAAAATTCGTCAAGAACATCGAGACGCTCGCTCAGCGATGGGACGCCTACGACGACAAGCTGATGTACGGGCGTGCCAACGTTCCGGCGATGGGTTCGTGGTTCGACGATGCCTTGGGACTGGCCCGGAGTGTGTTGCTCGCGGCGCCCGGGTGGCCCGCGTTTTCGGCCTCGCCGGGGTCCGGCACTCGCCTTGTACCGCCGGGCCGATAGAGATATATTTCCAGATACTCGGTCCCAAACGTCCGATCCGCCCGCCATCGGAGAGAGTATGTCGCATTATTCACAGCAGATCAGCCGCCAGCACAAGGCATGTTTCCTCTTTCTGTTGGACCAGTCGTATTCAATGGTCGAGCCGTTCGGCAATGACCAGAAGCGCAAGTGTGACGCGCTGGTCGACGTGGTCAACGACTGGCTCCACAACATGGCCATCCGGGCAAGCGACGACGAGGGGATTCGCGAGTGGATGGATATCGGCGTCTGGGGCTATCGGACCGACATGGAAGAGACGCCGATCATTGAGTCGGCCCTGGCCGGGGAACTGGCCGGCAAGAAGTTCGTCTCGATCAACGAAATCGGCAACAACCCGCAAACCAAGGAAGGCGTTCAACTGATCCCCGACGAGGCGACCGGCGAAATGCTGGAGGTGGTCTGCGAGGTGCCCGCTTGGGTCGAACCGATGGCCGCCGGCGGAACACCCATGTGTACCATGCTCTACGAAGCCTACTACATGCTCGAAGAGTGGATCAAGGACCATCGCGGCAGCTTTCCGCCGATCGTGATTCACATCACCGACGGCGAGGCGACCGATTGCGAGGACCAGATCAACGACCCGATCAAGTACGCCGAGTCGCTGCGCAGTTTGCAGACCAACGACGGCAACGTGCTCTTGTTGAATTGCCACGTCTCGGCCATTGCCGCCGATCCGATCGAATTTCCCGGCGACAAGGCCGGACTACCGGCCGAGGATCAGTTCGCCCGGGTACTGTTCGATATGTCCAGCCCGTTGCCCGAGACCTTCATCAAACGGGCGCGTGGCGAAGGCTATGAAATCGCCGACAATGCTCGCGGAATGGCCTTCAACATGCACCTGATTAGTCTGATTCATTTTCTCGACATGGGAACGCGGATTGCGCCGGGATTGAGATGAGAAGTAGGGACTGGGGGCTAGGGATTAGGTACTAGCGATTAGACCCGCGCCCAGCGAGCGGAAATACGGAATAAAGAGTAGGAAACCGACATGTCGGAGCCTTTTGATCCTTATTACAAATGGCTGGGGATCGCCGCCAAGGATCAGCCGCCCAACTTCTACCGACTGCTGGGCGTCGAGCGGTTCGAGGAAGATCCCGATGTGATCGCCAATGCGGCTGACCAGCGCATGGGCCACGTGCGCACCTTTCAGGCCGGCGCACACTCGGCTCTGTCGCAGCAGATTCTTTCCGAATTGGCGCGCGCGAAGGTTGCACTGCTCAATTCCCAGAAAAAAGCAGGCTACGACGAGGCCCTTCGCGCCGAACTTCAACAGCCCGTTGTCCAAGCGCCCGTCCTGACGGTCCCCGCTCCAAGTATCATCGCGCCGGCTCCAGTCGCTGTCGAACCGGTCGCGCCGGAAATGTCCACGGCCGGGTGCGTCGTGTTTCTGGTCGACGAATCCGCGAGCATGAGCGCGAAGGTGGCGCAAGGCACCAAGTCGAAAGTCGAGTCGATCGCCACGGCGTTGAACTCGCTGTTGAATCAGTTGACCTATCTGCCACCGTCCGACGTGGCCCTGGTTGGGTATCGCGGCGGGGGCCATCTGGGATGTCGCTGGAAGGGACCGCTGGGCGGGCGCGAGTTCGTGCCGACGGACCAGTTGGCCGATGCGCCGGCGGCGGTGGAGGATCGGGTGCGGAAGATACCCGGGCTGGGCGGATTCGGCGTGGCGCGCCAAGAGACGATTCGCTTTCCCGTATGGTACATCCCCGAGTTGGGCGAGCGGGCGCCGGCAGCCGAAGCGTTCCGCTGCTGCGCCGAGCTGTTGAGCCGCCGGGCAGCCGCGGGTACGCTCGATGCCAAGCCGCCGCTGATCGTTCATTTTCTTGCCGACTTGCCCGCCGAAGAATCGCTCGTCGAAGCGGTCCGGCCGGTGGCCGAGTGGAAGACGCCGTTGGGTCAGCCGATGGTGTTCCACGTGCATCTTGGTTCGGCGGCTCGAGTTCCACCCACGCTGTATGCCTCGACCGACGCCCATCTGACCGAAGGCCCGCGGCGCGAGATGTTTCGGGCGTCCGGGGAGCTTCTCCCGTCGATGATCGACGCGTTGCGGAGTGTCAAGGTGACGGTGAACGCCGGCGCTCGGGGGATGGTCTATCACGGTCAAATGGCCGACCTGATTCGGTTTTTCTCGGTGGTCAAAGCGTATGCAATGCAGGAGGCGCCGGCTCCCGAGCCATCGCTCGCGCCCGCTCCTGCTCCCGCACCCGCTCCTGCTCCCGCACCCGCACCTGAACCCGAGCCCGAGCCTAAACCCGAACCGGAACCTAAACCCGAACCCGAACGTGCACCCCCTCCCGCACCCGAGCCCGAACCGGACACGCCGCCCGAACCAGAAGCATCGCCTGAACCGGTTCCCACGGAAACCAAGGAGCAGGTCAGCAACACGGTGGCCGTTGCACCGGTGCCCGAGGAAGTGTCAACGCCCGCTCCGGTAGAAACGTCCGAGAAAGCTGCTCCCGAGGAAACGCCTCGGGCGGAATCCGTTCCCGAGGAAACACCTCCCGCGGAGACGGTCGCCGAGACAGAACCCCCCGAGGAATCCACCGCCGAAAAGTCCGCCCCGGCCGGCCGGGTTCTCATCGTGATGTTGCTGGACCGATCGGTCGAGGCGCCCCAGGCCGAGGGGCCCAACGTGTGGCTCCGCGTGCAACAGCGGGGCAACGAGGTATTGCAGGAGATCGTGCGGAAAGGCGGCGGCCAAATCGACGTCTCGCCGATTGCCTACGGTGGGGATAGCCAGGGCGAAACCGAGGTCGCTTCCCCCCTGTCGGGATCGCTGGCCGAGCAGCTCTACGTGGCCGACACGGAGTTGGTCGGCGGGGCACTGCGGATCGAAGAGACGACCGAGCAGGTTCCCAATGGCGTCGGTGGATTGGTCTCGGTCACGCGGAAGCAACCGGTCTTTATCGACATGCCGCCGGCGCCGGCCACGTCGCCGGTGACCCCGTTTTCGGCGGCCGCCCAAGTGGCCGAGTGCTGGACGGCCGACCATCCGGACGATGCCTTGGGCGTGCTCGTGCTGCACTTGACGCGAGGCCAGTTCGACCCGCAATCATTCGACGAGGCGGTGGCCGCGCTGGCCAACCCCGATCCGGCCGTCGGCGCGCCCGTGCTCTATCATCTGGTGCTGACCGAAACTCCGCGCAGCTCCGTTGCCTACCCGGCGGTGCCGGACGACATCGCCGACCCGACGATTCGAAAGCTATGGGAAGCCAGCGATCCGCTACTGGGAGCCGACGCTTTAGCCGCCGATCGGCCGGGGCTCGTGACACCCGAGTCGCGAGGATTCGTGGTCAATGGAAAGTTCGACCTGCTGCTGCCGGGTCTCCGGCACGCCCTGGCAAACGACTGAGACGAGAGCCGATGATGCAATTCGAGTCCCGCGTGTTGTCACTACCCAAGGACCCCGACGATCCGCGGCGGTATCAGGATGCCTCCGCGGTCGACGAGCAGCGGACGGTTGCCGCCGTGGCCGACGGCGTCGCTTCGGCCATTTTCTCGGGCCCCTGGGCCAAAATCCTCGTTGAAGCGACCGTCCGCGACACGCCCGACCCGGCCGATCGAGATGTCTTCGCTGAGTGGCTCACCCGGCAACGAGAAGCCTGGCAGCGGGAAGTCGACGGTTCCTCGCTCAACATGTTTCAGAAGGCAAAGATGCGCGACGGCGCCTTTTCGACCCTGCTCGCGTTACGGCTTACCGAGCACGACGGGCAAGATCAGCCGACGGAGGACACCTATCGGATGCGCTGCTTCGCCTTTGGCGATTCGTGTCTGTTCCACGTTCGCGATGGCAATACACTGAAAGTCTTTCCCATGTCTACCCCAGAGGAACTTGAAGCCGATCCGGTCGTGTTGGGTAGCATTGACCTGAATCGCGACCGCCAACTGGCCGTCGAAACGCTCGATGCCGACTGTCGGGCCGGCGACCTGTTGGTGCTGTGTACCGATGCCGTGGCCCTGTGGGCCATGCAACAGCGCGATGAAGGAAATCCGCCCGCCTGGGAGAAACACTGGGAGATGGACGACGACGAGTGGGCCCAGTGGGTCGTCGGCCTCCGCGAGGAAGGCAAGATGCGGTTCGACGACACGACGCTCGTGCTGCTGCGGGTCGGGGGTCAGGCCAGGGCCTATCTGGAAGGTGAAGAGGAGAGCGAAGAGTCGGGAGAGGAGACCAGCGGCAGCGGCGTCGAACTGGCCGAAGAGTCGCCGTCGCGCCCATGGCTCGATCAGGCGGTCGACCGGGGGGCCGAGATCTCCCGAAACGTCGGATCGGCCATCTCGAAGTTCGCCGGGCGATGGCGTAAAGGCGGCCGGGGGAAGGGAGAGTAGCCGATGCGCTGCGAGTGCGGCACGGAATCTCCACCCGATCAAACACTATGCTCCGGCTGCGGAAGAACGATTGGAGCCCGTTCGAACCGGCGCCGATTGCTCTTCGACGGAGCCGTTGGCGCAGCGCTGCTGATCGCGCTGGGAGCCGTCTTCGCCGTGGATCGCGGCTGTGGTTCAGCGCGGGTCGTCGAGCTGGACGAGTCGGTCGAAACGGCCGGTTCCGACGGCAACGGTGAGCGCGACGAGCGACGAACTTTGCGGCTGGCCGTTACGCCGCCGCAGTACGACGACGTGGGCCGCCTCTTGCGCGAGGAGTTGGGGAGCGGTTATCAGTACAAGGCGATCCACCTGACGGATCTGCTGTACTACCGGCAGATCGAACCGTACGACGTCGTGTTCCTCACCTGCGCCGATCTGCCCCCGAGTTGGGACGCGGAGATGGGCGACGAGCGGCGCGGCCCGATCAGCCAGACGAGGGTGACCGACGCCGACGGGCCGGTGGTTCGGCGTCTCCGGGCGAGCCTGCGGCAGTACGTTCGCGGCGGCGGAACGCTGTACGTCTCGGATCTGCACCTGCGGGTGCTCGCCTTTGTCTTTCCCGAGGTGATCGATTGGTCCAAGTTCGGCTGGGGCGCGGATCAAGCGGTCGATGCCGAGGTGCTCGACACGGAACTCCGCGCGCGGCTGGGGGCGTCGGTCCGGCTCCATTTCGACAAGCTCACGTGGCGCCCCGCGGCGATCAAGGGCGACAACGCGACGGTCTACCTGCGTGGATCCTACCACACGCTCGAGGGCCATCGGCAAACCGGGCCGCTGCTGGTCAAGGTGCCCGTCGGCGACGGAGCGATCATCTTCACCTCGTTTCACAACGAGAAGCAACAGAGCGCCACGGAGATCGAGCTGCTCAAACATCTCGTCGCGGCCACGGTGACCGCCCGGGTCGAGTCGAAGGTGCGCAAGACGATGATCAGCGGCGGCTTCTCGCCCGTGCAGGATAACCTGCTCAGCGCGTCGTCCGGCAGCCAATCGGTCACGCGTACGTACCGCTGCCGCCGTGAGGGGACCTTGCAGTTCGTGCTCGGGTTCTCCGGCCGCGACGCCCGATTGCGGCTGGAAATCACCGGCCCCGACGGTCGTCACTTCGAGGAGACCGACACCTCCACCTTCACCGTCGAAGTCCCCCACGCCGAGGAAGGATCGTGGCAGTACACCATTACCGCCCTGGAAGTGCCCTACGAGAACTTTTCTTTCACGCTCACCGTCGGTGAGGAAGAGTAACGGCATGCATACGTGCAAGCCGTAGGGTGACGAGTTGGGTGCCACTGGCGTCTCGCCAGTGCTTTTATGTCCGTAGCTTGCACTGGAGAGTGACCAAGAAACACCATGCGAATTGATCGGTTTGAAGTGGCGTGGTATCCTGCCGTTTCCGGCGAGGCAGGTCCTCCCGTGTCGGGTTCTCGGCCGTGGGGCCGATTGCCGGTCGGAGGTTGTCTTGGTTGGGCAAATGCAAGCTACGAGTCCAAGAAGCACTGGCGAGACGCCAGTGGCACCCAATCGCATCACTTCGTCCGTGACAGGCACTAGCGGTAGCACGGGAGAACAGCCCATGTCCTATCGATGTCTTCTGCACCTGCTCTTCAGCACTCTGCTGGCGATACCGGCCTGCGGGCCAAGCGATTCGACGGAAAATCCCTCCCCGTCGCCAACCGAAGCGGCCGACACCGATCCACGGCAAGACCAGCAGCCGATCATCATCTCGCGGGAAACGACCTACCTCACCGGCCCTTTGCGAGAGGACGGTCGTGTCGACTACCTGCGGGCGGTCAACGAGCGGGTTGCCCGGGGCGTCACGCCCGAGAACAACGCGGTCGTCCTCTTCTTACAGGCGGTGGGGCCGGCCGTGATCAACCAGGACTGCCGCGAGCGTTACTTTGCCGCGCTGGGAATCGAACCGCTACCCGAGTCGGGCGACTACTTCGTCGAACTCGACGACGCCTTTCCCAAGGACAACGAACAACGCGACGACGATGGCCGTAGTGAGCGCGATCGTCTCTGGGACGGTTACGAGGACTCCTGTATCGCCCCATGGACTGCAGCCGATTATCCAGAGATAGCCCAGTTTATCGGGACAAATCAAAAAGCGATTGATCTGCTGGTGCAGGCGTCGCAACGGCCAAAGTTCTATGATCCGGCAGTGGGCCCGGATCCGGCGAAGGAAACAATGATTCAAACAATCGCCTCGGACGTGGTCCAGAAGCACCGCCGGATCAGCGAGGCACTGGTGAGCCGGGCCATGCTGCGGTTAGGGAGCGGAGATGCGGACGGGAGTCGCGCCGACCTGCTGGCCAGTCATCGGCTGGCACGCGTGGTGGGCGCTGCAACGGGGGACCGGTGGCTTATCTCTTTCGTGATCGCAAGAAGGGCCGCTCGGGCCGACGCGGCGTGGGCTCACTATGGACATCGATCCGCCGGGGAGATCCGGCAGTATCGGCAGGAGCTTGTCAAATTGCCGCCGAGGGAGTCGCTTGCGGCAGTGTATGATGGGGTGGAACGTTTCTTCTCGTTGGAGATGCTCATCTGGCTTGCCAACTCCCCCGCCGATCAGTTTGCCAGGGACTCGGGGTGGATTGCCCGTGGTGAGCAAGTCAAAAAGGCCGTCGCGCGTCTCTGCAAAGACGGAATGATCGACTGGAACGAGACACTCCGAACGACTTGCACTTCTTTCGATGAACTCGTGACAATCGTCAAGGTAGTAGATCGGCACGAGCGACACAGACGGGCCGTTGCGTTTGCGAAGAAGGCGAAGGAATCCGCGAAACAAGCCGCGGCTCCGGCCCTTTACGAGCCGAGTCGGCTCGATGATCCGGAAGCGCGAAGTAGAATCGGACGCAATCTGGCCGCGAAGCCTTTCAATTCGATCGCCGGCATCGCTCTTCTCAGTATCGAATGCCAAGACGACCACCGAATGCGAATGGCCATGGGCGAGCTTGCGCTGGCTCTGGCGCAATATCGGGCTGAAAAGGGTGCTTACCCGACTCGTCTGAACGCATTGGTACCGCAATACGTGGCCGAGATCCCCGACGACGTGCATTCCGACGGCCCGCTCCGCTATCGCAAGACGGGCGACGGATACGTCTTGTACGGCGTCGGCCGAAGTGGAGTGGATCATGGCGGCCGACCGTATGAGGACGTGGTCGATCATTTCAACGACGAGGCCGACGACATCGTCATCCGCATGCCGGTGAAGCCGTAGGGTGAAGCGCACATCACGGACACTCCGGATAACGCCCCGGCAGGTCTTCGGCGTACCAGTGGTTTAACACCCCTTGCCACTGGTCGGGAGTGCCAGCGGCAACGAAGGCGTTGCGAACCGCCTCGGCTTGCGGGTGCAGGCGGGAATACTTGATGCCGAATTTGCACATCCGGCGGCAGGCTCGCTGCGGGCCGTAGAGTTGCTCGGCCATGCGGTAATGGTCGGCAATCACTTCGCGCTGTTGGAAAAGACTGGGCGGTTCGGGCAGCGGCTGGCCGTCGGCCAAGGCGCGTGCCTGGGAAAAGATCCACGGATTGCCGATCGCCCCGCGCGCGACCGTTACGCCGTCGACGCCCGTGGTGGCGATCATGTCGAGGCAATCCTGGGCCGTGAACAGGTCGCCGCTGCCCAGTACGGTTCGCTCGGGCGCGTGTTGCTTGACCTGGCGAAGAAACTCCCAAGAGCTGCGCCCTTCGTACCGCTGGCGGACCGTGCGGCCGTGGACGGTGACCATTGCCGCGCCGCGGGCGAACACACCGTCGAAGATCGTGAAGAAATGGTCGCGGCTTTGCTCGCTGTCGTCGAAACCGCGCCGCATCTTCACCGTCACGGGCACTTCCGGCGGCACCGCCTGGCGCACGCGCGAGACGATCTCCAGCGCCGGCTCCGGGTGGCTCAGCAGATAGCCGCCGCGGCACTTTCCCACCACTTTCTTCACCGGACAGCCGAAATTCACATCGATCACGTCGAAACCCGCCTCGACCAACTTCACGGCCGCCGGACCAAAATCCTCGGGATTGCTGCCCATGAGTTGAGCACCGGCCGGGTGTTCTTCATCCGATACGCGCAGATAGCGCTGCGCTTTCGTGCCCTTGCTCACGTCCATGACAAACCGGTCGAGCACCACTTCGCCGACCGTGTACGACGCGCCCAATCGCCGCGCGATCACCCGCATGGCCCAGTCGCTGTAACCGCTCAAGGCCGCCTGCACGACGGGAAAACCGATTGCCACCGGGCCGATGCAGAGTGGATTGAGTTCGCGAGCCACGGGATGCGACCTAAAACCATGCGGCGGTAAATCCGCCGTCAACGTTGATGGTGGTGCCGGTAACGAAACTGCCGGCTTTGTCGGAGGCCAACAGCAGCAGCGCGCCGATGAGTTCCTCGGGTTCGCCGAAGCGGTCCATCGGCGTGCCGCGCATGATGTTGTCGATGCGTTCCTGGTCCAACAGGCGGCGGTTCTGCTCGGCGGGGAAAAAGCCGGGGCAGATGGCATTAACCCGAACGCCCTGGGTGCCGAACTCCTGGGCGACGTTTCGCGTCAGGTTGACCACGCCCGCCTTGGAGGCCGAATAGGCGAACACGCGCGACAGGGGCAGATGGGACGTGACGCTGCCGATGTTCACAATCGCGCCGCCGCCCGAGCCGACCATGTGGGCGCCGAAAACCTGGCAGGCCTGGAACACGGCTCGCAGGTTGATCGTCAAGACGCGATCCCAATCGGCGTCGGTTGCTTCGAGATACGTGCTGCCCGCGTTGACGCCGGCGCAGTTGACGAGGATGTCGATGCGGCCTTTTTGTTCCACGGCGGTAGCCAAGGCGGCCTCGATCGACTCGCGCGAGGTGACGTTGATCGTGCAATAGGAGGCCGTGCCGCCCTGTTGCTGCAAATCGTCGACCCGGGCCCGGCAGCCTTCGTCGGTCAGATCGGCGACGATCACGTGGGCCCCTGCTCCGATCAACCCGCGGCACAGCGCGCCGCCGAGGACCCCTGCCCCGCCGATCACCACGGCCGTTTTGCCGGACAGCCCGAAAAGATCTTCAATATATTGCGAACTCATGGTCGACTCCTGTTTGTGCATTTTTCAGCGGGCGGTTACTCGGGCGTCTTCCGAAGCCGAATCCAATCGCTATGGAAGGTGCCGTCCTTGTCGACCCGCCGGTAGGTATGGGCGCCAAAGTAGTCACGCTGGGCCTGGAGCAGGTTGGCCGGCAGGCGCTCGCTGCGGTAACTGTCGTAGTAGGCCAACGCCGCAGCGAAGGCGGGCACCGGGATGCCCAACTCGATGGCCGTGGTGACGACCTTTCGCCAAGCGGTCTGGCTCTTCTCGACGACCTCGGAGAAATACGGCGCCAGGAGCAGGTTCTCCAGCTTCGGATCGGCGTCGAACGCTTCCTTGATGTGCTGGAGGAATACCGCGCGAATAATGCACCCGCCTCGCCATAACAGGGCGATGGGGCCAAACTGCAACGGCCAGTCGTGCTCGACCGCGGCCGCCTGCATCTGGACGTATCCTTGGGCGTAGCTGCAAATCTTCGAGGCGTAAAGGGCCTGGCGAATCTGCTCGACGAACTCGGCCGTGTCGCCCTCGTACTGTTTGCCTACCGGTCCGGCAAGCTGCCCGCTGGCCCGAACCCGCGGCTCTTTCATCGCCGATACCGATCGGGCGTAAACGGCCTGGGTAACCAGTGTGCTGGGTACTCCCAGATCGAGTGCCAACTGGCTCATCCACTTGCCCGTGCCCTTGGCCCCGGCCGTGTCCATGATCAGGTCGACAAGGTACTGGCCGGTCTCCTCGTCCTTGACGCTGAAGATATCGCGGGTGATCTCGATCAGGTAGCTATCCAACTCGCCCCGGTTCCACTCGGCAAACACTTCGTAGATTTGGTCGTTGGTCATGCCCAGGGCGTGCTTGAGCATCCAGTAGGCTTCGCAGATCAACTGCATGTCGCCGTACTCGATGCCGTTGTGGACCATCTTGACGTAATGGCCGGCACCGCGCGGACCAACCCACTCGCAACAGGGGATATCGTTGTTGGGGCCTACCTTGGCCGAGATCGCTTGAAAGACCGGTTTGACCAACGGCCAGGCTTTTTCGCTTCCGCCGGGCATCATGCTGGGTCCGAACCGGGCCCCTTCCTCGCCGCCGGAGACGCCCGTGCCGATGTAGAGCAGCCCCTTCGATTCGACGTATCGCGTTCGCCGTTCGGTATCGCGAAACTGCGTGTTGCCGCCGTCGATGATCACGTCGCCGGGCTCCATGATCTCGATCAGTTGCCCGATGACCGCGTCGGCGGCCGAGACTTCGGGATAGAGTTCGTCGGACGGAGCGGGCACGGCGTCGCCCGACTTGATCATGAGCATCACCTTGCGCGGCTTGGCCAGCGAGTCGACCAATTCCTGCAACGTGCGCGTGGGCACGATCTTACGACTCTTGCCTTTCACTTCGTCGCTGTCGACGAAATCGTCGGTTTTGCTCGTCGTGCGGTTGTACACGGCCACGCTGAAGCCGTGATCTTCCATGTTGAGCACGAGATTCTGGCCCATCACGGCCAGACCCATTACGCCAATGTCACATTTGTCGGGCATGGTTTTTTCGGATATCCTGTCAGGTTCTTGGGGGTCATCGATTCGATTGGTTTCTTCCGCCGCGGCAGAAAGGCAGTGGCGCTACGCTTCCACCGGCCAGGGCGGTTTCTCGGGCAGGTAGCTATCGAACTCGGCCAGCAGTTGTTGCTGATACTCGCCGGCAAAGGTGCCGGAAAAGAACCGCTCGATGCCCTCTTCGTGGAATCGTTTCCAACTGGCCTCCTCGGCGCCGGGATTGACGGGGAAGAACAACGCGTCGTTGGCCACCGCGGCCTTGTGGTCTCCCGGTGCGTCGCCGATCATCAGCGTGTGGCCTTGGGGGTACTTCGACGCCACGCCCAGCGATTCCTTCTTCGTGCCGATCTCCTGGCCGCAGATGGCCACGACGTATTTCGTCAGATCGTGTTCTTCCCATTCCCGCACCAAGGCTTCCTGGGGCGTGGCCGAGACGACAATCAGATCGGCCCGCTGGCTGAGTTGTTCGAGACTCTCAGCAACGCAAGGGAACGGCGGCACGCCCCGCACCATGTCGGTTACCGAGTCGTTGATCGCTTTGGACCACCGAAGTGTTTGCGCCAAGCCCGGATCGCCCGTCTTTTCGACCTCTTTCTCCAACGCCGGGTTGCCCAATTTCGTCTCCCGGTCGATCCAGTCCAACAGCGACTGGGGGATGTCGATGGCAATACCCCGTGCCTTGACCTCGGGTCGCTTTTGTAGCCACCGCAGCACCTCGACCATCGCCGGAAATCGGTTGATGCCGCGGCTCTTGGAGTAAAGGTTGACAAACTCGGCCGCTTCGCGGGCGTATTTGCTCACGCCCTGCAGGTTCCAGCAGTTGACGTGGTTGGGAATGAAGCACTCCTTGTGCTTCAGTTCCATGGTGTCGAAGGCGCATCCGTCGGAATCAATGCCGACGAGGTAATCGTGTTTCGGTGTGAGGTCGAACATGGGCGTTGGATTATGGGGGTCTCTTGGGGGCGTGATAAATGACCGGCGATAAGTTACGATTTGCGATCACCCTGCGGAATGTACGCGGGGAGATTCTCAGACGCGTAAAGGGGTTTCAATTGGGCCAGTCGCTGCCGGCCGTCGATCATCGGCAGGCTGACCATGTCTTGACCGATTAGGGGTTTTGCGTAATCGACGAATTCGTCGGTCACATCGTAACCGTTTTCAGCGATCCACTCGGCCGGAAAGGAACGTTCGCTATTGGCCACGTCGGCAAGCGGCACCTTGTCGTAAATCGCGCGGTACTCGGGCCCCGGCTCGCGAAGGATCGTCGACATATACCCGCCTTCACCGGCGGCGGCCAACCGGGCGGCCATCGCGCCGGCTTCGTACGCCTCATCCAGGTCGACCGACGAGGCGTAGGCCATCGAGTGGCGCTGATCGGTTCCCGGTACATTACATCGGGCGGCACCTTTGGCGGCCAGTCCCACCTCGTTGAGATAGTTGACCACCAATTGGGCGACGGTGAGCTGACTGGAACTGAACGAGACGTGTCCGAAGGCGTCCTTCACTTCGCCCAACTCGCCGACGTCGAACCCCTCGCTGATGACCACCACGCAACGCCCCGACCGGCGCAACTGGTCGTTCACTTGATCGGCCAGTTGATTCAGCGTGCAGCGGCTCTCGGCCAAATAGATTTGCAGGGGCATCTCGCGCGTCGGATCAGCCAATCGGGCCGCGGCGGGAATGAAGCCGATGCGGCGGCCCATCGCCTGCATCACCAACACCGGGTCGGCCGGGCACGATCCCTTGTTCTCCTGGTTGGCGTTTTGCACCATGTGCATCCAGTACTTGGCCGTCGAGCCGTAGCCGGGCGTGTGGTCGACCAGCTTGAACTGGCTGTCGCCGACATCGTTGTCGATCGTCTTGGGCACGCCGACGGCGATCAGATCCAGCCCCCGCTTTTGGGCCAGTTGGGCGATCTTGTGGGCGGTGTCCATCGAGTCGTTGCCGCCGTTGTACAAGAAGTAGCCGATGCTGTGGGCCTTGAGCACCTCGATGACCCGCTCGAAATCCTCGTCCTGCCCGGCTTTCAGCTTGTACCGGCAAGTGCCGATCGAGCCGGCCACGGGGGTATAGCGGAGCAAGGCCACTTCATCGGGGGGTTGGGCCGAGAGATCGATCAACTCTTCTTTCAACACGCCCTCAATGCCGTGTCGGGCACCGTAAACGGTTCCGATGGCGTCAAGATCGCGAGCCGTCTCGATCACGCCCCGAAGACTGCTATTGATGACGTGGGTGGGGCCGCCGCTTTGGGCGACGACCAGATTGCGTGGCCGACTCATATTCTCCTTCCCCAACGTGCCCGGAAGAGCGCGGAACGGTACAGCGAAAAGCTTGCATTCTACCGCCCGAAAACACGCTGGGCAATGAGGGGAGAGTCTCGGCTAACGCTTCGCCGGCGGGCTAACCCGACCGCAAGTGCCGATCAGGCGAACGATGCTTCGGCGGATCCCCAACTCGTTATTTGGGGAGTCGAGTTCGGTACAAACCCTTTGGCAGAGAGCACTTACAGCCCGATGGCCGGTGCCGCGGCTCGACTGGGCCAAACGCTCCGTTTGGTCGCGGACTTCCGACCAGTCACCACGAACCGTAGCCTCGACCAAGGCGTCGACGCGGCCGGTAAGAGTTTCGGCATACTCGGCGACGCGTGCATGATTGGCCGCCATTTTCGAGGCCATCCCGGCCAGATCAGGACATTCTTGCGGGTACATGGTGGGAGCTTCTCTACGGGGTGGGCGTGATTAGCGGGGGGGGCGCTGGTCGTCGTTGGAGGGGTGGCATGCCGACCGAGGCGTCTCTACTCAGATCATAGGCCGAAATTTCGGCACTCCCATGCGAATCTGTCCGTCGATTGTGGCAATCACGGCATCCGGCGAGAGGGCATCCGGCGGATTCAGAGGAATTGACAGAATCGCGCCACTGCGCTGGTCGAAGGTCTCCAGACCTCGCCCAAGAACCAACCGTGTATCCGTCGCCGCGCTACCGCATGAGATTCTTGACTTCCTTATCCAGTTCGGCGACGTGAACGTTGCGGTTGACGACCTGCCCCTTCTTGTCGACCAGGATCATGGTGGGCAGGGTGAGGATGCCCATCTCATTGGCCGGCCGGCTGTCCAACCCGCCCTCTTCGTGGATCTGGAGCCAGGGGAGTTTGTTGCTGGCAAGAAACGCGGCCATGTCCTGGCTCCGATCGTCGAGATTCACGCCGACGACGCTGAAGCCGTCGCCCCCGTAGCGGCTGATCAGGTCCTTGAGCATGACCATGTCGGTCTTGCAGGGCTCACACCAGCTAGCCCAGTACTGGATCAGGACCACGTTGCCGCGATACTGCGACAGATTGAGCGTCTTGCCGTCGGGCGTCTTGCCGCTGAGTGTGATTTCCTTGCCGACCGAATCGAGGCGAGTCTGGGCGCCGGCCGCTTTGTCGGCGGAGCCGGATTGGGGAAAGATCTCGACGATCTTCCCGAACCACTCTTTGGCTTCTTCTTCCTCGCCGGCAAACTCCTTGGCGATGGCCAATTGGAGCATCGCCTCGGAGGAGACGGGCTCCTTCGGAAAGTCGGCAACGAACTGCGCAAGCGTCTCCAGCCATCCGCTTTGGATCTTGGCGAAATCGGGATTGGCCCCCTGCAAGCTCAGTGCGTACTCGGCGGTCAACTGGCGAAACCGAACGTAGGCCGCCAGATTGCGTTCCTTCTCGTTGTCGCTGAGCTTTTTGAACAGAGCTTCCAGCCGCTGAGCTCCATTGGGATACGTGCCCGACTGGACGGCAGCGCTGACCGTGTCGGCCAGTTGATGAACCCACTGGGCACGGTCCTCGGCCGTTGGCGCCAGGTCGGCGATCTGCTCCAGCAACTCGGCACGACGGGCGTTCAACGGCGCCAACTCCGCGGTCGTGGCTACCCCGGCGGCCGTCTGGTCGATTTCCTGAAGCTCTCCGAGCAACTTCTGTGTCTCCTCGCTGGGCGCGCCTGCCGTGGCCGTGTCGGAAGAAGCCGGTTCGCGGACTTTCGCGCGGAAGAAGAATCCGGCGTCGGTCAACTCGGACTGTCCTTCGGCGACGAACTGCGGCACGCCGATAACGCGCCACGTCTGGCCGATTTCCACCAGCGTGCCGATCTGCACTTGGTCATACTTGCCGCCGTCTTCCACCAATACCAGCACGTTTTCGTAGACGCGCAAGTCCGCGGTCGAACCGTCCGTGCCGGCCGGAATGGCGCCGGGCCGGCTGGCTCCGAACTGAACCCACCGGGCCTCGGAACTCAATCCGGGGGTTTTCGACAGCAGAGCTTTGAAGTCGGCCCGCAGCGCGGCGATACGGGTGGCCAGTTCCTTGGCCTTCTCCTCGCCCAAGCCGGCCGATTGAAGCTCTTCCGGCGTCAGCGCCAAGTGCATGAATCGTTCACCGTCTTGCTTGGCCAGCGCGGCCACGGCCTCGGCGGTGGCTTCCTCGGCCGAGATCGCCTTCCACAGGTCGATGGTGCCGTCTTCGTTCGTGTCGAGCCCCCAGCGGCTTCCGGCCGTGTGAAACCAGCGGTATTGGTCCGCCTTGCCGTTGAAATTGGCGTCGATGTCGCGATACACTTCCAGCCCTTCACGGAAGTAGCTCCATTGGTCGACCACGTTATCGCCGTTGGTATCGACGAACTGGCGAAGGATCTGTCCGTTGGGCCCCGAGACAATCCACGCCACGCGGCCGTCGATTTTCTTGGCCTCAATCTCGCATTTAGCCATCTCGGTACCGTCGGGTAGGTCGAACGAAATCCCCTTCTGCACCGGCTGCAATTGCAGGGCCTGTTCCGCGGTCGGACCGGCGGCAAGCGACACTCCGGAGACTAGAACGTAGAGCAACAGCCCGCTGCACGACATAAAACCGAACGAGAAACGACAGGTCATAGCTACTCCTCAATCGAGGGGGGTAAAGACGGATCCACAGGACGACCCGCAGCCGCGAGCCGTACGCACGTCTTCTTAGTTTTCGGCTGGGGGACTGCGGAACATAACCCGTATGTATCGATTCTTCGGGTTATTCAACCGTCAGGGGGGGATCGAGTCGAGGTCCCGCCCGGCCGACTTCGGCTGCGGCAACCCGCACTCCCCCTTTGACAAGCGAGGATTTGCCCATACAATACGGCACAGGGTGGCACAAAATGCCGGGCATGACCGGCCGGCAGCGTCGAAGTGTGCTACCCTTGGAAGATTGCCGGTGATCTGCTGTCGAAAATCGGGCGCATAGCTCAGTTGGTTTAGAGCGCATCCCTGATAAGGATGAGGTCCCAAGTTCAAATCTTGGTGCGCCCACTTCTCTTAAATCCTGCCGGTTCTTGTACTTAGGGAATACGCCGGCGGTCGACAGGCAGCACAGGCAAGATGCGAGTGGCACTCCTCGGAGGTCCATCGCACGGGTTTGCCTGACAGAGCCTGAATCAGGGCCGTGGCGGTAAGCGGTCCCTACGCCCCTGCCGCGGAGCCAAACCATGCCATGTCGGCTCACCCTTCGGTTCGTTCTCCGTCGGACGGTTCTTTTGGCGATTTTGCTCGGGGCGGTTCCGCTGGTCGCCACTGCCGGCGATTGGCCCGGGTTTCTTGGCCCGGGGCGGAACGGCCGCTCGCCGGAAACCGGGTTGAATTTCGATTGGAATACAACGCCGCCGAAGATCCTCTGGAAACGCCCCTTGGGTGCCGGATTCTCGTCGATCGCCGTTGCCGGAGACCGGCTCTTTACCCAGGCGGAGAAAGTCGGGCGGCAATACGTCGTCTGTCTCGACGCCGCTTCGGGCAAGACCGTTTGGCAACGCCACGTGGCACCCGGCTATGCCGACAAGCAACGCATGGGCTCGGGACCGCGGTCGACGCCAACGATTGAAAACGGCCGGGTCTACTGCCTCTTCCCCCGCGGCGAACTGCTCTGCATGACGGCCGAGGCCGGCGAGACGATCTGGAAAACAAACATCTTCACCGCCACGGGATGCGAAGACCCGACCGAGCGGTTGAAATACTACTGGGGTATGTCCGCTTCGCCGCTGGTGGAAGGCGATCTGGTGATTGTGCAGCCCGGCGGTCAGCGGGACAACTCGGTCGCCGCTTTCGATAAGAAAACCGGCAAGCTCGTCTGGTCGGCCGGCAGCGACGCACCCGGCTACGGTTCGCCGATCACCGTTGATGCGGCGGGCCGGCGACAGGTGATCGGTTGCACGGGCGTGTCGATCCTCTCGCTCGATCCGGCCACTGGAAACATCCTTTGGCGACAGCCGTGGGGCGACAAGTTCCACTGCAACTGCGCCACCCCGGTCTGGACCGATCGCGGGCTTCTCGTTTCCACCGCCTACGGCAACGGCACGGCATTGCTGGCGATCACCGGCAGTGACGGGCAGCCCAGCGTCAGCGAGGTCTGGCAAACCCGCGATCTGCAGAACCACTTCGGCACGCGCATGATCGTCGACGGCTACGTCTTCGGCTGCCACGGCGATCTGGGCACGATCACGTTTCGCTGCATCGAGTTGGCCACCGGCAAGAAGATGTGGACCAGCCGCGCCCCGGGGCGCTGCGGGATGATCGTGGCCGAAGGGCACATCATTGCCCTCGGGCAGCGGGGCTCGCTCTATCTGATCCAACCGAGCCCGGAACGATATATCGAGAAAGGCAAGCTTGAGGGAGTCCTTGACTACAAGGCGTGGACTCCGCCGTCGCTTTCTGGCGGTCGGGTTTTTCTTCGCGATCAGAAGAGCGTGGTATGCGTTGATCTGAGGAAGTAGGCTTTTCCGAAGAAGAAGCTCATCGTCGTCGGCATCGACGGTGCGGCTCGGGAGGCGAATTAGGCGGAAGAACCGGTCCGCGTTTCGTCGTCGATACCAAGCAAGGAAACGGGGACGGCCTCTTCCGTTGCCGAGACTTTCCATGTGCCAGAGGCAACGGCAATCCGAGAACGGAGGACATGATGAATACGACTAGACCACCAGTGCATCGTATTTGGCCGGTTTCGCTGCTTGTCATGACGTCGATTGCCGGAGGGCTTTGGCCGTCTCCCCTGTCCGGCCAGTCGCGGACCACGTTAAAGGCCGCCGACGGGGGAACTGCTAGCTCGATGGTGTTTTCACCTGATGGAAAGGCATTGGCAACGCGCTGTGGCGGCGGGTTCGGTGGCGGCGGGTTCGGTGGCGGCGGGATGTCTTCTCCTGAGCAAGTGAAGTTGTGGGATACTCAAAGCGGCAAGCTCAGATGGTCGCAAAATGTCACGGCCGGGATGGAGGGCGTTGTTCCAATGATTTCGATGTCGGGCGAGATTCCGCTGGTCTTTGCCCCGGACGGCAAGACCATGGCCTACCCTAGTGGGGGTTCGCCCGACCAGATGCCCCAAGTGACGATCGTACTGCGCGAGGTAGCTACCGGTGCCTTGAAGTGGACCGCCAAAACCGAGG
Source organism: uncultured Planctomycetaceae bacterium (assembly GCA_964444795.1). Classification (GTDB taxonomy): domain Bacteria; phylum Planctomycetota; class Planctomycetia; order Pirellulales; family Thermoguttaceae; genus JABMRP01. The sequence continues at coordinate 24,962 of CAYUIQ010000006.1, forward strand.
GATTCATCGCCGTCCACGCCTGCCTGATGTTCTCGCCCGACGGGAAGAGTCTCGCCTGGACGACCAGCTCCCAGGCCGGCGACGGCGTGGTCCAGTTGTTCAGCTCCGAAACAGGCAAGGAGCAAGGCAGACTCGTGGACTCCAAGCGTCACTTCTACCTCGCGGCGTTCTCGCCGGACGGCAAAACGGTGGCCACGGCCAATACGGATCCGATCCGACGACATCCTCAGGGCCACGGCGCCGGTGTCGGCGTCGGGGTCGAAAAAGCTACGATCACGCTGTGGGACGTGGCAACGCGCAAGCAGCGGGCCGTACTCACCTGCCCCGAACGGGCGATCGGCTCTCTGGCCTTCTCCCCCGACGGAAAAATGCTGGCCTCCAGCGAGATGTTAAGCATCACCGTGTGGGACACCGACAAAGCCAAGGTCAAGTGGCGGTTCAGGCCAGGACCTCTCGGCGGTGGAATTGGGCGATCGATAGCATTCACCGCCCGGACGGACACACTGGTCGTTTGCACCGCAGCTCCGTTTTCCATCGTCCTGTTCGACTTGAAGACGGGCAGACCGAAGTGGACATCTCGGGCTTCAAAACGGGATATGTTGATTTCGGCAACCGGCCTTTCGCTCAGCGGCAGGATCGCCGCTTCCGTGTACCCACCCGGCAGCAAGGTCCGGCTCTGGGACACGCACACGGGACGGGAACTGACGACTTTGCCGGGCCCCGGGGGGAAGACGCGATACCCGGGCGATATGGTCTTTGACACCGAGAAACCGCTGACTTTCTCGCCCGACGAGAAATACCTGGCCGGGGCAAGCCGCGGCGACGGCACCGTTTCCTTGTGGAACATCGAGGAGTTCGCTCCCCAAGCGCCCTCCGAACCTCAACCACACGCCCCGCCGGAACGAAGAACTCACCAGAGGCCGAAGACGGAACCGGAATTCCGCACTTGGACCAGCGACGACGGCCAGTTCACCGTGGAAGCAAAACTTGTCAAGACCTCAGGCGACGTGATCACGTTGAAGAGAAAGACGGGTGAAGAGATCGACGTGCCCATCGAGAAACTGAGCAAGAAGGATCAAGAGTTCATCCGCGGTCGATAGGAACGCCTCGTGTTTTCTCGGCCCCACGCTGGCCGTTTTGCGAAGCCGCCGCCGGTTCTTAGAACGGAGATTGCCGTGACGCGACGGACAGTCATGTTGAACCTCTTCGTATTCGTAGCCATGCTGGGACCGCTCCCAAGCTACCTGCCTGCGGCCGACTGGCCTCGCTTCCGTGGGCCGCATGGGAACGGCATTTCCGACGAAAAACTGACCCTGTTGCCCGACGGGCCGCGACAGATATGGGAGACGTCGGTCGGCGACGGATATGCTTCTTTGGCGGTGCAGGACAGCCGCTTGTACACCGTGGGGCGTCGTCCCGGGCACGCTGGGGTGCTGCACTGCCTGGACGCGGCGACCGGCAAACCGATTTGGGAGGCCGTGACCGGCTGCTCGTATCAGGTATCCACGCCGACGGTTGACAAAGGCCGGGTCTACGTACTCAGTACGCCCCAGAGCCAGCCGGTGGTCTGCTGCCATGATGCCGCGACCGGAGCCGTTCTTTGGCGACGGGAACTGCCGATGCCGGCGCGGATTCGAGCCTACGGGTACGCCGGTTCTCCGCTGCTTTGGAACGACCTGGTCATCCTGAATGTCGGGACGGGTCTGGCTTTACATAGAGACACGGGCGCGGTGGTCTGGCAACATGATGGCCTGGCGGGATTGGCCACGCCGGTGCTGTACCTCGAAGGGGGCCGCCCGCGGGTGTTGATCTTCGCTGGAGAAGCGCTCTTCGCCCGCGATGCCCGTACGGGCGCCGAACTCTGGTCGATTCCTTGGAAAACCCGACTTGCCGCAAACTGCTGCGACCCGATCTATCGCGACGGCAAGGTTTTCGTCACGAGCGGTTACGGCAAGAATGCCACGCTGTTCGACGTTAGCACAGGGCAGCCACGCGAACTCTGGAGCGATAAAGGAAGCGTGCTCAGTAGCGGATTCCTCTGGCGGGGATACCTGTACTGCTTCGTCGGCAGGCAATTTGCATGTCTCGATTTCCGCACGGGCAGGCAACAATGGACGTTCCCCAGCGGAGCCGGGTCGGTGCTGATGGCCGACGAGAAGCTGATTCTCATGAGCGATCGGGGCGGGCTAACCATCGCCGAGCTGTCTTCGGAGTCATTCCGCCCGATCGTGCGGATACAGATCCTCGAAGGCATCACGTGGACACCCGCCGCGCTGGCGGATGGAAAGCTGTACGTTCGCAACCGGGCAGGGAAAGTCGTTTGCCTGCGCATCGCGGAGCCAACGAATTGAACGTGGTCAGGGCGTTCCCACGCCTCCGAGCGTGGACAAGAAAAAACCGGCCGGGCATCCCACGGACCGCTTGCCCCAGGATGTCCCGGCCGAAAAAGAGAAGAACTACCTCCGAGAGTAATCGGGTAGCCGCGAATGTCAAGGAAATTCTACCGGCCCGTTGAGAAAGTGTGGGCACGTGGAAACAGTCTGCTAACGGCGAAAGGCGAATGAATACAAGTCGCCCGACGCGATTTGGACGCGAAGCCGGACCGGTTTGCCGGCCAGTTGGCCGAGATCCGGCGCGTTCTTCCAGGCGACGGCCTGGCCAACGGCATCGCCGCGAATCGGCGGGCAGTCTGCCAGGCGGAAACCTTCGATCGGCCGGCCGTCGGCGTCTTGCAGTTCGAATTGCAGACTGCCATTGCCGGTGGTCGCAAAGTTGATCAGGAGTTGCGTGCCGTCGAAGGTGAACGGTTTGGTGAGCAACTCGCCTCCGGTGTCCGACGCCCGTAGCGAGACAAACCCGTCGACGCGGAAGGTGAACCGGCGCACTCGACTGTCGGGTCCCGTGTAATAGGCCTCGGTGGCGTAGACGGAATAGTCTTTCTCATCGCCGGGCAGTTGGACCAGTCCCCAGGTCATGTAATTGCTGCGGTTGCCGGCGCGGTCTTGGGGAGCATCTTCGCCGATCAGCGCCTCGCTCCACCGGTGAAACGTCCGACCGTCGCGGCTGGCCATGAAGATCGGTTCGACCCGGCTCCCCTGGTCGGGCAGATAGCGGGTGGGAAAACCGATCAGCAGGTGCGGGGCTCGGGGATAAGACTGAATCGCATTGGTGTAGAGATGCTCGGGCGGCGCGTCGGTATACTTCAGCAAGACGGGCCGGGTCCAATGCAGGAAGTCGGCCGAGGTGCCGGTCATGATGGCGCGAACGCCGTCGGTAAACGTGCGGTGATACTCGCGGTAAAGCTTCGCGTGTGGATCCCAGAAGGCGAGGTTCTGTGAATCAAAAGCCCCTTCGGTAATCACCGGCTCGTCGGCCATGGGCCTCCAGTGGATGCCGTCGGGCGACTGGAAGACGTACAGCCCGGGCTTTCCCCGAGGGCGACCGCGCGCGACGGCCTTGTAGCGCGCCTCCGCCGGGCAGTTCGGGTTGACGTCCTTAAAGGGCGTGAAGCAATGCGTGCCGATGCCGTCCCAGACGATGTTGTTCTGCTTCGATCCGTCGAACTCGAAGAGTCCCAGCCGGGGCTTGACCCAGTGGATCCCGTCCTTGCTCTCGGCGTAACAGGTGACCTCGCGGTGTGCCGACTTGCGCGTCCGTTCATCGACATGCGAGCCGCGGTAGTAGATTCGGTAGAGGTCGCCGTCTTGAAAGATCGAGTAATAGGCGGACGTATTGCCTTCCCAGGGCTCGTCGGTCACGAGGACGACTTCCCGGGCCACCGGCGGGTGCAAATGGAGTTTCGCGTCGCCTTCGAGCCGCTCGATCAAATGATGGTCGACGAACAACTCAAGTCGCGAACCGATGTCGATCGGCTCGACCGCCGGCAACGGGCCTGCGCTGAACCAGGTCAGAATGCCGGCGACCACGGCCGCTGGATAATTGTGCATGCTACCGCGCTCCTTCCGTTTCGGTTGCTTCTTCACGGTTTGACACTCGCGTCGAACACGCGGACTTCCTTCCAATTGTTCTTGTTCTCCTCGATGAATTTCATGTGGGCCGCGGCCTGCTGATACTGGTCGTGGGAGGCTTGATCGGCGAAGACGACGTGCAGGGCCACGTCGAACCGGCGGTCGTTGACCGGACGGTCGTAATCCTCGGCCAGGGTCCCCGCGGCAAAGAAGACCGTACCCGGATGGTCGGAAAGGTATCGCTTGCAGGCCGCCACCAGCTTCTCCTTGGCCGCGGCCGAGTTGTCGTTGAGGGTGAAGAAGACACTGTGGGAAAGCATCTGCTGGGCGGCCATGTTCGTTTTCTCCTCGATGGTCCTGGAAAAAGATGCCTTTGGTTACGGCTGCTTTTCGATCCGGTAGAGGTGTGTTTCGGTGCGTAGAAAGAGCGCGTCTCCTGCCACGGCGGGGGAGGCCATTTGGTGGCCGGCCAGAGCGTTGGTCGACAACCGATCGAACGCGCGCCCCGGACGAATGACCGTGGTCGTGGCGTCTTCGTCGAAGAAATAGATGCGGCCGGCGGCATGGATGGGCGAGGCGGAGAAGTCGCCGCCGAGTCTCTCCTTCCAGACGAGCTGCCCGGTCTTGGCTTCCAGGCACGAGGCGACGCCGTTGTCGTCGACCATATAGAGCAGGTCGTCGATCAGCAAGAGCGAGGGCGTGGAGGGCACGCCCGACCGATGCCGCCAAGCCACGTGGCTGTCGGTCACGTCGCCCTGCCCGCCGGGACGCAGCGCCCACAGCTCGGGGTGATCGTAATCGACAACCGCAAACATCAGGCCGTGGCCGGACACGGGGCGCGGTACCATCGACCAACCGTAATGGTTTATTTTCCAGAGTTCCCGCCCGGTACTCGGATCGTAGGCGAAGACGGCCTTCGAACAGGGGCTGATCAGCTCGATGCGCTCGCCGGCTTGAATCACCGTCGGGGTGCAAAACCCCTTACGGCAGAAGCGGTGGACGGCGGTGTAGTCGATCGAACGATCGGTTTTCCAGACGGTGCGGCCCGTCTTCTTGTCCAGGGCGATGATGTATTGCACGTCGGTGGCGTCGACGTGGAAGATCAGTAGATTGCCCAAGAGCACCGGCGACGAGCCGGGCCCCATGTGGTGGTCGCAGTTCAGGTCGCGTCGAGCCCAAAGGGTCTTGCCCGTGGCCGTGTCGAGGCACGCCGTGCCGTAGGTTCCGTAGTGAAGATACACGCGACCGGCTTCGATCGCCGGCGTGGGTGAGGCGTAGCTGTTGACCGGCGCGATTCGCTCGGGTTCGGCCACGTCGAATACCTTGACGTCGCGCAGGATCTTTCCGCCGGCGCGGTCGACGCAAACGGCGAACAACTCCTTGCCGTCGGCGGTGGCCGTGGTCATCCAGATCTGGTCTTCCCAAACGACCGGCGACGACCAGCCGCGGTCGTGGATCGGCGTTTTCCAGGCAACGTTTTCCGTTTCACTCCAGGAGAGCGGGAGGTTGGCTTCTTCGGCGTGACCGTTGCCAGCCGGACCACGCAACATGGGCCAAACGTCGGCCGCTGATGCCAGCCCGGGCGGCAAGACGAGGGCAATCGCCAAAATCGTCGTTCGCATGAGTCGTTCCTTTCATCCACGCCGATGGCACACGGCTTTCACATCGACCCCTTTATATCGACCATTGTGGACGAGACGACTGTCCCGTGCAAATCCGGGGAGGCTGTTGGTTTAGTAACTCGAAGTGTCAGCGAGGACGGAGAAGACGGCCTCACTGACGCTTCGGGGTGCTAAACGGCGGCCCACCCGTGCGGGTGGGGGAAAAGTGAAAGTGGCGTTGTCGATCTAGCGGCTCACTGGTCGGCGGCGTGCCGCAAGAGCAGCGGCAGCTCGACGATGATCCGGGTGCCTCGGCCGGGGGTCGAGCCGATCGTGGCGCGCCCGCCGAGCAAGCGTGCCCGTTCGCGGATGCCGTTGAGCCCGTAATGACGTTTTCCGACCCGGTCCGGCTCGAACCCGATCCCCCAATCGCGCACTTCCAGGCGAACGTGGGTTGCGTCTTGAGTGAGTTCAATCCGTATGTTCTCGCTCTGACTGTAGCGACAGGCGTTGGTCAGACTTTCCTGGACGACGCGAAAAACAGTACTCTCCAACGGCCCCGCGAGCCGGTCGAAGGTGATATCCCGAACGAATTCGATGTTCGGGCCGCCGCGCTGCTGGTGTTCGCAAATGAGATACTCGATGGCGGCGACGATTCCCGATTCGTCGAGGATCGGGGGTCGCAATCCGCTAATCAAGCGGCGTGCTTCGCCGATGGCCTCGTTGAGCAAGTCGACGGCGCCGGTGTACATCTCTCGGTTCTCACCCAGATTATTCGCGTGAGTTTGCTCGAATCCCTGAAATCGGAGCATGGCACCGGCGAGTTGCTGCGCCAGGCCATCGTGGATCTCGTAGGCGACCAGCTTGCGTTCCCTCTCTTGCAGGGAGAGCAGTTCGGTGAGCAGTCGCTGTTCCTTCTGCACGGCCTCTTCGGCCCTGATTCTCGCGATGGCGGTGCCGGTCTGGGCGGCGATTGCCTCCAGCGCGTCGCGGGAATGGACGGGCACCTCCTCGCGCCGAAAGGAGCCGACGTTGAGGCAGGCGACGACCTCGTCTTCGTGTACCACGGGCAATACGGCCAGCCCCTTCAGACCGGCCCTGGCCAGGGCGTCGCGAATCTCCGGCGGCAGTTTGTCCGCCTTTGAATAGAACGGCTCGCCGCGCCCGACGACCGCCATTTGCGGGTCGTCCTTGTCGAAATGAGCTTCCCGACGGAGGAAAGTGGCCGACAAGCCGCGATGGGCCACCAGATCCACGCCTCCCTCGTCGTTGGCCAGGTAGATCCCACCGCAATCCATGCCGGAGGCGGCAATCGCGGCGTCCAGGCAAGCGTCCAGCGCTTCCTCCAAGCCGGTCGTCGTGCTCAGAGCGAGTCCCAGGTCGCGCTGCGCACGCATCAATTCCTGAGCCCGTTTGCGCTGCGTAATGTCGATGGCCACGCCCGCCACGGAGATCGGCCGCCGGGTCTCATCGGCGATCGGAAACTGGATCGTCAGCCAATGGTGCGTGCCATCTTCCTGTGACATGTCTTCAATCGTCTCGATCGCTTCGTTTCGGGAGATCACCTCGCGGTCGACGGCTCGCATCCGCTCGGCCGTTTCCGGAGGCCACAGTTCCAGGTCAAGCTTGCCCTGCCACTGGCTGAGTTGGACGCCCACGACGCGCTCGAAGCCCGGGTTGAAGTAGAGATAACGGCCCTCGGTGTCTTTCATGTAGGCGACGCCGGGCAGGTGGTTCATAAACGCCACGAATCTCGCTTCGCTCTGGCGAAGCTGTTGCTCCACCTGCTGGCGCTTGGCGATGTCGTCCTTCATCGCGGCGTTTGTGGCAGCCAGTTGGGCCGTGCGCTGCGCGACGCGCTCTTCCAACTCATCGTGTGCCTCACGCAGTGCCTCTTCCGCCTTGCGGCGATCGAGGATATCCTGCCACTGGCGAAGCGCCCGCCGCACGATGCGCGGCAGATCGGATAGCGTGGCGGCCGACTTGACCACGTACTCGATCGCCCCACTCTTAATCGCCTCCACTGCCGCTTCTTCGTTCCCCTGGCTGGTCATCAGCACCACGGGGTACGCTCGTTGCCGTGGATCGTCGGAAAGAAAGGCCGTTCCGCGGCCGTCGGGCAACATCAAGTCGGCAAGGAGCAGGTCGGGGGGGGCCTCGGCAACCATCGCCTTGCCCTGGCGAACCGTTTCCGCCACTGACAGCTCGACGCCTCCGTGGTTGGTCTCCAACTCGCGGCGGACCAAGAGCGTGTGGTCGGGATCATCCTCGACCAGGAGAATCTTCAAGGGCCTCGTGGGCATCGTCGACAGTCTCCCCGTACGGCTATCCCTTTTCCCGAATGAACGGCACACTGGCAAGTGTAACGCGCCGGGCCCTTGGCGCAAACCACATACCCCTGCCCTTCGTCCGGGGGAGATCGCCGGTGCTCCTACTTCTCCAGGAGCGTTTCCAGCCCCTGAAGGTTCTGCTTGAGACTCTCTTCGGCGTCGAGTTCGCTGCGGTGGTCGAGGATGCCGACGGGACCGTCGTAACCGCTTTGGCGCACGATCCGCAGCATCGCCCGGTCGTGCTGACCCTGGCCGACGGGAAGAATCTTCGGCCGCGCGCCGTCGTTCATGCCGTTGAGATTCAGGCAGAGCAGGTAGGGTTTCATCCGGGCGAACACTTCGGCGAAATCGCCGATGTGGCCATGTCCATGGTGGAAATTGTAGACGATCCCCACGTGCCGGGCATCGGCGTTGGCTCGCAGCCAGCGGACCACCGCCACGAGGTTCTCCGGTTCGCCCCCCCATCCGCCATGGTTGTAGATTCCGAACTTGCAGTCCAGTTCATCGGCTTGCTTGACCAGCGGCAGGAGTTGTCTGGCGGCGGATTCCACTTTCTCTTGTTGGGTTCCACTGCTTGGGCTGGGCGCGGTCCGCCAAATCTGCGGGTGAATGCCGTGTTTCCGAATCAGCGGCGCGATTTCCGGATGGAAGCTCCAAAAGGCGAAAAACTCGATGTCCCGCCGCTTCATCTCAAGGATTTCCTCCTCGAAGGTTGGCACATGCTGCCCACGCCAGTCGTAAGCCAGGCGGCCAATCCCCAACCGCGAGAGCATCTCGGCCCGCTCTCGGGGGCCACGCTCCTTAGCATCGAACGGCACGATGCACCAGGCAACCAGATTCTCCTTGGAAAAATTGTCGGCACCGGGGTTGGTGTCGACGGCGACTGCGGGGATGGCGGAGAAGGTGAAGGCCGCGATGAATAGTGCGGCCAAGGTGGCTGCCCGAGTGTGTGCGTTTCCGTGCATGGGTGGGGCCTCCGGTTGGATGCTCTGTGGCTACATCTCGGCGGAGCGGGATGGCTACCATACGAGGCTACTGTACGGGGCTGCTCACGGCAGCGACACTCTTAGGGTAACAATCCCCCGGGGCGGCAACTCGATCGCGCCGGGTAGCTCGTTACCCTGTTCCTCGAACGGACTGCTGTTGAAAACACCCCGCGGGGCCGGATCGCCCCAGGTCAGCGTCGCGCGGATCGGTCGATTCGCCGCGTTGAACAGACGCACCATCAGCGCCTTGCCGTCGCGGCTGGGTTTGATCGAACTGACGATGACGTCGATCGGATCGATTCGCAAGAGGGATTCCCGCCGCGAAGTTTTCCGGTCGGCGGGCACGACAAGCAGCGGCTGGCTTTGCTCGATGCCGAACCGCGTCGTGGCGGCCGAATCGAAACGCCCGTGCGGCCGAAGGCAGTAGTCAAACCGAACCGTGCCTTCTTGCGAGGCCTTGTAGTTGGTCTCCCAATAGTTGTTCATCACGTAGGAGTAGAACGTGGTCGACGGTTCGACGTGCTCGATCCACCCTCCGCCGCCGACGGGATGATGAGGTACGTCGACGGTGATCGCGCCCACCTCGATCAGTGGGGCATCGCGGGTCGTCCAGGTGACGCCGAAATCGTCGTTGGATACGTCGACCCAACGTCCCACGGTGAAGTAGTTTTTACAGGCGCCGGGCAACTGATCGATCTCGGGCCGAACGACCGCCCAGGGCGTGTCCATCCGCATCACCCCCTCGGGTACGTTGAAGGGGAAGCCGAAGTGGACCGATTCCTTGGCCCGTACCGGTTCCTTGTCCAGCGTGTCTTGGAGGTCGACACGATCGATCCCGTCGACGAGCCGCACCATCCGCCGGAGCTTGCGGCAGCCCGGGGCGTCGGAAACGATCATCAGCGAGGCGACGACCGGACCGGTTTCTTGGACCGTGATCGTCACCGGCGCGTTACTTTGCGGTTGCGACGGATCGCGGCCGGCGACGTAGCGGTAGTCGTTGAGGCCCATGCCCGACGCGCCGTCGACCAGATCGACCGGCACACCGCGCACGGTCAGACTGTCGATCGCGCCGGTCTTCTCGTTGACCGTCAGGCGGATGTTCCCATTGGTCAACACGTTCCCTTCGGCCCGGGCGCTGCCCTTGGAGGTCGGGTTGCCCTCCTCGATAAGAAAACGCTTCGCGCCCAGCGGCGGGACGTCCCGGGCCACCAGTAACAGTTGGCCCAACGCGCTGCGTTGCGACGGTATCTCCCGACCTTCGACGTCACGGACCACGCTGCCCGCCCTAAACTGGTTAGCGGTCAACGCGATCAGATCGGTGCGGAGCCATGACGTTGTGTTATAAACATCGACGGCCGTGACCTTCTCGGCCGAGATCTTGCGTCCTTCCATCGCCTCCGTGGTCAACGCCGTCGCCTCCGCCGCGGCGTGGGTCGCAAACGCCTGCTTGATCTTCCACTGGTCCTGGGTAAACGGAGCGTCGGGCTGGCTAATGCTGCAATGGGCGCCCCAGGTGTGCTCGTTGTAGAGAATGACGTTGCGCCACGCCGAGTAGAACGCTCCCTGGGGATAGTTTCCCGGGCTGATCATGGCAAACAGCGCCTCGGCCCGCACCAACTGCTCGGAGGCCGTTCGCGTCATGGCCGTCTCGGCGGCCGACGAACCGGCGCCGTCTTCCCAGTAGGGCGTGAAATCGCCGCGCACCTCGGGCACGCTCTCGCCGTAGCGCCGCTCGAATTCGTGGAACATCTCGGCGGTGGTGGCGATGACCATCCGGGGCGCGGCGTATTTGGCGTTCCACTTCTTCACGAACTCCGGTAGATTCGGGTCGGGGGGGCCGTTGTCGCCTTGGATGCTGTAGCGGAGTTGCACCATGTCGTAGGGATAGTCGTTGGCGGCCAACTCGTCGAGATAATCGAAAAATACACCCGGTTCGACGTCGCCGATCAACCCCAGCCGGCCGCCGTGAAACCAGGAGTAGGCCTTGCCGGCCATCCAGCAGAGGACCTTCCGGCGGCCGCACGGCGAAACCCAGTAAAACGCCCGATCTCCCCACTGCTGGAGCGTATAGCCGATGCGATGGCAGTGGTTGGGGCCGATCGAAAGATACTTGACGCGGCTGTCGGCCAGCGCGGGCACGATCCCCCAGGTGTAGCCCGGCACGTCGCTGATCATCGCCGCCTCGACGGGTACGTCGAGTTCCGTCGATAGCCGCCGGGCATAGCCGAGCAGCCGGTACAGTTCTTCGGGCCGGCACAACGCGGTCAACTCGTTGCCGTAGAGGCCGTCCAAGCCGATCCATCCCTTCTTCACCGCCGAGGCGAACTCCTTGCGTTGTTCGGGCGTTGCCCGTTTCAAATAGCCGTCGACCGCCCAAAGCACTTCGCTGTTCCACTTGAACCGCGCGCCGGGCGGGTTGTCGGCGGTCGCACGCGCCAACGCGATGGCCTGCTCGAAGTATTTACCCTGCATCTGCTCGACCTCGGTCTGCACGTGCGTGTAGCCGATGTCGACGTGCGAGTGGGGCAAGATGTAGAACGTCCAAGGCCGGACCGGTTTACGCGTCAGATCGCTTGTGAGGACGACGTGCCCGTTAGTCTTGATCGCCACGCGCATCGTCTGCTCGGTTTGGGCCGCCGGAAGCTGGGCGTCGATCGTGTGCGTGCCGAATCGCAAGGCCAGCGGCGCCGGCTCACAACCGGCAATCTCCAGCAACGCCTCACACGGTTCGAGGTACGGATAATCGACGACGATGCGAGCCGGTTGCAGCGGCTTGCCGTCGCTCTTCAGTAGCGCCTGACCGTTGGTCGCCTCGACCGTGATTCTTGCTGGCGTCGTCTCCACTGGGCCGGCCGCGTAAAACTCGATCTCCGCGCCACCGACGGTCGCGTGGATCCCGCCGAGGCCCGTGACCTTCCAACGCACATACCGTGCGGTCACGGGCGGAAACGCGGTGCAAGTCACGCCGGCGCGAACGTTGGCGTGCTTCAGCTTGACGGTAGCTAGTATGTTCTGGAAATCGGGTGCATCGCTGAATGTCAACACGGCCGTGCCGACGGTGGCCGGGTCGTGACGGTCGACGTGGCGAAACGCGGCGATCGGCGTGGGTTGGCCGAAATCGAAGTCGAGAAACGTCTCGGTCCCGATGCCGGCGCTGGCGTATTCGCTCTGAAAGCTTCCGTCGGCGATCCCGTCAAGGATATTGTCGGCGTTGTAGCCTCCGCCCGGATAGGCCTCGGCGGCGGCAAGGAGCTTCGGGTTCGATAGCTTTGCCAGCGGGGTGAAGCTCGCCGTGGCCGGCTCGGCTCCCAAGGCGGGCAACGACGTTGCGAGGACCGCAAGAAAAAGCATCAGAGGCGGAGGGGTCGAGAAACGTTTCATTTGTGGCCTCACTCGTCCTTGGCACCGCCGAGGGTGATGGAAATGTTGTACTTCGACTGCAAGTGTACGTGGGCCTGACTGGCATGGGAGTCCTTGGGAAACCGCTTGCAGACCACCTGAAACGCTCTGATGGCCGCCTCTCTTTCGCCGGCTTCTTCCCGGGTATGCGCGATTTGCAGCATGGCCCAGGGCGCCCTGTCCTGGCTGCCCCCGGCAATCTGCGCATACAGGGCCAGCGCCTCCCGAAACTGCTTCATGTGGCGATGACACGAAGCCATTTCCTCATAGTTGCGGGGGAAGTTCGTACACTGCCGGTACCAGCCGATCGCTTCCTTGTGGCGGCCGCCATGGTGGTAGGCCTGGGCAATGTTCCAGCGCCAACCCTCCGAATGCTCGGGGTCCAGTGTCATCAATTCCTTGTAGGCGGTGATCGCATCGTCGTACTTTCGAGCGTGGTAATAGACCGAGGCGATGGCCGACGACCAGCGGATCTTGCCGTCGGGATCCTGGCCCATGAGTTCGCGGAAAGTCTTCACGGCCAGTTCGAGGTTGCCCTCGTCTCGGTAACTGCCCGCGACCCGGTTGAGTCCCTCGATCTTGTCGGCGAAGCGGCGATAGGTGCGGCGGGCTTCATCGTGGTTGCCTTGCGACTTCTGCCAGCCGGCCAGATGCCCGAGGATCTCGTCGTCGGTGCCCAGTGACTTCATCAACTGCTCGTAGGTCTCGTCGACCTTCTTCACCTGGCCCGCGGCGGCGTAAAGGGCGATGATGTGGAACCAATACGTCTTGGCCATGGCCTTTGGGCCGGGCTCCGAGGTGTCGGTGGGCATGTTCTTGCGAAGATAGGCCACGGCCGCCGAGAGCAGCTTTTCGCCCTTGGCGCGAGTTTCCGCCCCGGCGATGAGTTGCCCGATCGCCCCGCGGACCCGCCCGGCGACTTCCTCGGGAAGCTTCTTCTCGGAATACGTGGTAGTCAGGGCTTTCACGCCATCCGTGAAACCGCCCAACGCGAAATGGTGGGCGGCCAGTTGTCGCGAGGCTTCTTCGCACAGTTGCCTGCTCTGCGTTCGCGGGGCATCGAACGTGAGCTTCGTCCACAGTTCGATCTGCGTGTCGCGGTCTTTCTCGATGCCCGCGATCTCGACCAGATCGACCATGACGTGCACGGTTGCCGGATGTTTCGGATGGTCGGCCAACACGCTTCGATACGCTTCCTTGGCCTTGGCGATCTGGCCGATGTCCTTGTAGGTTTGGCCGATATAGTATGCGGCGGCCACCGCCTCGGGCGAGTCGGGCCAGTAGTCGATTACCGACTGAAAACCCTCCTTGATCGCCGTGTTGCCCTTGCGCAGCCGGAGCTGGCAAAGGCTCCATTTCAACTGCGTATAGGAGCCCGCTTCGCTCCGTTCGTACAGTGCCAGGTACTTCTCGTACTCGGCCAGCGCCACCTTCCAGTTCTTCTCGCGGAAGTACTTTTCGGCGATCTGCAACTGGTATCGTTCGACCTCGCGAAGTTTGGCCCATCGCTGGGTCGACATTTCATCGAGCCCGGCCGCGGTGGCCGTGGGAGTCGTTGCGGCGATGGCCACTGCCGCCAGGCAAAGTCGGCGCATCGTAATACCAAGATGATTCGCTGCTGTCATGGTTTTCATCGTCATTCACTGTTAGCCCGGTCGGCGAGCGACCGGATTGTGCGACGGAACTCCCCGTTTCCGGTCGCAGGCGACCGGGCCAACATCAATTGCCGCGCAAAATGAACCGTGCCGGGACGAAACACTTCAAATGGCCTTCTTTTGCGCTTCCAACCACTTGCTATACTCGGTATGGGCGTAGAAAATGACGTTCGTGCCTAGTTGGTAACATGCTTCCCAGATTTCGGCCCGCACGCCGGCGTGGTCGTCGCGCCAGGCGTCGCCGATGTCGCCGGGATGGTAGTAACAGACCCAGCGACCGTCCCTCCACCAACCCAACGCCTCGCGGCCGCCGTGTGGCGATGCGTAGGGGAAGAAGGCAATGCGGTAGGGAACTTTGTGAATCGCGTCGTCCAGAGGAATCGTCACCGGGCGAATCTTGGGAAATATGCGATACATCATCGACACAAACTGGTTGTGGAAATGCCGGCTGCCGCAATTGTCGCCGAAGAGCATCCCATGTTTGGTGGTCAGGTAGTCGCGAAGGACCTTCACTTCGGTATTGGTGAGCGAGATGTTTTGCTGACCGGTCATGTAGACCATCGGCGGGCTCTTGCCGACGGGAAAGTTGCGCAACTGGATGATCCGCCGCGATTCGGTCTTGTCGGCCACCTTGTGCCGGGTGCGGATGCCGTATTCGCGCAGCATGTTGTCATCGCCGCCGATGCCGAAATTCTGATCCCAGTTTCCACCCGTGTATTCCAGGCGGATCAGCCGAACCTTGCCGCGAGCCGTCCCGCCGCCGAATCCCGCCCCGGCACCCTCGCCGTAGCCGACCGTGTAAGCGTGTTCGGTCGCTTCGGTGAGACTGAGTTGCACGTCGTCGATGGGCGGCGGATTGAAGAGGATCGCGCTATAAGGATTCACCACGAATTTCTTACGCTTGATTATCTTCACGCGAACCGTTTGGGCAAGTGCCACCTGCTGTCCGCCGCCGGCCGGCATCTCGTAGATTTCCTCGCAACCTCGGACCCGGCTCAGCGCCAGCGCGACCATCGCAAAGGCCAGCGAATAGTTGACAAATGCCATCACCGACTGGTTGAGTGTCCCCCCGCGCCGGCCGTAGTACCAAGCCCGCGGATCGAGCGGATTCCAGATATTCCAAGCCCGGCGGCGCGTGGCCCGATCGCTACGACCGTGCATGGCCGAGGGCCGACCCAAGCGGATGTCAGCGGTATCTTCTTTGGCGGCTCGACGCCGTGCCTCACGCTGCCGCGTGGCCCGATCGACAAACCAGACCACCCACATGAGCCCAACGAAAAAGAGCCCCGCGAGGCCGTATCGGGCCAGATTGGCGCGGAGCGTGTCCCAGACCATCCAATGGGCGGCCTGGACGGCAAGTTGCCACCAGACGATATAGAACACGCTTAGGACAAACGCCACCGCGACGTTCATCCGGCGAACACTCCAAGCCGCCCAAGCAAACCAGAGAATGCCCAACCCCAGCGATGCCAGCCCCACGGTCCAATGCACTCGGGCGCTGAATTGCTCCAGCCAGAGCTGATCGATGCGCACCGGGAGCCAGACGATCAGGTACAGACCGACGAGAACGGCCCAGAGCTTCGCGGCTAGCGAGATCGGCGCCATGGGGGGGTGACCGAAGGGGGTTTGTTTCCGGGTTCGTGGAGACGGGCTATTCGATACCGTCGAGCAAGTTGTCGAGTTCCGTTTCGCGGGGGTTCTTCTCCGGATCGGCAGGCTTCGTTTCATCGATTCCCAGTGCGACCGCGGCCTGCTCGGGGTCGGTCGGCGAGCCAGCGGCGGGTGTCGCCGAAGCCGCCGGGCCCGGCTTGGCGGCCTCTTGCGCTGTCGCGGCAGCTTGATCGCCGGACGGTTTCGTCGCTTCGCTTTGGGGCCAATAATACGGAATGGCCGTCATCGCCCCCAGCAGAACCGCAAACAGGACCGTGGCCAGAAGGGTGCTTCGAGCCAACCCGCTGGTGGCCACCATGCCGAGCACTTCATGGGGGTTCCGCTGCCGCATGTTTCCGAGGAATTCGCGAAGTTCGGCGACCGTGGCGGAGGCGTTGGACTTGAGTCTCGTCAACTCGCCGCCGATGCCGCGAGCCGCGGGGCCACTTTCGGTCGAAGGACTTTTTGCGTTGCCCATCGTCACTTCCTTTCCATTTCCAGGATATGGACCATATCGCCGCCGGCCTCGCTAATCGCCTCGATCACCGGCTCGAATCGTTCGGCTTGTGTTTCGTTGTGGACCTTGAGCAACACGGTCCGGTTCCCCGGTTCCGCGTCGCCCAGTGCCTCGCTAATGCGGTCGGCCAGCGCCGCTTGGCTGGTCTCTCCGCCATTGAGAAACAGCTTACCCCTGCTGTCGATCACCACGCTAGCCCGGGACTCGCCCGCGGATTCGATCTTCTTAACCTCGGCCGGTTCCCAATGCAGAAAGCTGTCGTCGTTACCCTGGGCGAGGATGACAAAGAAGATCAGCAGGTTGAAAGCGATATCGCCCATGGCCAGCGAGGGCACTTCGGCTCGCGATGTTCGACGTCGGATTTTCATCCTAGCAGCCTGCCAGAAAAGTGTCTACATGGAAAAACGGTGTTACGGAACCCGCACTTCCTCTTCTTCCTCACGCAAAACGGTAATCACGCCGCCGGCCTCGGAGATCAGGGTCGTGTACTTAATCCAGTGATCGTAGGGGACCTGGGGGGTGCTCTTCACCACGACGACCTTGTCATCGAGGCCAACTTTCTCGGCCATAGCGGCTTTGAGCTTGGTTACGAACATCCCCGGCGCGACGGTGTTGCCGTCGATGGACGCGGTCGTTCGCGTGAGATCGACTTGGATGTTTTCTTCCTGCTGGGTCTGTTTTTCCCGCTTTTCGCTTCGCGGTAGCGTCTGCCGGTGCCCGCTATCAAGTTGCACCGACGCACAGACGAGAAAGAAGACAATCAGATTAAACGCAATGTCACCGGTAGCGCTGGACGGCGGTTCGGCCATTATTTTCGTTGCGCGACGCGATTTCATGTTTGGTGGAATTGCGTGATGACCGTGGACTACGACGCCGGCACGTCGCCGGTTTCCTTTTGTCCCAGGGCCATTTGCAGGGTGACCGTTTCGATCAACTCGGTCGCCGATTCCTCGACGTCGAGCACGTAGCGATTGATCACGCTGGTGAAGTAGTTGTAGGCGATAAACGCGGGAATGCCGATGATCAGCCCGAAGCAGGTAGTCAAAAGGGCCGTCTGAATACCGCCCGCGGCCGCCGAGACGATATTCTCCTCACCCATCTTCGCCACGATGTCGCGAAAGGCAACGACCATCCCCTGCACGGTTCCCAGGAACCCCAACATGGGCGCGACACTGGAAACGGTGGCCAACACGGGCAGATGCCGCTCCAGGGCAGCGACGATATGGACGCTGTAGTCGTCCATCGCCTTGACAACCTGCTCCTCGATTTGTCCCGGGTCGTAATTCAGCCGGCTGAGCACGACGAACTTGCGAATGCCGGTCGACAAAACCGCGGGTACGGGCCCTTCCTGGTCATCGCACAAGGCCATGGCTGCCTCGGGCTGGCCCGATCGGAGCAAGTCGGCAACTTCGGCACGCAACTCACTGGTGTCGGTCGAGAGCATCTTCAGGCTGCGATAACGTTCGATCATGACGCCCGTGGCGATGATCCCCATCAGCAGGATCGGCCACATGAAGAACCCGCCTTCCAGGAGCAGGCCGATGGCACCCTCTTCGGAGAGGTCCTGCAATTCGTCCTTCCACGTAGGCTTGTCGGGCTGCAGATCGGGGTCATCGGCCGGCGCGACATCCTCGGCCGGTTCCACGGCGGGAGCCGCTTCGGGGGCCGGTGCGGCGGCCTCCGGTGGCGGTTCCGTCGGTTCTTGGGCCGATAAAGCCGTGGCAAACAGGAGCAGGATAGCAGTCAAGGCGCATCGCATGGGTAATCACTCAACTCGCCAAGGGGTTACTCGTTCAAACCGGCTTCTTCATGCAACTTCTCGAACTGATCGAGCATCTCCGGCATGGCCAACCGCCCGCGAGCGTACTTGGCCGCCTCGCTTTCCGGGTAGTCCCAGCGGCAGCGGTTGTACCGGCTAAAGGCATCGGCAAACTTCCTGCCCTGGCGGTAGCTCTCACCCGACCAGAACATCGCGTCGGCCGCCAGATGGCTTTCGGGGAAGGTCTTCACGAAGCCGTCGAAGCTCTCGGCCGCTTTCGCAAGTTCTTCCATCTTGAAGTAACACTGGCCCACGCGGAACGCCATCCGTGCGGCGTGTTCGTGCCCCGTGAATTTCTCCAGGAACTTTTCACCCACCTGGGTCGCCACCTCGAAACGCTGCTTCTTGTAGAAGAAATCGGAGATGCGGATCATCGCGCTGGCGATCAGCGGACTGTTGGGATAGGTGGCCGCCAGGGTGACGTACGCCTCCAGAGCCCGGTCGAAGTCGCCCGCCTTTTCGTAACACTGGCCCATCTTGTACTGGGCATCGGCCGCCAGCGAGTGGTCGGAGTATCGCTGAATAATCAACGCGTACGAAGCGACGGCCTCGTCCCATTGCTCCAGTTCCTGAGCGAATTGACCCAGCAGGTAGGTCACCCGCGGCGCGTACTTCGGATCGGTATAGTCTTCCATCACTTCGCGAAGGATGCGGCGGCCGGCTTCCAGATCAGTTTTCGACTCCTCCTCGCGGCCGAGCTGCTTGTGGCTCTTAAATAACTCGAAGTAGCTCTCGGCCACGTGGAACTTGGTCTCCACGGCCAGGTCTTCGTTGTTGAACGTCTTGGTAAACGCGGCCACCAGCCCGTCGGTGCCGATCACCACCGGCAGTTGACCGGTGATCTCCAACTCGCCCGTCTCGGTGGGCGCGGTCGGGTCGACGTAGCGGGCGCTGACCGTGTCGCCGAAGAAGCTCTCGATGACCGGTTCGTCGGCCTGGAGATTACCCGGCGTGGGTTGCTCGACGGCTTTCAGTAGAAGCGATCCGGTGAACACCCCGCTGTGGGCCAGCGTCTCTTCCAGGGGCACTTCTTCCTTCTCGCCTCGCTCCGTGGTCACCTCGACGGTGACGACGTCGCGCTCGCCGGTCGCGTCGCGATCGGCGTCCATTACGCGAAGGAACATCTTCTCCCCGACGTGCAACTGTTCCATCGGCTCCTCGTACCGGTGATCGGTACAGACCAGCGTACCCGCGGTAATCAGCCGTCCGCGGGCGTCGATCGTGGCCGCTTCGCCGGAGGGGCGAACCGTGTCGTTGTAGGTGGCCGTGACGATGTCCTTACCCGTGAGATTCAACACCCGGACGACCAGTCCCCGATCGGCCGCCGTGGCCGCTTCTTCGTCGACCACCGGACCGCCAATCACCGAGCGGGGCATGTCGGAGGTACGGGAGACGATTTCCGCACTGTCGGCGCTGCCCAATTGCAGGATCACCTGGCCGACGAATCGGCCCTGGTGTAATGCGTCGGCGTCGCCGTTGTCGGAGAAACGCTGCCGACGGTCGGGATGGTGGGCATCGGAGATGACACAATTGACATCGGCCTTCGCCCCGTCGCTCGTTTCGAGCGAAACGACGATCGAGCTGCGGCTGTCCTTCGCGGCGTCGGGATCGACGACCTCGATCGTAATCGGCGCTCCCATCGCAAGACCGCTGATCTCCTGATCGGCCTCAGGTGCGAGGTATTCAATTCGTGGAGCCGCGTCACTTCCCGGCGCTGGCGGCGTCGCGCGGCTTTGGATCACCCGAATCTGGGCCTCCGTGGGCTCGTTGACCAGCACGATCGTCTCGCGGGGCACCGCATGGCCGGGGAACGTGTTCTGCCGGTCGGTATACCAGCAGATGATCCGGTCGCCCGGCTTGACGACCAGCTTGCCATCAGCCGCCTCGGCTGCCGTGTCAACTTCCTTGGTAAAGATACCGGAATACTCTTCCGTTTCCGTGGCCGTCAGTTCGATCGGATCGCCGCCGTTGACGGCAACCTTAATGCCGATTTCGTCGCGGCCGCTGGTGCGGTCCTCGTCGTAGTCGGTGACCTCGACGATCAGCCGCTCGCCCGGGTCGATCCGCAGCAAGCGTTTGCGGTCGGTACTCACCGCACCGTTGGCGGAGCGAGTGAAATCGTAGGCGATCGGTGCGACGGCGGCGTTGAAATAGGTGGCCGTCAGGCGAGTCTCCAGTAGCCGGCTGTGGCTGGAATTACCCACGGTAAACTCGTCGGTATAAGTGGCCGTAACCACGTCGCCGCCGGCGATCTCCAGCACGTCGTTGTTGGACAGGGCCAGGACGTCGGCTTCGGTGGGAACGTACACCTCGTCGGGATTCTCGCCGCGGATTTCGACGTGATTGATCGCCACGGCCTCGCCAAGATACTCCTGGACGTCGAATCGCACGAATCGAACTTCCGCCGTCGGGAACGTGCATTGCCACGCCTCGTCGGTCAGGGTTACCACGGGCGCTTCGGCGGCTTGAATTTCGCCGTCGATGCGCGAAAGATCGAAGTCGGCTGCCTCGAAGGGCCGGAGTTTCACTTGCGCCGACGTCAGATCGGCGCGAGCCCAGGTCGCTTCCACTTCGTCGCGGGCTCCGGTAGCGGTGGCGAGGATTGCCAGTTCGTGGGGACCGGCGTCGAGCCAGACGTCGGCCGTGCGACCGCCGGGTCCCAGGGGCATTTCCAAGCGACCGTCGATGGCCAGCGCCGTGGTGACACCCGAGACGGCAAATCGGGCCGCCGAGGCTCGGTATTGCACGAGCGTTCCCCGCCAGAGCACGAGGTATCCCTTACGCTTATTGGTCTTCTCTTCTTCCTCGGGCCGCGTCCAGCGGAGTTCGTCGGTTGCTTCTTCTTCGATCGGTTTGGTGTTCTTGGTTAGTTCGACGAGGGCGTTCCAATCGGCGACCGTTGCATTGCGCCCGTTGAAGATGCGTCGGGTCATTTGCCCACACTCGCCGGCCACCGGTTCGGCTGCCGGCATGGCGGGATGACCGGCCAGATGGAACCAGAACTGGCCGTCGTGGCTACCTCGCAACTCGGCCCGCACGGGCCGGTTAGACTCGGCGTCGGGCGTCGAGAGGGTTACGCTGGCGATGCGCCGCAAGTCTTTCAGGTCGACGGTGAGACTCTTGGGCGTCGCTCCGTCGGGTACACTTTGCCAGAACGTATTGGGATCGCGGTCG
Source organism: uncultured Planctomycetaceae bacterium (assembly GCA_964444795.1). Taxonomy (GTDB): domain Bacteria; phylum Planctomycetota; class Planctomycetia; order Pirellulales; family Thermoguttaceae; genus JABMRP01. The sequence goes on from CAYUIQ010000006.1 coordinate 46,061, forward strand.
ATGGCCATCAGCGGGCCGTGGTCAATGGCCGCATCGGTGGCCAACGCGCCGGCGGGCAACTCGCCGGTGGCGACGGTGCCCTCGAAGATCCCCGTATGCGGGCCGGTTTCCATGAGCGTGACTTGCACCTGATCGCCACTGTCGGCCACGAGCTTGACGATTGCCCGATCGGCGTCGTCGCTGAGATCGCGGTCGGCGTCGCGAACCCGGAGATAGATCGGGTTGCCCGGCTTGATCTGGTTGGCCGGCCGGCCCTGCGAGACCCGCTGGTCGATTTCTTCCTGCGCTTCGGCCTCGCGCTCGAGTCGCTGGCTGAACGATTCCTCTTCTTGCTCGACGATCTTGCTGCTGGCCGTTTCGAAGGTAGCGTCGGAGGCAACGCGAATCTCGACGTCGGACAGCGGCACCGAGCGGAACTCGGCCTTGAACTCGTCGGGATAATCGGAACGGATGACGTCGTTGCCGGTCAATTGCAGCACCTTGTCGCCGGCTGTGACGCTCCCCAATTGCGTTTCCAGGTCGGCCCGGAAGAGGCCCTTGCCCGCCCCGGCGCTGATTAGAAACAACGTCTCGCGGTCGCCGCCGGGGGTGGTGGTCACGATGACCGGAATCCGGTGATGTCCGCGGCTGATGCCCAGGTCGCTGTCGTGGACGACGATCGACAGGGGTATACCCGGCGTATGATAACGCTTGCTCTTGTGGCCCAAGCGTCCGACGGTGCGCAACAATCGCAACTGGTCGAGGTATCGCTGCTCGGCACCGTAGACTTCCGAGAGGCTGAACAGAGCCTTATTGGCCAGCTCGACGTCGGGAACACGGTCCAACACGGCGCGGAAGATATCCCGGGCGTCGTCGTGATCACCCCGCCGCAGAGCCAGGACTCCTCGCAGGAACTCGGCTCGCACAACGATATCCAGCTCCCGCCGGCCGGCCAGTTTCTCGAAGACCACCTCGGCCTGATCGAATACCTTCTGAGCCATGAACGTTTCGCCGATTCCGAACTCCGCCTCGACCGCTTCGGGCGTATCGCCGTAGCGGTTGATCACCGTGGTGAATTCGTTGCGAGCCACGTCGTAGCGTTGCGCCTTGAAGTAGTTGCGGGCCAGCAGCAGTTGCATGCGTGCCTTGACGGCCGCGTCGAACTGCTTCGACTCGCTGTGCTGGACCAGCCAGCCGCGGAGCGTCGCCTCGACCCGGTCGTGGTTCTCGTCGCCGCCGGCGGCAATCAGTTTTTCGCAAACGAAGACCACCAAATCGACCGGTGCTTCGGTTCGGTGCTGGTCGAACAATTGCCGGTTGGCCATGTACGTATCAAACGCAAGTCGCTCGTCGCCCAGTCGCAGCGAAAGGGCCGCTTTGAGCAACGGCGCGATCGGGCTGGTTTCGTCGATCGTCAGACCCACGGCTCCCATCCGACCGTAACACTGGGCCACCATGTCGCGGGCTGTCTTCTTCGTGTTGTCGTCGACTCCGGTGATGTTGGCCAACATGCCGGTCAACAGCGTGGCCGCCGACTGGTAATCTTCCCGGGCCAACGCGGCCTGGGCAAAGGGCATCAGCCGATTCCAGCCGTTGCCGTCGCTGCGTACCTTTCGGGTTGCCGCCTGATACGCGAGGATTCGTTCCATCGGCGTTTTGGCTTCGCTGGGGTCGATCTCCAGGATGGCCAATTGGGCCAGGGCCGCACCTTCCTCCGGTGCGATGTCGTGAAGAACACGATACACGCGGAGCCGGTTGGCGTCGGTCTGTTCGACGTCGGCGCGGTAGGTGCTAACCCAACCGTAGGCCGCGTCGCTGCTGAAACTCCAGCCCAGCAGCGGTCGCTGGTCTTGGCGTTTTCGGCTGTCGCGCAACACTCTCTCGAAGTTACCCAGGTCGCCCGCCTTGAAGTATTCGTCGGCTTGCCACTGGGCGTAGGTGCCTTGGTAATTGGACGAAGTCCGGGCAAGCTCGCCGGTCAGGGTGATGCGCTCCTTGGCCTCCATGCGTTCCCAAAGCCGCTGGGCGCAGTTTTTCGATTCGCCGTTGTTCAGGTCGTGCTTGGCGTAGGTGGTCCAGTATTCGGTGGCTTCGGTCTTCATCTCAAGCCGTTCGAGCATTTCGCCGATGCTCGACGCATTCGCGGGATCGGGGCCGAATTGCTGACGGCACTTCATCATTCGAGCGTATGCCTGCTTGACCAGTCCGGCGTCTTCACTCTTCTCGCCGGCGACGATCAGCCGCCGTAGCGAGTCCATGTCGCCAGCTTGCGGTTGCAGCCGGAGCATGTGTTGGGCCGCCGCCTTGCACTGCTCGGGCGTGCCGTAATCGGTCGCCATTTGCAGGTAACGCTGGGCCAACGGATAATCGTCGCGGAATCGCTGACAGATCGGGACGAACATGGGGATCGCCGCCGCGCGTTCTTCCGCCGTGCCCACATAACGATAATACTCGGCCTGGGTCCACGCCACGAGGTGGGCCATGTCGTTGGTCAGCTTGCCGAACACGTCGGGCTTCAGCAGAACGGCCCGTTCGGCACCGCCGGTTCGATTGTTCGAGTCGAAGTTCTTCACCCAGGCGCTGAGGATTGGATCGGCGTCGGCTTTGCGCAGTTTGTCGGCCACTTGCCGGGCCTTGTCGCCGAAGTCCTCGCGAGCTTTGGCTTTCACTTGCCACTCGCCCAAGTACTTGTGGTAGTTGGGGAAATGAAGATTCGCGCGGCGAGAGGTGATGATCCGGTCCACGTCGGCACCAAATTCACCGATGCTCGGCGCGTTGTCCAACAGCCATTCGACCGCTTCGCGCGAGTAGTTGTCCGACGGCGAGCGAGTGATCAGATCTCGCAACGTGGCGCGTACCTTGCCGTCGTCGTGCATCTTGTCGCGATAGACTCGAAACGCCAGGTAATATCGCAGGCAACTGGCCTGTTTCGGGTTGGCGTTGATGGCATCGCGCAGCGCCTTTTCAGCCGCCGCGATCTGTTCCGGCTCGTTGCCGATGTTGCGAACATACTGGTCGGTGGTGCCGCCCCACGAGGCCTCGTTCTTGAGCACTTCGCCCAGCATCGTCAGCCCGCGCGATTTGTCTTCCAATCGCATGTAGGCAAAGGCCAAAACGGCTTGCATGGCAAAGCGGTCCTGCCGGTCGGAGTATTTCCGCACGTAGTCGTTTACCAGCGGCTCGATCTTCCGCACGTCGGCTTGGGCCGAATGCAGCTTTTCGATCTGTTGACGATGCAACACGGGGGTGTCGTTGATCGCTCGGGCGCGGCCTAGCACCTCGGCGGCGTTGGCATGTTGGCCGAGCCGGCCGTAGCTTTCGACCATCAGACCGTAAACGGTCAGGGCCAGCGGCTTATCGGCCGTTAGTCCCTTCTTCGCCAGTTTGTTGCCGGCGATGCAGCTTGGCGCCCATTGGCTGATCCGCCGCCATTCGCTGACCGCCCGATAGCCGATCCACTTGGCGTATTCTCCCGAAGGCGACTTATCGAGAATCTCCTCGGCCAGTTCGGCCGCCGCGGTGATTGCCGGCGTGCTGCCGACGGCCGAGTAGTTGGCGACGGCCAAGGCACCGTATTGGCGTCCGGCGGGCGTATTCGGCTGGCGGTTCCAAACCAACCGGCAGGCGTCGGCCGCGGCCTGACGATCGGCCATCCGCAACAGCGTATCGGCCAGGCGAATTTCCACCGCACTACACTCGGCGGCTTTTGGGTAACGGCCCAGGAATTGCCGACAGGTGGCGGCCATTTCCGGGTTGCGTGACGTGGCTTGCAAGCCGTCGATCAACTTCAGCATCACCGCCTGATGACGCGGGTCGGCCGGATGCGCCGATGTAAACGTCTCGGCCGCGCGGATCAGCCCGAACACCCGGCCGTCGGCGTGGTACAGATCGACCAACTTGACCAGCGTTTCGGCCGCTTCCGGCGAAGTATCCCTATATTTACCGAGTTCGGCTTCCAGCTTCGAGGCTTCCTGCCCGACGGTGTCGACCGCCGGTTTCTCCAGTGCCGGTTTCTCCGGCGCCGGTTCCTGTGCTCGTGCCAGTGCAAATAAAGCCAGAACGGTCACCGTCAGAATCAAGGAGCGTTTCATGTCGGCCGTTTCCTGTTCAATTGAATGTGATCCAAGGCGTATACACGCTGGTTGTCCGTAAGTTATCCGCTGTCGGCTTTCCGCTTTCCCGTCAGCCTCCCACGGCCAGTGCGTCGGCAATCTTCTTCGCTTGCGCGGCCTTGGGGCTTTCGGGGAAGTCGGCGATCAGTTGGTTGAAACGTCGCGCGGCCTCGGGCTTACGGCCCATGCGATACAGGCAGCGGCCGTAGTTGTAGAGGATGACGTCCATGAATTTCGCGTCGGGGTACATCGCAAGTACCGTCTCGAACGTGTCGACCGCTCGGGCGTAATCCTTTTGCGTGTAGTAATAGTCGGCCATCTGGGCCACGGCTTCGCCGACTCGACCGCTCTCGGGGAAGTCGTCGAACACCTTCTTGTACTCCTGAAAGGCCCGATCGCGAAGTTGGCCGGCGCGGGAGCCGGTCGTTGCCTCGGCCTGCTCGGTGTAGCAACTGGCGATCCCGAACTGGGCATCGCCGCGGAGTTGGCTTGTTTGCATGTTGACCAGACGATGATAGACGCCGATTGCGCGGTTGAAGTCGCCCTGTTTTCGGGCGACCTCGGCCAATTGCAGCAGCGCGTCGTCGAGGAACCCGCTCTGGGGGAATTCCTTCTGCAACCGCTGGCACATGGCTGCCGCCATGCTCAGCCGGTCCATCTCGAAGTAGATGTGCCAAAGCTGGACGTACGTCTGTTCGAGCATGCGACCGCCCAGCTTGCGGGCTTCGCCCATGATCTCCTCGCAGACGTTCAAGGCCTGTTCGTATTTCTTCTGGGCGTTGTCCTTCAGGCCGAATTCCTTATAGCGGTTGCCGATGTTCGTCAACGCGCTGGCCGTTTTCAGCATGGTCTGAATCCGCAACTCCTCGTCGGAGATCATCGCCCGAGTCACCCGAACGCCGCCAATGTTACCTTCCAGGCAACGGGCCTCGGCGCGCACCTGGGCGATGCCGTCGCCCCGGTGTCTCTCGTCGAGATAGACCACGCGGATCAGGTCGCCGGGCTGAGCCTGCAACAGAGCATCGCCGGCGATCACTTCTTCGGCCTTTTGCAGCGAAACGATCGTACGAAAGATGCCGGTGTGGACGGAGTCGTCGGCGATCGGTGCCTCAGCCGGTTTGGGGGCCGGTTCGGTATCGGCCGGGGCGACAACGGGCGTTTCCACCACCGGCGCGGGGGCGGTTGCCGGTGGTTCGGTGTCGCCGGCGGGCGTTTCGTCGTCGCCGGGCGTTCCCAGGATCGTCGGCCGGACGGGCGCTTCTAAAAGCGTGATCTCGACACGATCGATTTGCTTGTACGTGTTCAGTTGGAGCGGCTCACCCTCGACCGATTCGTCATCGGCGGCCGGGGCGCTTTCTCCGGCGGCAACCGCCTCGATCGCCTCGGCCTCAAGCTCGCCCTCCGTCTTCAGGCGATGCACCTCGATGACCGCGCGGAGCGAATCGGCCTTATCGGTGAGGTCGCGGTCGGCATCGGCGATCTGAACGTTGACCGACTTGCCCAAGACCACGCCTCGAAGCGGCTCGGCAAACGCGCCGTCGGTGATTCGCACGTTGGCACTGCCCACGACGGTCACTTCGGCGAGTATCTTCTGGTCGAGTTTCTGCTCGGCCGTGTGCTGGTCGGTATAGGTGACGGTGACCTGATCGTCGCCCTTGACTTCGAGATGGCCGTTGCCCGGCGCCGGTTTTCCCAGCCGGGTGGGCAGCGATCCGAGCACGAGGCGGACATTGCGTCCGACGGGGCGACAGGCGAGCGTTTCGACGTCGCCGCTGGTCGCTTCGCACCGCACCTCGACGGCTTCTTCGGTGCCGAGCACCGCCAGATCGGCGTCTTCGATCTTCACGAACAGCCGCTTGCCCGCCTCCAGCTTCTCGACGCCCCGTTGACCGTTGGTCAGCGCCGTGCCCACTTTCTCCAGCGAGCTGATTGCACGGCTGTAGTGGCCGAGATGAAAGTGGCCCAAGCCGATGTAGTAATAGGCCTCGTTGACCTGGGGGCTCACGGGGTATCGGGCGATCACGTCGCGGAGCACCTGGAACGACCGGCCGTAGTTGTGGGCATGGTAGTAGCAGACACCCACCTTCAGCGCCGCTTCGGCCCGTTGCTCTTCTTCGCGATTCTCCTCGTCGGCCACCGCCTCGAAATGTAGCCGGGCGCGGTCGTACGATCGGTCGCGTTCGAGGAAATAGTCGCCCAGAAGGAGGTGGGCGGCGAAACGGACCCGGCTGCGCGGATACCGCTCGATGACCGATTGCCACACCTCGACCGCCTTGCCGACCTCGTCGGCGTCGTATCGGGCGGAACCGGCGTCCAGCAGTTTGCGGGCCGCGCGGTCTTCGACCAAGGAACCTCGCAAGCCCGATGCTGGCGGCTCGTCCTGACCGAAAACGCCAGCCGGCGCGGCAAACAGCAGAACCAGCGACAGCGGGAGTAAGACTCGTTGCATGATAATCCTCGTTTGCAGGAACGGGGGGCACGGATGCCGGTCCCAGGGAGTAATCGCTCTTAGTCCACCTTAGATGCGTGCCATGGGAGCGTCAAGGAAGAACACGTTTACCTAGCTCGGCCACGGCGCTGATCGGGCTTTCGGCCAGGATCCCGGCAACTTCCGGCGACAGCTTCCTACCGCCAAAGGCCGCCAGTGCGGCGGGCGTCACGTTGCGGTCTTCCTCGGCGCCGATCCGCTTGGCCAGGGCTTCCAACACGCTCTTCGGGGTCCTGGCCAGACGCCCGTGGAGTTGTTCCTGCCAGGCTGCCGCGACCGCCGGGTCGAGACCTTCGCTGGCCTCGGTTTGCGGCCGTGACATGACCGATCGGTTGACCAGCAGGAAGTCGATCACCGGGCCGGCCGCTTCGGCGTCTCCACAGAGCAATGCCCCCGACACGGCATTCTGGTAGTCGAGATGTACCCCCCCGAAGACGCCCGCCTCGGCGTCTTCCGGGTAACGTCCCTTGGCGGCGTTTGCGGCTGCTTTGCCAAGCATGGCCAGTGCCGCTTGATCACCCGAGAGAGCAAGGCCGGTGATCGCGGCGCGGCGAATCTCGACGGCGTTTTCCTCGGCCTGGATGTACACGCCGACGCTTTGCGGATCGGACCGGGCCAGCGAGACGCTCGATTCGGCCGTCTCGCGGGGTGTGCCGGTTGTGTGAAATTCCTCCAGCACTGCACTCGCGCCGTCGGCACCCGAGGCACCCAAGAGGATCAGGCCGAGGATTGTCTTTCCCGACTTTCCGGAATCGATCATCGCCCGGGCGCTGGCGGCCGAGGTTTCGTCGACCCAAGGCGCCAGAGCGCCGGCCATCGAGCGGCTCAGGTCGCTGGGCAAGTCGAGAGGATACTTGGCCAGAACGCCGAGGACGAAATCGGCCGTCGATTTGTCGTGGCAGCGAATCGCCGCGCTGTGCAACAGCGACTCGAACTGCCGGCGGCCTTCTTCGTTGGCACCGTCCAACAAGTCGAACGCGCCGGTGCTCGCATCGGTCAGCGCTTGCCGGCCGGCCGCATCGAGCCCCCGCGGGACGTCGTCGGGCATGGTTGTGAGTTGCTCCACGGTCTTGGACATCAGCGCGGGCCAACCTTCCCACTTCCAGAACGCCATCTGTCCTTCTTGCGGATATCCCCGGCAACTGCCGGTGAATACGGCTACCTGGCCTTTGCCGAAGGGGGCGGTAATCAGCAGCGGATGGTCGCCGGCAGTCAGCAGTACCTTGGCGCCCGGCTTGACCGTAGCCTTGCAGATCGAGTAGACGTACGGCGGGTTGTCGGCCTCGGCACCGGCCAGTTGCTCCGCACCGTAGTCGGCACCCGGCTTGATCGCCAGGCCCTCGCTGACGCGTTCGGTCTCCATCTTCCACGGTCCCTCGGCGGGAAATTCCAGCGGGGCCATCTCGGCAAAGGGCGATTGGACCGACTGGTCGCCGAAGCTGTAACTTCCGCAGAAGAACAACACGGCGCCGCCACGCTTGACGAAATCGACCAGCACCTCTTGATTCTTGCCAAAACCCTTGGAGCTGACGTTGCAAACGATCACCAGATGATGGTTCATCAAGAAACCGGGCGCGTCGGGCTGCTGGCGAAGCCACCCGGCGTCGGGCACCGAGGTACCGCCCCACTCCGAGATTCCCCGGCTTTGTTGCGTGCTCTCGGTCAAGGCGTTGGCACCGGCGCGGGCCAGCGTCTCGTGTACCTGATAGTCGCGATAGGAATACCCGCGGACCATGTGTGCGCGGAGCGGTCCTTCCGGTGGAAAACTCCAGCCCAGTTCGGCCGCCGGGGCGAGGTTCGTTCCCACCAGCATCGCCGAGGCAAGAAGCGGCAGGGCACACATCGCCACGCATCGCGCGGCACCGTGAGCCAGGAAGTGAAAGGCGGGGAGAGTTCTCATGGGGTGCGTCTCCTGGGAATGTATTGGGGCTTTGGCGGGTCAACCGCGCAAAGGCCGGCGGGCTGTCGCCGTAGTCGGCACGACTTCAATTCTATCGACGGTTGAGATCCCGTGTCAATAATTTGGGCCAAATTGGCTGAAGATGGCCCAGGACGGCTGAAAAGACGATTTTTCACCGGCTTGCGGATGGTTCCCGTCGTCCGGTAGACTGTCACTGTTAGCCCGGTTGCCGACGACCGGATTGTGCGGCGGATTGCCCGGTTTTCCGGTCGCCGGCGACCGGGCTAACATCAATTCCCGCGAAACATGAACGGTTCATGTTTTTTCGCGCGGCAGCTCTGGGGTATCGGCATGTCGAGGAAGCCAATCTCCGCGAAGTCTGGTCTCGTTATTCTGGGCAAGGAAATATGCTCGGAACTTTCCAGAATCGACACGCGTCCAAATACGCTCACGCCGGATTAGCCCCCTTCGCTGGTCTTTTCAATTCAACCCATTCTGCGGGGAGCCGAAAGTTATGAGACTACTGAAACTGGCACTTCTGATTGGTTTGGCGGGATCGCTCGTCAGTTGTGGCCCGACGACGGACGATTCAGCGTCGAAAGAGAAGAAGACCGTCGAACCGGGAACGAAGGCGGCTCCCGAGACGGGCCGAAAGGGCCCCGCCGACACGCCTGGGACAAAGCCCGACGTGAAACCCGAGCCGCACGTTATACTGCCCGTAAAGGAAGACCCGGGAGCCACATCGGTCGGCGGCAGGGCGATCAATCTAGCCAGTGCCGACAGCGGCACGACGGTCTCCGCCGGCGTCGGCGACACGGTGATTATCGAACTCAAGGCCAATCCGACGACGGGATACTCTTGGGCGGCCGAACCGGCGGCCGACGCCGCGATCCTGGAGTTGAAGTCCAAGAAGTTTCTGACCTCTGCGCAACTCAATCCGGAAATGCAGCCGCTCGTCGGCCAAGGGGGCGTCACCACGTTTACCTACCGGGTCGCAGGCGCCGGCAAGGCGGCCATTTCGCTGGTCTATCGCCGGCCCTGGGAGAAGGATGTCAAGCCCGAAAAGACCTTTGGCGTGGAGATCGAGGCAACCAAGGTGACCAGTCCGGTCGTCACGGGAAAGATCGTTTTCAGTGAAGCACCGGACGTGGAGAAGATCAGCCGGATCGTGGTTTCGATCCGCAACACGGCCCTGGCCGACGGCCCGGCGCCGCTCGTCGGCACGGTGGAACTCACGCCGCCGTTTAAGCTCCCGGTGACCTTCGCGGTCCCCTACGATCCGGCGAAGGTTCAGCCCAACCCGATGTTCTATTCGATCTCGGTCCGGGTCAGCACGGTCGTCGATGGCAGCGAAAAGCTGTACTACATCAACGATACGAGCCACCACGTCTTTCGCGATGCCAATGACACGAAGTGCGACGTCGCCGTCAAGAAGCTTCGCTGATCCCAATCGTTGGCGCATAAACAAGACGAATCCGGATCAACTCCGGATGGCCGTTCTTGGCACTTGACTCTCACAACAAGTGCCAAGAGGCGGCCGTATTCCCTGCCCCGTCTTCCTCATTGCGCCCCTGCCCCGTTCCGCCTTATTCGGGCTCGGCTGAAACTTGAGAAACATCTGGAACTCACGGGTCAATGCGGTATACTGACTTTGCCGGTCAGCAGTGCCGGTGGTGGCTGTGTCCGTCTGCTTCCACGAGCGTGTTTCTCAGCGATACTCGTCGCACGAAGGCGAGGAATAGGAGCGGATCTTGAATCCTCCCAGCGAAAAGACGGTGACTTTCGGCCCGGGCAAGGTCTACGCGCTCGATGAGTACGGGTTCCTGGCCGTGCCGGAGCAATGGGACGAGGACTTTGCCGACGGCATGGCCCGGCTGCAAGGCATTTATGACGGTTTGACGAAGGAGCATTGGGACTTCCTTTCCTACATCCGCAAGAAGTTTCTGACGGAGAAGAATCTGCCGCTGATGGTCATGGCGTGTGCCGACAACCATCTTCGGCTGGGCAAGCTCAAGGCGCTTTTCCCGACCGGCTACTTCCGCGGCGCGTGCCGGATCGCGGGCCTGAGCTTCAAGTTTCTCTGCGACGCCAACCTTTGGCATACCTACGAGACGGCCCCCCGGCTGAAACCCGAGTTCGAGATGACGTCGCAAGGTTTTCTCGCCGACTTCAGCCGCTGGAACGAGCGGTTCGCCGAGCTACTGGCCGGCGAGTGGAACCTGCCCGAGGGACTGACGCAACGGCATTGGGAAGTGATCCGCTTCCTCCGCAGTTACTATCAGGCGCTTGGCAATATCCCGACGGTTTTTGAAATCTGCCAGGCTCACGGTCTGGAGTTGCACGATCTCGACGAGCTTTTTCCCGAAGGGTATCGCCGCGGCGCATGTCGAATCGCCGGGTTGCCGTTTTTTGCCTGATGAGAACAAAGAGACCCCATGAGACGGACCTTTGCCAAGAAACTCGGCCCCACAATTGCAGCGTTGGCAATCCTTGCTTCCGGGATCCTTCCAGCATCCGGCGAGGAAAAGCCCAATGTGTTGTTCATTGCCGTCGACGATCTGAACGATTGGGCCAACTGTTTGGGCGGACGAAGCGGGGTCCACACGCCGAACATCGATCGCCTGGCCGCGCGCGGCGTGTTGTTTACCAACGCCCATTGCGCGGCGCCAAGCTGCAATCCGTCGCGGGTGAGCGTGATGACCGGCGTGCGGCCGTCGACCTCGGGCATCTACCATAACGGCCAAGAGTGGCGGCGCTCACCTCGGTTGGCCCGCGCGGTGACCATTCCCGAACACTTCCGGGCCCACGGCTATCGGGCCTGCGGCGGGGGGAAGATCTTCCATGCCCTGTCGTGGATCGAGGATCGGTACGGCCGCCAGCAGAACGACCCGGCGATCTGGGACTCGTATTTTCCCGCCAAGAGCAAGCCGATGCCCGATGCTCTTTGGCCGGCCGCTGTCCATGCGAATCGCTCGCCCAGCGGCTATGTCTCCTGGACTCCGCTGGCCCGCGGAAAAGACCCGGCGGAGAGAAGGCCGTCGCACTTCTTCGACTGGGGCCCGCTGGACGAGCCGGAGAGCGGCATGGCCGACTTCAAGGTAGTCGATTGGGCCATTGGCGAACTCAACAAGAAGCACGACCAACCGTTCTTCCAGGCCGTGGGCATCTTCCGGCCGCATATCCCCTGGTTTGCCCCGCGACGCTATTTCGACCTCTATCCGCCGGAGGACGTTTTTCTGCCGAAGATTCAACCGGGCGATCTCGACGACTGTTCGCCGGTTACGCTTGGCTGGTTACGCCGCGGTTGGCATCAATGGCTGATCGACAACGGGCAGTGGGAGTCGGCCGTGCGCGGCTACCTGGCATGTATCAGTTTCGCCGACGCTCAAGTAGGCCGGCTCTTGGATGCCTTGGACCGCAGCCCCTATGCCGCCAACACGATCATCGTGCTCTGGTCCGACCACGGTATGCACATTGGCGAGAAGCAGCATTGGGAGAAGTTCACGCTCTGGGAGGAGTCGACCCGAGTGCCGCTGATCGTGGTCGCGCCGGGCGTGACAAAATCGGGCCAGCGCTGTTCTCGCCCGGCGAGTCTGCTGGACGTCTATCCGACGCTGGCCGAGCTCTGCGGTCTGCCCTCGCGCGGCGACATTGAGGGAACAAGCCTCGTGCCGTGGCTTCGCAATCCGGCGGCTGCGAAGGAAGAACCGGCGATTACCACCTGGGGCCCTGGCAACCACGCCGTGCGCGCCGGTCGCTGGCGCTACATCCACTATCACAACGGCGACGAAGAACTGTACGATCATCAGGCCGATCCTGACGAATTCACCAATCTCGCCGCAAAAGATCCGAAGAGGTGGCGGCCGCTGATGGACCAACTCGGCGGGTGGCTACCCAAGGTCAACACACCGAAGGTGAGCATTCCTTAGGACTCGTGTAGGGGCAATATCGCGTACCCCGAAATATGGGTTATCCCAGCAGTGGGCTCGGCCGGTGGACCGAATCGCGAGTTTCTGGCCGCGAAACTCACGCAGGGGGGGTGCATGCCATAGAGGGGTTAAACGGGTGGCACTCCCTTGCTTCCCCGTCCGGGGTATGGCATATTGGAGCCCAATGTGGGCGGATGCAGACCCCCGGACGGCCATCGGCTGGGTAGCCGGACCGGCCGAGGGGCTACGTGGGAGTCCAGGAGAAGGTGCAGGTACTTTTTGCTTCCCCGCGTTCGGTTACCACTGGGCTGAAGTCGACCATGTCTGCCACGAATTCCGGTTAACGACCATGAGCAATATCAGCATCGAAGTCTGGGACGCCACGGGAAACAAGAAGCAAACGGTTGAATTGCCGTCCGACGCGGCGGTCAATCGTGTCATTGCGGTCTTGGTGGAGAAGATGAATCTTCCTCGCAATAGCCCGGACGGCCAGATGATGAGTTACAAGTTTCAGCATCGCGCCAGTGGCCGCCAATTGCTCGACGAGCAAACCTTGGCCTCGGCCGGTGTGTCCGAAGGCGACATCCTGCGACTGCAACCGGAAATTACCGCCGGAGTAGACCACCGTGAGCGACGTACTTCGAATCGCTGATATCGAGAAGGACGACGATCACCGCTTCGCCCGATTCGAGCTGATCGGATGGTGGGATCAATCGCGTCTCGCCCGGGCACGGATCTTGCTCATTGGTGCGGGGGCTTTGGGCAATGAGATCCTCAAGGACCTGGCGCTGTTGGGGGTGGGCAACGTGCTGGTCGCCGATCTCGATACGATCGAGCATTCCAATCTCTCGCGATCGGTACTGTTTCGCGCCGAGGATTGCGGCCGGGCGAAGTCGGAAGTCGCCGCCCGACGGGCCGCCGACATCTACCCCGATATCCGCGTCCAGCCGTTTCAGGGAAACATCGTTTACGATCTGGGCCTGGGCGTTTACCGTTGGGCCGATGTGATTCTCGCCGGGCTGGACAACCGCGAAGCCCGCGTGGCGATCAATCAGGCGGCGGCCCGGGCGGGAAAAGTCTGGATCGACGGCGCCATCGAGCGGCTCGACGGCGTCGCCCGGGTGTTCGATCCGGCCACCGGGCCGTGTTACGAGTGTACGATGAGCGATGTCGACTGGAAGATGCTCGAAGCCCGCCGAAGTTGTGCGCTTCTGTCTCGCGACGAAATGGAGCAGGGGAAAGTTCCCACCACCCCCACCACCGCGTCGATCGTGGCCGGTATCCAGACGCAAGAGGCCGTCAAGCTGCTCCACGGCCTGGAAGTGCTCGCCGGACGAGGATTTGTCTTCGAAGGCACGACGCACCAGAGTTACGTCGTTTCCTATACCCGGAAAGAGGACTGCCCCGCCCACGATGCCGACGAGCCGGTCGAGGTGCTGCGGTTGCGGGTGGGGGAAACTCGGGTGGGTGATTTTCTGGAGCGAGTGCGCGGCGATTTGGGCCCCGAGGCGGTCATTGAGACGAACACCGACCTGCTGGCCTCGCTCCATTGCCCGAAGTGCGACTCCGACGAACCGTGCCTGACCTCGCTGGGCAAGGTCACCGAGCGCCAGGGACGCTGTCCACAGTGTGGCGAGAACCGTGCCCCCGAGACGTATCATACGATGGGCCACCAGGAAGCGCTTCTGGACCGCACCCTGGCCGAACTCGGCGTGCCGCCGTGGGATGTCTTGGCCGGGAGATGTGGCTTGCAGCAGCGTTTTTACGAATTCGCCGGCGATCGGGAAGAGGTGCTGGGAGTGATTAGGGACTAGGGACTAGGGACTAGATAATCAAACATGGAAAGCAATCAAGGCAAGGATATGTCCGACGAATCTCCCCAGCCCGACGTGAAGCAACTCGCCGAGGAGGATTTCCCCCGCTCGGAGTTTCCCGCCGGTCGGCGCCAGGATTTTCGCGTCTTCCTTGCCGAGGACGTGCATAAGCGAATCGTCGAACATGCCGGTGAGAACTTGTCCGTCGAGATCGGCGGCGTGCTGGTCGGCCGGTGGGAACGAGACGACGACGGGCCGTTTGCCGTGGTCTCCGAGATGATCCGCTGCGACTCGGCGGCCAGCAAGACGGCCGAGGTAACGTTTACCCACGATACGTGGACCGCCATCAACAACGAGATGGACAATCGTTTCACCGAATTGAGCATCGTCGGCTGGTACCATTCGCACCCCGATTTCGGCATCTTCCTCTCGGATCGGGATGCGTTCATCCAGGAGCATTTCTTTTCCGGGTCGGGTCAGGTGGCCTATGTGGTCGATCCGGTAAGGAAGACCGAGGGGATCTTCGTCTGGCGCAAGGGCAAACCAACCCCCTGCCCGCACTACTGGATTGGGGAGCGAATCGTCGCCGCTTCCGAGTTGTCGCCATCCGAACCGAAGCCCGATCCGGCGTCTTCCGCGGCGGCTCCGGGGGTGGCTCCTCCGGCGCCGGAGGAAGTTCCCTGGATGCGTCTGCTCAGCCTTGTGGTGCCCTATGTGGCCGTGTTGATGATCGGTTACCTTCTGGGCGGGATTCGTAGCGATTGGGACAGGGCACGGATGTTCGAGGGTGCCGTCGCGCATTACGGCGTCTGGAAAGGGATGCGACCCGGTCTCGGCGAGAACCTCGATCAAGTGAACGAGAACCTGGCGAAGATCGAAACGGTTCTTGGGACCCTGTCCAAGCAGCACGTCGACTTGGCCGGTGACGATTCCGATGAGACGAAGGCCGCGTGGAGCGAGGTCGCCAACGGGCTGCGCAGTACACGCGAATTCCTCGGTAAGATCAAGGGCCGCTACAGCCTAACACCCGGAGAGGCGGCCATCGTCGCCCGGATTATCGCGGACAAGATGGCCGAATTGCAGGGCGAGAAGCCGACCGAAGGGACCGGGGAGAAGGCAGCCCCCAAGACAGAGCCCGAGACAAGGGCAAAACCTCCCCCCACAGCAGAGCCCCCCCCAAGCAGACAGACTGCGGCGCGAGCCGCCCCCTAGGCAGAGCCCAAGACAGCCCCCAAGACAGCCCCCAAGGCGGAGTTGCCCGCTGCCGCGGAACCGCGGCAAACCAGCGAGACACAACCCGAAAAGTCGAGTCCTGCCGAGAAAGTGAAACCAAGCGATGTCCCCCCCAAATAATCCGATCCGTCTGGACAGTAGCGATTTGTACTCGCCGGCCGTCGAGTCGTATCTCGACATGCAGCGGGCGGTGCGCCGCGACGTCGGTGAGTTGGAGCCCCAGCCGCTGGTCATCCGTGTGATTTACTCCAGTTGGTTCTACTTGTCCATTGCCAGCGCCCTCGGGGCCATCGTGGCGTGGGCGATTATGGAACCCTATGTGAACGATTTCGAGATCGCCTCGGGCAAGGGTGTCTTGGCAGGCCTACTGCTATTCCCCATGGTGGCCGGGTTCGTCGGACTTTTCCTCGGCGCCGCCGAAGGCATCATGTGCCGAAACCCCGGCAGAGCATTCACCTGCGGCATCGTCGGGCTGGGCGTCGGCTTTGGAGGGGGACTTCTTGCCTTGATTCCCGCCAACATGATGTATGGCCTGATGACGGGAATCGCCGTCTCGCTCATGGATCCACCCCCCCGCATGGGCGAACTTGTCCGGCCCACCGGATTTGCCTTGCTCGTCCTGATGATGGGGCGCGCCGCCGCCTGGGCTCTGGTGAGCCTGCCGGCCGGCTTGGGGCAAGGCGTTGCCCTGCGCGAGAAGAAGGTTATCATGAACGGGCTGGTCGGCGGTGCCTTGGGCGGATTACTCGGTGGGCTCCTCTTCGACCCCATCGACTATACGTTTACCGACATCAACGGAGAAGCCGCGCTGAGCCGGGCCATCGGATTCACCTGCATTGGTCTATTGGTCGGCCTGTTCGTCGGGCTGGTCGAGGGATGGACCAAGACGGCCTGGCTGATGATGAGGGCGGGGCCCCTGGCTGGCAAGCAGTTTGTCATGTTTCGCGATGTGACCGTGCTGGGTAGCTCGCCCAAGGCGGATGTGTACCTCTTCAAGGACGAAGACATCGAGCCGCAGCACGCCCGAATCCACAACCGGGGCGGACGCTTCGAGATCGAAGATTGCGACACGCCCGACGGTACCTACGTCAATGGGATCCCCGTCACCCGGCAGTTACTCAACGCCGGCGATCAGATTGTGTTGGGAAAGACGGTGTTGGAATTTTCACTTAGAAGTAGGGACTAGGGAGTAGATAGGCGCTCGGCTCGGGTCTCCCGACCCCGCCGACAACTGATAACTGATAGACCCAACGGTATCCGTTTCAGCAACCGTGCTGGTGTACCGGGCAACATTATGGGAGGACTTGACAAGTGCCGATTTCAGTGAATTGTCCCAAGTGTGGAAAACGCCTTCAGGCCCCGGATTCGGCGGCGGGTAAGCGGGCCCAGTGTCCCGATTGCCAGACCGTCATGCAACTTCCCGAGGCGGTTCAAAACGCCGAGCCGGTAGACGACGGATACGGCGTCGCGGGCGAATCCGGCCCGTCGGGTTCCTTCCTCGACGACCTCAACCAAGCTGTTTCCTCGCCGGCGCCGCCCACTCCGTACCAGTCGTCCGGCGCGCCCGGTCATGCGCAGGGTTCCGCGGGACGACGGCCCTGTCCGGCATGTGGCGAGATGATTGTGGTGGGGGCGGCCAAGTGCCGGTTCTGCGGCGAGATCTTCGATCGCACTTTACGACGCACCGGGTCGGTTGACCGCGATCTGATACGCAAGTTTCGTCGCGAAATTCACGGACTTGGCGGTTTTTGGATCTTCATCGGAGGAATCGTGGTGATTGGAGGTCTGGCGATGAGCAACGTGCGCCCCGCCCCGGGCATTGACAGGGACGCACTGGCCGGCGTGGGAATGGTTATGGCGGTCTTGGGGGGAGTGTGGGTGACTATCGGAATCCTCACGTGTATGAAACACATGTGGGCCGTTTATGTGGGGCTGGTCTTGAGCTATCTCTCCGCCGTCGGCAATCTGGTGAACCTCGCCCAGGGACAGGTTCCGTCGTTGATCGGGCTGATCATCGTGATTGTGGTCATCGTTCAGGCGCATCGAACGATTGGCTGGGCAAGTCGAATGCGCTCCGCCGGTGTCCCCCTGACGACGAAACCGTAAAGAAAGTCTAAATTGGCAAGCGGTTACCCCGAGAGTGAGGTGCCATAACCCCGTGTCTTCGATCGTTGAATGTGCGTGTGGCGCCGCGGTGCGTCTGCCCGATGAGCGGAAGAACCGCTCGCTTCGTTGTCCACAATGCAAGACGATGCTAGCGCTGACGGCAAAGGCCGAGGTTCTTTCGCCGACCCCACACAGATCGCATCCCGGCGAAGCGACATGCCCGACTTGTCAGTCCGCCGTGAAAACGTCGGAGCCTGTCGTGACTTGCCCCGACTGCGATCAAGTTCACCATCATGACTGCTGGGCGGAGGTGGGCGGCTGTGCCACTTACGGTTGCCCCCAGGCTCCGGTCCTGGAAAAACCCGGCGCGGATGCCCAGCAGCCAACCTCGGCCTGGGGCGACAAGAAACAATGCCCCATCTGCGGGGAGACCATCAAGGCGATCGCCGTGCGGTGCCGCTATTGTCGGAGCGACTTCAAGACGGTGGATCCACTGACCATGGCGGACGTGAGGCGTCGGATCCACCGGGATGAAGCCTCCAAGGGCCTGCAAAAAACGGTGATTATCGTCTTCATTATCAGTCTACTGGCGGGCCCCCTGGCACCGATTACGGCGGTGGTCGGCTTCTGCCTCTTCTTGCCGAAGAAGAAGGAACTGGCCCGCGCCGGGCCCGTTTATCAGACCCTTGCGTATTCAGCCATGGGCCTGTCCGTGTTATACTCGATTCTGATGCTGTTCTTTGCCTTGGCACAATGATCGTATCCTTGCGCCGTGTCGTCCTGGAAAGTCCGCCCCTAACGCCCCCGGAGTACCGAAGCCCGTGGATTCGTCGAACCCTCCGCCGCAAGTGGCCAGCAGCCGGGAATCCGGCTCGCGATGCCCGCATTGCGAAGCGGAGATCAGCCCTGGCCAGATGATCGTCCAATGCTCGGCGTGCGGAGCTGTGCAGCACCAGATGTGTTGGCGAGAAGGGCACGGCTGCGGTTCGTACGATTGCGCGCCGGCGCGGCGCCCCGCGGGAGCCGGCCGGGGCCCCCGGATGACCATCTCGGACAGGGACCTGGAAGACGCCGTGCCGTTGCCCACGCGCCCGGCCGTTGCCTTCAGCGGTGGGATGGCCGTCCCGTTTCCGCCCGCCTCACCCGCGAAGACGGGTACCAACGGCCTGGCGATCACCGCGTTCGTCCTGGCCTTGGCCGGTATTCCTTTGTTCGGCCTGATCACCGGCCTGATCGCCGTCGTTCTGGGCGCCGTGGCCCTGGGACAAATTCACGGTTCGTCGCAGCGAGGCGTGATTCTCGCGATAGTCGGCGTCTTGCTGGGGCTTGCCGACGTGGTCGGATGGCTGATCTTTCTGACCATGTACTTTCCCGGGTTGACGGGACACGGGACCATCGTCGATTTCGAGCCCGATCTGGCGGCCATGGAGAACCTCGCTCCACACATCCGGCGAGCGATGAAAGCCAATGTGATGATCACGACCGATCAGGGGTGGCGTGGGACGGGCATGGGGTCCGGCGTGATCGTGCGGATCGCCGATGGAGCGGCGCTGATCGTGACCAACCGCCACGTGATCGACCCGAGTTTCGCGGCCGAGGGAGCGGATCCGTCGGACGCCTCCCCCGACGTAGCCGACATGGAAATCAAACTCGTCGGTCAACCGGCTCAAGTGGGCCACGCCGTCTGGGTTGCCCCGGACGGCATCGATCTGGCCGTGGTCAGCGTGGCCGTCCAGGCCGACGAACCGTGTGCGGTCCAGTGGGACATGGATCGGCCCTTACAGGTGGGCGAGGACGTTTTCGCCATCGGCAATCCGCACGGGCTGGGCTGGACCCATACCCAGGGATCCATCTCTCAGTTCCGGCTCCAAGGGCACGGTTTGCGGAGGATTCGCATCATCCAAACCAGCACGGCCATCAACCAGGGCAATAGCGGCGGTGGCCTTTACGATGCCCAGGGCGCTCTGATCGGTATCAACACGTGGACCCAGGACAAGCGTGTGAGCGAAGGTCTCAACTTCGCGATCGCGCTGTCGTCGCTTCTGGAACTCGACCCGCCGCCGTTGCGATTTGCCGCCCGGCCAGACGCCGCCAAACCCGACGACTCCAGATAACGGTGAGCCCCCGCCATGAGTTCTGTCCGTTTGCGCCGTTTGCAGGCCGACTTCGAGAAACTGAGCGACTTTGTCCGCCGTCACCCGCGCCTGCGGCTGGTTCAGGCCGAAGGTCAGCCGCCGGAGCGATACCAGTTGGAGTACCGGATCAAGAGCCTGCGTCAGGCCGACGAGCAGTTGGTCCCCGTGAAGAGCCACATGGTCGAGATCTCGCTGCCGCGAAACTATCCCCGGACTCCTCCGCAATGCCGGATGCTGACGCCGATTTTTCACCCCAACATCGCCCCGCACGCGATTTGCATCGGCGATCATTGGGCGGCGGGCGAACCGCTCTGGTCGATGGTCGCGCGGATCGGCGAGATGATCGCCTACCAGAGCTATAACACGCAGAGTCCGCTCAACGGCGAAGCGGCTCGATGGGTCGATAAGAACCTCGACCGGCTACCGCTGGACGGGGTGAGTATGACGATCGATGAACAGGACTCCGCCGCGGTGAGCCAGTCGCCGGCACCGGCACCGCCCGTCGCAGTGGCGGTCCCCACGCCACCTGCTTCGCCGGCGTCGTCCTTCAAGCTCGCGCCGCCCCCGCCGCCGGCCACACCGGCGCCGCTCGATCAATTGCCCCGGGCCGTTCCTGTCGTTGAAACGGCGCCGCCGCTACAGGTGGCGTGTCCCGGCTGCAAGACCCGTTACCGGGTTCCCGCCGAACTCGGTGCCCGGCGTGTACGCTGCAAACGGTGCCAAACGGTGATCGAGATTCCCGCCCGGTCGCCCGGTTCGAATTCTCCATGAACGAGCCACCGCCTTACAGCCCGGTCCGATACCGCCGGAATCGATCCATGCTCTTGGTGGCCGCGGGGGCCTGAAACGCAAAATCACCGGATAATCAAACAGCCAGTGGAGACGATCGGGCTCGAACCGACGACCCCCGCCTTGCAAAAGCGGTGCTCTCCCAACTGAGCTACGTCCCCGAAGTGAGTACTCGATTCTACCCTGCCCCCTGACTTTTGCAAGTCGTCTTCGCCGACCCCTGTCGGAAGGGGAGATCATGCGGGCCTTTCTTTCTTGCCAAACACCGATCGTCCTCGCGGCCTCTCGCTTCTTTCCGGGGACGCACTACAATGAACGCCCGTTGTCAGGCAGCATATCGTGACTGTCTCGCTCGATCGGGATGGCCACGATATGCGCCGAATTCGGTGATCCAATCAACGCCCACGGAGCCGATAACCATGTATCTTCTCGCCCATGATCTGGGAACGTCCGGCAACAAGGCGACGCTGTTCACCGTCGACGGTGAGTTGGTCGCCGCCAGGACCGAGCCGTACGATACGCATTACTTCAACGACAACTGGGCCGAACAGGACCCGGCCGATTGGTGGCGGGCCGTTTGTCGATCCTCCCAGGCGTTGTTGCAGGACATCGATGCCGGCCAAATTGCCGCGGTTGCTTTGAGCGGGCAGATGATGGGCTGCCTTTGCGTCGACCGGCAGGGCAAGCCGTTGCGGCCGTCGATCATCTACTGCGATCAACGGGCCGGCCGGCAAACCGAGCGGATGTTGGACCGGATCGACCCGGCCGAGTTTTACCGCATCGTCGGCCACCGCCCGAGCCCCTCGTACAGTATCGAGAAACTCGCCTGGATCAAGGAGCACGAGCCGCAAGTCTACGCCAAAACCCACAAGATGCTCAACGCCAAGGATTTTATTAACTTCAAGCTCACCGGCCAGATGGCGACCGATCCGTCCGACGGCTCGGGAACCAACGCTCTGGATCTCAACACGTACCAGTGGTCGGAGCGAATCGTCGCGGCGGCCGGGGTCGACGGCGAGAAACTGCCCGAACTGAAGCAATCGACCGACGTGCTGGGCACCGTCACACGCGCGGCGGACGAAGCGACAGCCCTGACTGAAGGCACGCCGGTGGTGGTTGGCGGCGGCGACGGCGTTTGCGCGGGCGTGGGCGTCGGGTGTACCAGACCGGGCGTGGCTTACAACTACGTCGGCTCGTCGTCCTGGATCGCGCTGACGGTGGAGAAGCCGGTCCGCGACGACCAGATGCGAACCATGTCCTGGGCCCATGCCGTGCCCGGCTACTTGCAACCCTCCGGCACCATGCAAACCGCCGGCGCCTCGTTGAACTGGATCAAGAACGAGATCTGCAAGTCGGAAACCGCCCAGGCGGCCGAGGGGGGCATCCGCGCGTACGAACTGATCGACCAGCAGATCGAAACTTCGCCGCCGGGTGCCCACGGTCTGCTCTTTTTGCCTTATCTGATGGGCGAACGGTCGCCGCGATGGAACCCCAAGGCCAAGGGCGCTTTCGTTGGACTGACTCTCTCGCACACCCGCGCCGACGTGCTCCGCGCCGTGCTCGAGGGGATCACCTACAATTTGGAAATCATCCTGGGCATCTTCCGCCGCGAGATCGAGATCGACAGCATGATCGTCATCGGCGGCGGAGCCCAGAGCGCCGTATGGCGGCAGATGATGGCCGACGTCTACAACGTCGAGGTCCACAAGCCGCACTACCTGGAAGAGGCCACCTCGATGGGCGCCGCGGTAATCGCCGGCATCGGGGCGGGCCTGTTCGAGAATTTCAGCGTGACCGATCGGTTTGTCCAGATCGAAGCCGTGCATAGGCCCGATCCGGCCGCCCGAGCGGCATATCTCGAAATGATGCCCATCTTCGAGCAATGCTACCACGGTCTGTGCGATACCTACGAGCGGTTGGCCGATTTGCGGGGGTAAAGGGGCGCGCGAGAACTGGATATCGGATTGGTTTCGGGTGCCTGGCGGTCGACTACCAGCCACCCACTGGTTTCATGCGGGAAGTGGCGCGTCGATCCGCCCAAACGCTTGACCCCCCCGCCCACTATGCCATAATGCGGGCCGAGGTTCCCCCGGCGTGAATCGTTTCTCGGACAGCCGAAACCCCTGAATCCTGGAGGGCACACGATGTTGATTCCGTTGAACTTTCGATCTTGCGCAACTCCCATCTTAACGGCCGTGCTTCTGGCGGCACTCGCTTCACCAACGCAAGCCGCCGAACGACCGGTGGAAGTCAAGCGGGGTATCTGTGCCGTGCTCGGATTGACCGAAACCGAGGGGGCAAACTTGCCCGTCGACATTGCCAGCGGCAACGAACTGACCGTCTATTTCCAATCACCCTCGGCTGAGGAAGTCGCCGCGGTGAGAAAGGCGGCCGAGAAGGCCGGCCTGTTGGGCACGCGCGTGTTTGCCGATCAGGGTTCGTGGGACCGTGTCCATCTGGCCGACAATCTGGCCGGTGCCGTGCTTGTGGCGCCCGAGGCCGAGAAGAAGATCGCCCGGGAGGAAGTCCTTCGCGTGTTGCATCCGCGGGGAAAGGCGATCATCGGCGACGACGAGATCGTCAAACCGGCGCCCGACGGTGTCGATTCGTGGAGTCATCCCTACCATGGCCCCGACAACAATCCGCAGTCGACCGATGAGCTCGCCCGAGCGCCCTATGTCACACAGTTTCTGGCCGATCCCCTGTTTTGCCCCATGCCCGAAGTATCCGTGGCAGCCGGCGGACGCGTCTTTCGGGCGTTCGGGCACATTGCCCATAAGGCGAACCAGAACGCCGTGCTCAATACGCTCATTTGCTACAACGGCTACAACGGCACGATCCTCTGGAAGCGGCCGCTGACCGAAGGGTTTATGATCCATCGCAATACGATGATCGCCACGCCCGAGGTGCTTTACATGGCCGACGACCGGTCGTGCAAGATGATCGACGCGGCCACGGGCGAAGTGCGGGACGAGATCATCGTGCCCAAGGGCCTCGGTGCCGGCCCGGTGTGGAAGTGGATGGCCCTGGTCGACGGCGTTCTGTACGCGCTGGTCGGCGACAAGGAGGTCAACATCTCGACGAAACCGTCACAAACTCCCGGCATGGGGCACTGGCCGTGGGGGATGTGGGAGGGGCACGAGTACGCCGATCCGAAGACGAGCTTTGGCTTCGGGCGGACGTTTCTGGCCATCGACCCGAAGACAAAGAACGTCCGCTGGGCCCACAACGAGGAAGAGTACCTCGACAGCCGCGGCGTTTGCATGAAGAATGGGCGGATCTACGTCTACTGCCCGGGCAAATTTCTCGGTTGTCTCGACGCCGGGGATGGCAGCGTGCTTTGGAGGAACACCGACGCCGATCTCTTGAAGGCGATCGGACCCGAAGGCCGCGCTCAGCATTACGTGACCGGGTACTCGACCCAGACCTATATCAAATGCAACGACGACATGCTCTTCTTCTCCGGCTCGCAACGCAACCGGCTCGTGGTCGCCAGCGCCACCGACGGCAAGCTGCTTTGGCAAAAGGAACAGGGCAACTATCAACTCGTACTCCGCGACGACGGCATCTATGCCGCCGGTCCGCAACAGTCCAACACCCCCGGACAATACCCGGGCATGAAGCTCGATTACCAGACGGGTGAGGTACTGTCGCGAATGCCCTTACGCCGTGCCTGTACTCGGGCGACCGGCAGCGTGGATAGCGTCTTCTACCGGGCATCCGGCGGAACCATTCGCGTCGAGGCGGCCACCAACCGGGCCACGCACATCGCCCCGATGCGACCGCCCTGCCAGGACGGCGTGATCATTTCCGATGGGAATCTCTACTGGGGGCCCTGGATGTGCGGCTGCCAGTTGTCGCTGTACGGACACATCTGTCTCACCTCGGCCGGCGACCGCGACCTGACACCCGGGCTCGACGATTCGCGGCTGGAGTTGGCCGCCGGTTCGGACCCGATCCAGCCGCTCGATGTCCGCTCCGGCGATTGGCCCACGTATCAGGGCGATAACGCGCGCCGCTCGACAACCACCGCCAAGATCCCCAACCGCGTCGCCCGTGCGTGGACGTTCGACGTGCCCGGACAGGGTTTTCCCACGGCACCGGTGACGGCGGGTGGAATGGTCTTCTTCGGGGATCGCAACGGAACGGTTCGAGCCGTCGATGCCGCCAGCGGCAAGCTGCGATGGCAGGTACACACGAGCGGGGCCATCTACTTCCCGCCGACGATCGCCGACGGCCGGCTCTTTGTCGGCTCGGCCGACGGGCGGGTTTATGCCCTGGAAGCCGCGACCGGCCGCGCTCTGTGGACCTTCCGCGCCGCGCCGCTGCGGCGGTGGATTCCCGTCTACGGTAAGCTGATCTCCACCTGGCCCGTGGCCGGTGGCGTGGTTGCCCACGACGGGGTCGTCTACGCCGCGGCGGGGATCGCCCATTACGACACCACGCATGTCTACGCTCTGGATGGCGCCACGGGCAAGGTGAAGTGGTACAACGACACCTCCGGCACGACATCCGAGAAGGTCGACAACGGCGTCTCCTTGCAGGGGAGTCTCTCGATCCGCGGCGGCGAACTCCGCTTTGCGGCCGGTGGCGTGCATGAAGAAGCCCGATACGATCTGGCCACGGGTAAATGTCTCAACACGCCGAGCGATTTTCCCCGTTCGACCCGCCATACGGCCTTTTACGCTTACTTCCCCGACTACGGGAAATACGCGTCGCTGGACTGCACGCTGGCCGACGGCAAGACGTTCTGTTACGACGCCACGTACGACGGCAGTTGGCACAGCGGTCTGTCGCTCTTGCCGCCGCTTCCTCCGGGACAGCATCGCCCGGTGAAGCCGATTTCTCGCTGGGGCGTGCAACGTCGCCCCGGTCAGGCAACCGCTACGATCTGGCGTAAACCACCCGGTGCGCGCTACAACAGTTTCATCGTCGCCGACAACGCCTTGGTCGTCGCCGGCCATCCGGGCCTCGACGGTACAAAGACGTCGTTCCTGGTGGCGCTGAACCTCAAAGACGGCACGGCCGTCTGGCGTCAACCGCTCCCCGGTCCGGTCGTCAAGAGTGGCACGGCGGTGGACCACACGGGCCGCATCTTCGTGGCTCTGGAAGACGGGCGCATCGTAGCGTTTTCGGCGGCTGACTGAGCGGGTCGGGTGCCACTGGCATCTTGCCAGTGCTTCCTGGAATCGTAGCTTGCACCTTGCCCGACCAGAACGAGCCCCTAGCGGCAACCGATTTCGCCCCGGGAATCCGATATAGGGTGGCCCCGCCCCTTCAGGAACGGTGGAGTAGCACGTTGTTTCAACGCGATCAACTCGCGTAATGTGTCTCGGTTGTTTCCCAGTGCAAGCTACGGGCGAAAGAACACTGGCAAGATGCCAGTGGCACCCAGTGCGCGTGAGTTCGGCGGAAGCGCCGGGCACAAGTGCCGGGGCTAAACGGACCCGTGAAGAGATCCTGGCAATTCGGCGGCGATTGCGTTATCATTGTTAAGGTGACACGCTGCAATCTCCCGCCAAAACCACCCCCACCGGATGATCCCCGCCGCCATGAGAACCATGCCACGCTTCCTGCAAGCCACGATACCGCTTTTCACCGTACTTCTACTGGCCGGCTCCGCCCGGCCCGACGACGACGAGAAGCCGCAGCGCGTCTCGGCCGCGCCGCTGGAGAATTTTGATATTCGCAATATGGAAGGTTGGATCGTCTACATCTCCCGGCGCGATCTGGCCGATCAGCCGGACGGAATGAAGGCGGTGCTCGATCACCTGCGGAGTCAGCTTTACCAGACGCGCATCACCCTGCCGGCGGCTGCCGTGGCGATCATGCAGGAGCGGGTGCCGCTTTGGGTCGAGTGGGATACCGGCCCGGGTACGGCCTGCCATCCTTCGCACCGATGGCTGCTGCGGCGCGGTTATCCGAGCCCCGAGGGGCTGACGACGCTGGTCAGTTTCAGCCGGGCCAAGGGCTTCTGCCGGTCGGCGTTGCATCAGCCGTGGGTTGCCTGCCACGAATTGGCGCACGGCTACGATTACCTCTACCTCGGCGGCGGGCGGCACTACAGCAACCGGCGGCTGAAGGAAGCTTACGAACGGCTCCAGAAGAGTGGCATCTACGATTCGGTTCTCTGTCGCTATTCGTCGGCCACGAAGCACTACGCCTTGAGCAATCCCATGGAGTATCTGGCCGAAAGCACGGAAGCCTATTTCGGCGCCAACGACTTTTACCCGTTTGTCCGCGCCGAACTCCAGCAGGTCGATCCGGAAATGTTCGAGCTGTTGCAGGATCTCTGGGGCGTCGACGTGCGGCGGCAGAACGAAACGACGCGCTCGCTGGCAGCGGTTCTTGATGCGCGGCCCGGCTCTCCCGAGGTGCAAGAGAACGCGGATGACAAGACGGTCCCCCAGGCAAAGGACTACGAGCAGCGAAGCATCGAAGGCTGGACTGTCCATGTACACCCGGCGCTGGTGCGGCAAAAAGCGCACGGCGACGCCTTGTGCCGGTTGCTGCAACACAAGCTGCATCTGGTCCGGCGCTACATGCCCGAGGGCTCGCTGGAGAAGCTCCAGGAGGTACATCTTTGGCTGGAGGAGAATAACCGGGCCGTCCCCTACGTGGCCTATCATGTGGCATCGGGGAAAGGCGACAAGGCCGGCGCGGTCGAGGTCGGCAATCCGGGGGCGTTTGTCCGATGGCAGGGGCTTCAGCCGTTCGCGATTCTCAATCAGCTTGCCCGGGCGCACTTCGACCGCAATCTGAGCGACGCCGATCGCAAGCGGATCGAGGAGGCCCGATGCCGCGCCGCCGAGAGTAAGCAATACGATGCGGTGCTCCGCTTCGACGGCCAGACGGTGCGTCACCCGGCCTTGGCCAGTGCGGCGGATTTCTTCGCCGAGATGACCGAAGCGTACTATGGGGTGAACGACCACTTTCCGTTCATCCAATTCGAAACGGTCAAACACGACGCGGAGACTTGCCGTCTGTTGACGGAACTCTGGGGCGGTAAGGCGAAGTAGTCTGGCCCTAACGCTCCCGGCGAAGGATCGGCGGCAGGCCGAACAGCAGCGTCGCGGCCGACATGCCGATCATCGCCAGCAGGGGCGCGCTGCCGGAAAACCATGCCAGCGGACAGACGAAAATGGGAACGGCGCCCAGCAGCAGCGCCAGCGTGGGCAGTCCGAAGGCGAGGCCCGGTTCCTCGGGAAAGACATGGTAGATGGCCAACAGCGTGACCGGCATGGTCATTTGAAAGAGCACCACGCCGACAACGGCCATCGGCACATTGCCCACCAGAATCGCCAGCAACGGCGCCGAGAGCAGAAGGGCCCCCACGCTCGTCTTGATCCAGCCAATCCGATCGGAAATCAGGCCCCCGATCCCCTTGCCGAGAAACCCCGCCAGAGCCAGCCCGAGGAGAATATAGAGGCTTCCCTGGTGAAGGCGGACGATCGTCAGACCGACGGTCGAACGGATGGCCACCGAAAGCATCAGCGCGCCGACGGCCAGCGGGGCGACGCCGCGGCGGAGCGAAATCGGCTGGGGTGAAGGTCGCCGGTCGAGGGCCGCTTTCGTTCTCAACCAGCAGACGGTCACGGCACCGGCCAAAAGTGCGCCGAGGAAGAACCATTGCCAGTGGGGGAGCGATTTCCCGCACCAGGCGCCGAGCGCCACGCCGATCGACCCGGGGGCGACGAAAATGCCGGCCGCCGCGGCACGGCGGGGTGACAACCGCAGGACGAGCGCCCCAGCGCCGACGTGAAACGCCGCATTTCCCACGCCCACCAACACGACGGCAACGTAGGGCGACGCGCGAAACGCCGTAATCGCCAAACCGACCAGCGCCAAACCGATCAACGTTGTCGTGTGATACCGGCCCGAGCGATCCACCACCGCCCCGATCGAGAATTGCAGCCCGAAGGCCAGGCAGTTGTAGAGAACAAAGAGGGTCCAGATCGTCGAGACGGTCCAGTGTCCGGCGAAGATATTTCCGGTGGTCGCCGAGGAGAAGACGTCCAACCAGGCAAGCAGGGAGATACACGCGCCGTCGACCGCGGCGTGAACCGCTCCGTACCCGGCGGCCAGTCGCAGAGCATGCACCGGCCGCGCGTCGTCGCTCGAACCCGCCATTGCTGTCGGAAGCTCCACGGTGTGGTTCGTTCTACTTCAGCACCGCGGGCGCATCGCGGCCGATGACCAAGACGATTTCGTTGCCCTGGTCCGTCATTTCCACGACGATGGTGGGGGTCGGTCTTATCGCCGGCCTGTTGAAGGTCGGGGTACGCCCCGGCACGGCCAAATCCGCAACGGTCGTGCCGGCGAAGATCACCAGACTGGCGACCACGGCCACCGAAGCGGCCACCGCCATGCGCGTCTTGCGGCGTCGGGCAAAGACCAGAACCAGCACGCCACCGGCAATGACCGTCGAGAGAACCGCCCCCGCGACGACCGTGCGGCTCTCCAAACTCGAAACGGCCTCTTCCGTTTCGATCGACACGTTCTGGGCCAGAAGCTTCCTCGGGATGACGATGCGGCTGCCGCTCTGCTTCCGATCAATCTGGACGACGAAGGCGGCCGGTGCGGACGGGGCCGGTTTGGGCGACTCGAAAATCGGTTGCGGTGGCACCTCGCCCTCGGAAAGCGGAAGCGCCAAGTTGGCCAGGGCCGTTTGCACCGTGCAGATAAACGCGAGTCCCACCAAAGCCACGCACGCCCATCGAACGTTTTCTCTACCACGGCTCATGTCTTCTCCTCCCGTGCGAAAGCTCGCATTACATGGACCCCCTCAATCTGGGCGATTCTACCTTATCCCGGGCCGTGAAGCCAGCCCTTTTCCCTCCGTGAGGGGGGGGTGGTCCGCTGGATCCTCGCCCTCGGTCATGGTAACGTGTTGACGCACCGCCCTGCTTTGCCCTTAGACGATTGAAATCTCTCCCCAGTTCCCCGAAATCCCCGGTATTCGCAACCGTGCCTCCAACTCCTCACGAAGCCTGGCAGTTTCTACCGATCGGCTACCTGCTCACCATCGCGATTGAGATCCCGGTACTGCTCTTTGGGCTGTCGCGGCGTCATCCGACAAGCCATCGGCTCCTGGCCGGCGTGTGGCTCACCGCCTGTACCTATCCGGTCGTGGCCCTGGTACTGCCTTACGTCGTTTGGCAGTCTTACGGCCGCGTGGCGTATCTGGCCGTGGCCGAGACCTTCGCGCCGCTGGCCGAATGCGGGCTGTTTTATCTTGTCTACGTAAGCGCCAAGCCGTCTTCCCGACTGGCCACGCTCCGCGACTTCACGGCCATCATCGCGGCCAACCTCGCGTCGTTTGTGGCCGGGGAATTCATCTTCGCGTGAGAACCGGGTCCTCTCACTCTCGTGAGCCGGGCGTGATCTTTAGCGTCAGCCGCTTTTCGCCGCGGACGACGATGATCGAGACTTCCTGGCCGATCTTCAGCGCTTCGATGGCGTAGGTGTAGTCGTAGATGTTTTCGATCTTTCGGCCGGCCAACTCGACGATCAGGTCGCCGGTGCGCAAGCCGGCCTTGTCTGCCGGAGCACCGCCCGAGACGCCCGAGAGTTTCAAGCCCTTGACGTCCGACTCGGCATAGTCGGGAATCGTGCCGAGATACGCGCGGAGATGCGCCCGGCGCCCGGCGGTCGGGGCCTTTTGCTTGATGTAATCGGGGGCCGCCTCGCGTACGGCAACCGAGCGAGTGACCAACGCCATGAATCGCGCGATCCGTGCCGCGTCTTCGTAGTTGAGTTTGTCGGGCGTGTCGCGCGGCGTGTGGTAATCGCTGTGCGAACCGGTGAAGGCCGAGAGAATCGGTACGCCCGCCAGGTAAAACGGCGTGGCATCGGAGGGGAGATAGCTGTCGGCCCGGGGCGTGATGGGCAGGCCGATGGGCGCGTTGCGGCGTTCGATCTCGCCGCTCCACACGCTGGAGGAACCCGTGCCGCCGAGCACCAGGGCTTTTTCCAACCGGCCGACCATGTCCATGTTCAGACACGCGGCAACGGCGGGGTAAATCGTGCTCCCCTGGCTATCTTCTTCCTCTTCATCCGGCGAAGGATGCTTGCCTTCCGGCGCATCGCCGAGCGACTCTTGCATCGTGCGAACGAAATGGGCCGAGCCGAGGACGCCCACTTCCTCGCCCGACCAGGCGGCAAACACAACGTCGCGCTTCAAGGGCAATTTACCCCGTGACTTGAGTGTGGCCAGATACTGGGCCGCTTCGAGCATCGCGGCGGTGCCCGAGGCGTTGTCGTCGGCGCCGTAGTGGATGCCGTCCTTCTCGTCCTCGCGGGCAAGCGACGCCCCGGCGTGTCCGGTGCCCAGGTGATCGACATGGGCACCGACGACGACCATCCGCTCGCTGGGCTGGTCACCCGCGGATAACCGGCCCAACACGTTACGTCCGGTGCTCTTGATCCGCTGGATGTCGATCTGGCCGGAAAGCGTCAGGTTTTGGATCTCGAACCCCATCAACAACTGCCCCTTGTCGAGCGTATCCTGCAACTGCTTGAGATTCTTCTCCCCCTCAGCAAGCCACTGGCCGGCCACGCGGTCGGTCACGCTGATCACCGGAACACTCGAACCGGAAAGCGAGCCGTCGAACCGCAGCCGCGCCAGTTGGTTTTTCACCTTCGAGTTCGGACCGCTGACGACGATCAGCCCCCGGGCTTTCTTATCGCGAGCCAACATGGCCTTGTAGCGAAGCGTGGAGAAGCGTGCTAAGTGTTGGCGACGTTTGGGGTCGATCCCCTCGGGCAGGTAACGCAGCACGAGGACCCACTTGTCGGTTACGTCGAGGTGGGCGTACGAGTCGTAGGCTTCCTGGTCGTCGGTCTTGGGGGCCGTTAGTCCGTAACCGGCAAACACGGCCGGCGCCGCTTCGATCTTGCCCGTCAACGAGAAAGCCAACGGACGCCAATCCTCGTCGACCGTGTAGCGGCGGTCGCCGGCGGTCAGTTGGTTATGGCTGCCGAGCGCGGCGCCGGCGGTAAAGGAAAACTCCTGGAACCACGAGCCGTCGTCGCCGGCCGGCTGCAATCCGAGTTGCTCGAAATACTCGGCCACGTAGGCCGTGGCCAGTCGTTCGCCGCGAGTGCCCGTCATGCGACCGGCCAGCTCCTCGCGACAGAGGTACTCGACGTGGCGGCGAACGTCTTCGGCGGTGAAGTCGGGCGACGTTTCCCGGCTTGCTTGGGTCGCCTCGCGTCGTGCCGAGTCGGTCTCGTCGGCCGCGGGCGCTGAGGTCGAGCCGGTACGCCGATCCAGCCCCAGCAGTTTCCTTGCCGCGGCATGGTTGAAATCGGCGATATGGATCTGCGATTGCTTCGACGCGCCGCGAGTGGTCGTCCAGGCGAGTCGTTTTCCGTCGGGAGTGAAAACGGGCAGTCCGTCGAAACCGGCCGTATGGGTCACGCGGACGGGTTCGGACTTCGCCTGGGTGTCGATCATGTAGAGTTCAAAATTGGCGAATCCGTGGCGGTTCGTGGTGAAGATCAGATACTCGCCGCTGGGGTGATAGAAAGGTGCCCAGGACATGGCGCCCATCTGGGTGAGGCGGCGCTTGTCGGTGCCGTCGACGTTCATCGTCATGATCTCGGCGGTGGCGCCGTTTTCGGAAAAATGGCGCCAGCAGATACGCCGTCCGTCGGGCGAAAAGAACGGCCCGCCGTCGTATCCCGCCTCGCTGGTGACCCGGCGGATGTTCGTGCCGTCGGCGTTCATTACGTAAAGATCCATCATATAGGCCGGATCGATCTCGAACTTCTTTTGCTCTTCCTCACTCAGCTTCTCGCGATAAGCACGCCGGTTGGAAGCCAACGCGATGAGCCGGCCGTCGGGCGAAAACGATGCTTCGGCGTCGTAGCCGCGGGTATGGGTCACGTTGGTCGAGGTGCCGGTCTTTCGGTCGTGGACGTAGACGTCGTAGTGCGGATCGTAAT